>CAMBGJ010000203.1 GCA_945865805.1 Bordetella parapertussis
CAAAGGCGGCGTAATATGTATTTCACGGTGACCTCCGATTCACCATTTTTAACGTTCACAGACTCCACTTATAAATCGGGATTTCCTGTTCAAACAACCGAGGCCACCTCTTGTCGAACTCGTGTCGGTGGCACGAAAATCGATCCAAATTTCCTGTTGACTCTCAACAGCGAACTCAAGCGAATTCGTAGGAAGTTATATTTTCGAATCGTAGATTGGGTCAATGTACACCCGCTCTACTCATTGCTAATTACAGCAATATTCGGCGTTTCTCTCAATCTTATTGCGTCCATAATCTTCGAAAAATTAAAGCGTGTTTGGCCTTTGTTAGGGTGATAGTATTTTTATGGGCCGTGCTCGCATTGATTGCCTATTTGCTACTCTTGCCTTATCCCCGCCTCCTTGATCACCTTAGCCCACCGCGCAACCTCCGAAGCCACCATCGCATTAAAACGATCCACGCTGATCGGCGATGGATCCATCCCCAGGCCCGACAACCGCTCATGCACCTCGGGCAGCACCAGAATGCGATTGATTTCCCGATTGAGTATGTCGACGACCGCGCGCGGGGCTTTGGCGGCAGTGTGTACACCGTACCACGACACCACATCGTAGCCCGGCACGCCCGCTTCGATCATCGCCGGCACATCCGGCGCCGCTGGCGCGCGCTTCGGGCTAGTGACAGCCAGCGCCCGCACGCGGCCCGACTTGATGTGCGGTATGGCGGAGATAAGCGGACTGAACGCCAGCGCGACCTGCCCGCCGATGAGGTCGTTCAGCGCGGGGCCTGTGCCTTTGTACGGCACGTGGACAAGGTCGATCTTGATCGCGGTTTTCAGTAACTTGCCCATCATGTGCTGCGAGCTGCCGGTGCCCGGCGTGGCATAGGTGATCTGGCCAGGCTTGGTCTTCGCCAGCGCGGCCAATTCGGCAATCGTACGCGCGGACACATTGGGCCCCGCGATGAGCGCATTGGGTTGGGTGGCAAACAGGCTCACGCCCTGCAAGTCGCGTAGAACGTCGTAGGGCAACTTGCGGTAATAAGTCATGCTGATCGCCATGCTCATGGAAGACACGACGAGTGTGTAACCATCGGGCGGTGCCTTCGCGGCAAGGTCAATGCCGATATTGCCGGCGGCCCCCGGCCGGTTGTCGATGATTACGGGTTGCCCAAAGGTGTCGCTCATGCGGGTGCCCGCCACCCGTGCCAGCAGGTCGTTCGAACCGCCCGGCGGATTGGGCACGATGAAACGTATCGGACGCTGGGGAAAATTTTGTGCGTGTGCGGTGGCGGCTGACGCGAACGCCACAGTCATCAGTGTCAATGTCGAAAAGTGCGCGATTCGTATCATGGCCGCGGACTCAATGCGTCGTCCGCAGCAAAGCATCCGCCGCCTTTTCAGCAATCATAATCGTCGCCGCATTGGTATTGCCCGATGTCACCACCGGCATCACCGACGCATCGATCACGCGCAGCCCCGCCATGCCATGCACGCGCAGTTCGTTATCAACCACCGCTTCGGCGTCGTTGCCCATTTTGCAGGTGCCCACCGGGTGATAAACGGTAAAGCCCTTGGCACGCACGTAATCGACGAGTTGCGTGTCGCTCGCACAATCAGCACCGGGGTCGCGCTCGGTGGCGATCCACTTTGACAGCGCCGACGTCTGACCGAGCCTGCGTATCAGCTTCAGGCCATCGAGCATGGTGGCGACATCGGCCTCGCGTTCCAGCAGATTGGGGCGGATCGAGGGCGCCGCTGTCACATCATTCGAGCGGATTTCCAGCGCGCCGCGCGATTCAGGCCGCAGCTTGCACACCGACATCGAGAACCCCGAGAACGGATGCAGACTCGGATCGGTGCGATCGGCGCTGTACGGAAAAAAGTGGAACTGCACATCGGGCCGATCCAGCTCGGGCCGGGTGCGCGCAAAGCCGCCCGCCAGCCCCGCGTACCAGCCGAGCGGCCCCTGGCGGGTTAACGCGAATTTCGCGCCCATCATCAACTTGCGCCACGGGCTAAGCATGATGTCGTTCACCGTAACCGGCTCGGTGCAGGTCCACACCACGCGTGTCTGCAAATGATCGTGCAGGTTGCGGCCCACGCCGGGCGCATCCTTCACCACTGCAATACCGTGGCGTTGCAACAAGGCACCCGGCCCGATACCGGAGAGTTGCAGCAATTGCGGCGACTGGATCGCACCAGCGCACACCAGCACTTCACGTGCGGCCTTTGCCTGCCGTTCCTCGCCTTTCACGCGATACACCACGCCGGTGGCTCGCGCGCCCTCAGTCAGCACGCGCGAGGCCAGCGCGTGCGTCTCCACGGTCAGATTACCGCGCTTCATTGCCGGGCGCAGATAAGCGACCGCAGCACTGCACCGCAGGCCGTTACGCGCGGTGCCCTGAAAGTAGCCCACGCCCTCTTGCGTGGCACCGTTAAAATCGTTGTTGCGCGGAATACCGGCATCGACACCCGCCGCGATGAAAGCTTCGGCCAACGGATGCGTGTCCTTCACATCAGACACCGCCAGCGGCCCGCCGCTGCCATGCCATTCATCCGCGCCGCGTTCCTGATCCTCGGATTTCTTGAAATACGGCAGCACGTCGTCGTAGCCCCAGCCGGCATTGCCGAGGGTTTTCCAGTGATCAAAATCCTCACGCTGGCCGCGTATGTAAATCAAGCCGTTGATCGAACTTGATCCACCCAGCACGCGCCCGCGCGGCACCTTGATTTTGCGGCCCTGCATGGCGGGCTCGGGGTCGGTCTCGAACATCCAGTTCACCTCGGGGTTGAACATGGTGCGGCCAAAGCCCAGCGGAATATGTATCCACGGATTGCTGTCGCGCCCGCCGGCTTCCAGCAGCAACACGCGATGCTGGCCCGATGCCGTCAAACGATTCGCCAGCACACAGCCTGCGGAACCGGCGCCGACAATGATGTAGTCGTACTCGGAAGGGGTCATGGGGCGTCTCGCTGGGTGTGATGGAATTACAAGAATACCAGTAGCGGCTCGTACGTGGGCGCGTACCTAACAACAGCTAAGGACGGGCGTTATAATCGGCTAAAGCACACAAGCACAACGCTGCAATTCTTGCGATTCCCCTCGCAACATTCGCAACACCCTCAAGAACCGCCCCGGAGACCTTATGTCCAAGCCTGTAAACACCCGCCAGCGCACCGGCGCGCAACTGCTGGTCGATTCGTTAATACTGCACGGCGCTGAAATCGGTTTTGGCGTGCCCGGCGAATCGTATTTGTCGGTGCTGGATGCGTTGCATGATGTCGAAGATAAATTCAAATTCGTCATCTGCCGCCAGGAAGGAGGCGCGGCCAACATGGCGGATGCTTACGGCAAACTCACCGGCAAGCCCGGCATCTGTTTTGTCACGCGGGGCCCAGGGGCGAGCAATGCAGCGGTGGGTCTGCACACCGCGCATCAGGATTCCACGCCGATGATTCTGTTCATCGGGCAAATTAACAATCAATACGCCGAGCGCGAATCGTTTCAGGAAGTCGATTACCGCCGCATGTTCGGGCAGATGTCGAAATGGGTCGCCAGCATCGACCGCGCCGACCGCGTGCAGGAAATGATGAGCCACGCGTTCCACATCGCCACTTCGGGCCGACCCGGCCCTGTCGTGCTGGCGCTGCCGGAGGACATGCAGGACGATCTCGCCGAGGTGAAAGAACTCAAGCCCTATCAGCGTGTCGCCGCCCATCCGGGCGAAGCCGATATGCACGCGCTGCGCGACAGGCTCGCTAAGGCGAAAAAGCCGCTGGTTATCCTCGGCGGTGCGGGTTGGAGCAAAAAGGGCTGCGATGATTTTCTCGCATTCGCCACGGCGTTTGATCTGCCGGTGGCCTGCTCCTATCGCGCGCAGGACATGATCGACAATCGTGACCCGCATTACGTCGGCGACGTGGCGGTGGGTTTGAATCCTGCACTCGCCAAGCGTATCGGCGAGAGTGATTTGCTGATGGCCATCGGCTCGCGGCTGGGCGAATGGTCGACGGTGAATTACACGCTGGTCGATATTCCCCGACCCAAACAGCCGTTTGTACACATCTACCCCGGCGCGGAAGAACTCGGGCGCGTGTATCAGGGCGACCTGCTGATCAACGCCGGCATGCCGGAATTTGCTGCCGCAGCACGCAAGCTGCCGCCGCTAAAACCCGCGTGGAGCGAGTGGACCAAAGGCGCGCGCGCCGATCTTGATGCCTGGCAAAAGCCGGTGAAAGTGCCGGGCAATGTCAATATGAGCGAAATCGTTAACTGGCTCGGCAAGCGCCTGCCTGCGGACGCCATTCTCACGAACGGCGCGGGCAATTTTTCGCTGTGGGTGCACCGCTTTTATCGTTACGGCGGCTTTCGCACGCAGTTGGCGCCCACCAGCGGCGCGATGGGCTACGGCGTGCCGTCCGGCGTGGGTGCAGCCATTATTCTGCCGAAGCGCACAGTGATCTCGTTCGCGGGTGACGGCGATTTTCTGATGACCGGGCAGGAACTCGCCACCGCCGCGCAGTACGACGCGAAGCTCATTTTCATCGTCGTCAATAACGGCATGTACGGCACCATACGCATGCATCAGGAGCGCCACTTTCCCACACGCGTATCCGGCACCATGCTGAAAAACCCCGACTTCGCGGCACTGGCCCGCGCCTACGGACTGCACGGCGAGATCGTCGAAGCTACGGCCGATTTCGAAGCGGCCTTTGAGCGTGCGTGGAACGCCAAGACCGCCGCATTGATTGAAGTGCGTGTCGACCCTGACGCGATATCACCGCGTGCGTCGCTGTCGTCAATTACTGCGGAAGCACTCAAGAACAAATAGCCACAGAGGACACAGAGGTCACAGAGAAACCCATGAGTGATGACCTCACTGCACGCATTATTGGGGCCGCTATGGAGGTGCATAGCATATTTGGCCCCGGCTTACTCGAATCTATTTATGAAGAAGCGCTTTGCCACGAATTTCAATTGCGTAACATTCCTTATGCTCGTCAAGTCGCGGTTGATGTCCGCTACAAGGATCGCGTGATTCAAGGGCAACGACTTGATATGATTGTCTTTGAAGAAGTCGTTGTTGAGATCAAGTCGTTAAAACATTTGCCCGATGCCGCTACCGCGCAAGCCCTGTCTTACCTCAGGGCAACAGGTCTCAAACGAGCATTGCTCATCAATTTTGGTGTTACCCGGCTAACCAACGGAATCAGACGAATTTCTCTGTGACCTCTGTGTCCTCTGTGGCAAAAGGTTTTTATGATCACATATTTAGACGAAAACGTTGTTCAGCAAGTGCTGAACATGGACATCCTGCTACAAACCACGGAGCAATCCTTAAAAGACCGTGCGTTGCACAAGGCCATCGACATCCCACGCCAACGCATCTACACACCCGAAGGCACGCAACATGTGTTGCAGGCATCGTCGAAAGCCATCGGCTACACCGGCTTCAAGTATTACTACACGCGCCCTGCGGGCAAGAGCTTTTATGTGAACCTGATCAGCATCGAAACCGGCAAGCTGGTGGCGATGGTGGAAGCGATCTGGATGAGCATGGTGCGTACCGGTGCCGCCAGCGGCGCTGCGACAAAATATCTGGCCAACGAAGACGCCTCCATCCTCGGACAAATCGGCAGCGGCTATCAATCCATCGGCCAGTTGGTAGCGGTTTGCGCGGTGCGCAAGATCAAGGAGGCTCGGGTCTACTCACGCACGCGCGACAAGCTCGACGCCTATTGCAAAAAGATGTCGGAGAAACTCGGTGTGCCCGTGGTGCCTGCGGCCTCGGCGGAAGCGGCCGTGCGGGGCGCGCATATCCTGAACGTGATCACCAAATCCGCCACGCCCACCATCAAGGGCGAATGGCTGACGCCGGGCGTGCACATCAACGCCGCCGGCTCGAATGCGCTGTCTCGCGCCGAGATCGACGACGCCACGGTCAAGCGCTGCGACATCATCACCGTGGATGCACGTGGCACCGCGCAGAAGGAATGCGGCGATTTGATTTCGTCGTTTGAAAAAGGCGTAATCCAATGGGACACACTCACCGAAATCGGCGACGTTTACGCCGGCAAGGTGCCGGGCCGCACCTCGCCCACGCAGATCACACTGTACGAATCGCACGGCATGGGCATACAGGATTTGTATGCCGCGGGCAAGGCGCTGGAACTGGCCAAGGCGCGTGGGCTGGGCGTTGAGTTACCGGTTGGGTTGTAAACTACAAACCCTTTTTAACCACAGATAAACACAGATGAACACAGATAACCCCCGCTCTGGTGTTATCTGTGTTCATCCGTGGTTAATATGTTTTTGAATTTTTTATCGAAAGGCCAAGCATGACCACCCATCCAGGAAAAATCGGTTTCGCCGGCATCGGCGCCATGGGCACGCCCATGTCCATCAATCTCATCAAGGCCGGCCACAAGCTGGTGCTGTTCGACATTGATCCCAAAAAAGCGCAGGCCATCGCCGCCACCAATGAATGCGAAGTAGCCACCAGCCTTGCCGACATGGCCAGCAAAAGCAACACCGTCATCACCATGCTGCCCGACGGAAAGCTCGTGCACAAAGCCCTGTTAGGTGCGGGCGGCATCTGCGAGACATTGAAGCCCGGCAGCCTGATCATCGACATGAGTTCGTCGTCTCCCATGGGCACGCGCGAACTGGGTGCCACGCTCGAACAGAGAGGCTTTCAGTTTATCGACGCGCCGGTGTCCAATGGCGTGAAGGGTGCCACCGCCGCAACGTTGTCCATCATGGTCGGCGGCGACAAGGCGATCTTCGAGCGCGTGAAGCCCATGCTGGAAAAACTTGGCAATCAAATTTACTACGCCGGCCCACTGGGCGCGGGCCACGCCATCAAGGCGTTGAACAACTATGTGTCAGCCGCCGGTCTGATCGCCGCGTGCGAGGCCATGCATGCGGGAGCGGCGTTCGGCATCGACCCCAACGTGGTGGTGGACATCATCAACACGTCGAGCGGCATGAACAACACCACCAAAAATAAATGCAAGCAATACATGATCTCGGGCACCTTCAACGCGGGTTTTTCCACCGGGCTGATGGCGAAAGACGTGCGCACCGCTCTCGAAATCGCGCAGGCGATGAACACCTCTACTATTCTCGCCAAGCCCACCGCTGACATCTGGGACGACATGGAGAAGAAATTGGGCTTCCTGTCGGACCACACCGAAATGCACAAATTTACCAATAAAATCAAATAGTTATGAAAATATGGTCCGGCGCGCACGACGCCGCCTTTGAGCGCGTGCAGACGGAACTCGCGGCGGCGTATCTGACCGACGGCCTGCCGCTGGTGCCGCCGACGATGGATCGCGTCGCGGCGATGCTTGCGGCCAACGGTTACGCCGCTGATGAAGAAATCAGCATGCTGCCACCGGGTTTTGAAACTGCCACTGCGGGCGATATCGCCATCTGCGCGGTGATGGCGGGCTGCATGCCGGCGTATCTGCCGGTGCTGATTGCAGCTGTCGATGCGTTGTCCGATATGAGTTTCAATCTGGTGGGTATCGGTACCACCACGGGCTCTGCCGCGCCGGTTTATATCGTTAACGGCCCGATCGTTGATCAAATCGGATTGAACGCAAAAAACAATGCGCTCGGTACCGGCCATCCCGCCAATGCCACCATCGGCCGCGCGATGACCTTGATCCTGCAAAACATCGGCGGTGCCATTCCTGGCGAAACTGACATGGCAACGCTCGGTCAACCGGCAAAATATACCTGCTGCTTTGCCGAGAACGTTGCGGAAAGTCCGTGGGCACCGTTGCATGTGGAACGTGGCTTCGCGGCGGATGCCAGTGTGGTCACCGCCGTGGGCATCTCCGGCACCGGCGAAGTCAACGACTCCGACAGTCAGGATGCTGCGGGCCTGGCGCAAACCTTCGCGCAATCGATGCTGATCGCGGGCATCTCGGGCGGCGCTGGGCTACTCGGCGGCGGCGAGCCGCTGTGCCTGTTTCCACCGGAGTGGGCGGCAATGTTTGATCGCGATGGTTACACCAAGCAACAAGCCAAGGCAGCGATTTGGCAACAAGCCACGCTGCCGATTGAAAAGCTGCCGCCGGGCTTACGCAAACATCGCATAGCCGCAGCTTCCGATCCATCGGCCAACGTGATCCGTGTCGCCGAGAAGGCCGATGATCTGATGATCGTGGTCGCGGGTGGCGTCGGGCGCAAGGCAGCGTATCTGCCGACCTGGGGCGGCACCACCAAAGCCATCAGCCGCGAAATAAAAATCCGAAAATAATCCGACATGACAAACCGTTCAGGCCCGCTTGCGGGCATCCGCGTTCTCGACATGAGCCGCATCCTCGCCGGCCCGTGGATCGGCCAAATGCTTGCCGATCTCGGCGCCGAAGTGATCAAGATCGAACGCCCCGGCAAGGGCGACGATACGCGCGGCTGGGGCCCGCCCTTCGTCAAGGACCGCGACGGCAACGACACCAGCGACGCCGCCTATTTCATGTGCACCAATCGCGGCAAAAAATCGCTCACCCTCGACATCGCCAAGCCCGAAGGCCAGCAGATCATTCGTGAACTGGCGCAAAAATCTGATGTGCTGCTGGAGAATTACAAAGTCGGTGATCTCAAGCGCTACGGTCTCGATTACGCATCGCTGTCAACCCTCAATCCGCGGCTCATCTACTGCTCGATCACCGGCTTCGGACAAACCGGACCGTACCGCGACCGCGCCGGTTACGATTATCTCGTGCAGGGCATGGGTGGCATCATGAGTATGACGGGCGAGCGCGAAGATCGTCCCGGCGGTGGCCCGCAACGCGTGGGTGTGGCCATTGCCGACCTGATGACCGGCATGTACTCGTCGGTGGGCATACTGGCCGCGCTGCACGAGCGCACGCACAGCGGCCTTGGGCAATATATCGACATGGCCCTGCTGGACTGCACGGTGGGCTGGCTCGCCAACCAGAATGTCAATTACCTGATCGGCGGGCAGGTGCCGCAATGCATCGGCAACGAACACCCGAACGTAATGCCGTACCAAACGTTTCGCACCAGCGACGGCAACATGATCATCGCCACTGGCAACGACGGGCAGTTCCAGCGCCTGTGCGACGCCGCAGGCATCGCAGAAACCGGCAAGGATCAGCGCTACGCCAGCAACGCGCTGCGTATCAAGAACCGTGATGAATGCACCGCAGAGCTTGCCGCTGCGCTCAACAAGAAAACCACCGCCGAGTGGATAGCGTTACTCGAAACCGTGGGCGTGCCCTGCGGCCCGATCAACCGGCTCGATCAGGTCTACGCCGATCCGCAGGTGCAACATCGCGGCCTGAAAATCAACGTGCCACATCCCAAGGCCGGCAGCGTGCCGCTGGTGGCCAACCCGATCAAGTTTTCACGCACGCCGATGAGCTACGACATGCCGCCGCCGCTGGTGGGCGAGCATGTGGAAGACGTGTTGCGCAGCGTGTTGGGCAAAAGCGATGCAGAGATTGCGGCGTTGCGCGAGAAGCAGATATTGTAGGTCGGAACGCAAAGCGGTTCCGACAAACCCTGGTTGCAGGGCACGCACGTCATGTAGGTCGGAACGCGTAGCGGTTCCGACACA
>CAMBGJ010000204.1 GCA_945865805.1 Bordetella parapertussis
GGGGTGGTGCAGTCCGAGCGCACGATCAAAGGTAAAACCAGCATGGACGAGCGGCTCTATATTGGCAGCATTCCCCCTAACGCGCGCAAACTGGCACATGCGGTACGCAGCCACTGGGAGGTGGAGAACCGTTTGCACTGGTGCCTGGACGTGTGTCTGAACGACGATCAGGCGCGAGCGCGAGTCAAAAACAGCGCCCAAAACCTTGCCGCCGTGCGTCGCATGGTGCTCAATATTCTGCGTCTGGATAAGTCCCGCAAGGGCGGAATCAAGACGCGACGCTTCGTCGCATCAACCAGCGATTCTTATCGTGAGCAATTACTTGGGATGGTGGCTATTTGATGCAATTACCCTGCGCAAATCAGTGATAAGCGCTTGTTTCTGTTAAAATATGGTCACTTTTTGCGATTTCAAGATCGCTTTTGTGTTTGCGCGCGACAAGGACTCCCATGACCTACGTAGTGACCGAAACCTGCATCAAATGCAAGTACACCGATTGCGTTGACGTGTGCCCCGTGGATTGTTTCCGCGAAGGCCCCAATATGCTGGTGATCGACCCGGATGAGTGCATTGATTGCACCCTGTGCGTTGCCGAATGTCCTGTAGAGGCCATTTTCGCCGAAGACGACGTGCCGGACGACCAGAAAGAATTCACCGCCATGAACGCTGAATTGGCGAAAGTGTGGAAGCCGATCATCGAGAAAATACCCGGCCCGCCGGATGCCGATGAGTGGGCGAAAGTTACAGAGAAAAAGCACCTGATCGAAAAGTAAGCGAGAAGTAAGCTGCCACCCGGCCTCGCGCGCGTCCCGCACGCCGGGGCCCAATCCCCGGCGCTGCCGTATCTCCAACGCTAGCGCCCGAAGATCCCTTTCAGCACGTCGCCCACACCGCTGGGTAGCCCCGGTATCAGCCCGCCAGCTGGTTTTTCGCTTTCTGCCGGGCGCTGTTCCGCTGCGCGGGGCGAGCTGCGTTGTTCGGTGCGGCCCCGCCCGCCCGATGCGCGTTCCTCGCCCAGCGAGGTCATCGACAGCGACTTGGTGCGCACCTGCACCGCCCACTCGGGTGCCCACGGCGCTTTCGGGTTGGCGGGTCGCGGCGGGTGCACGATGTGGGTTTCATGGCCGTAAGCGATGGATTGCAGCGCGGCGCCATCGCTCTTGGCAAAAATACCAGCGGGGATTTCACAGTGGGTCTGGCTCGTGGGCAGCAGCAGGCGCTCCGCCAGCCATTTATCGACATTGCCGTTACTGGCTTAGTTGAGCAGCCCCATGCCGGACTCTGGCAGCTCCGACGAACTCCAGAACACAGCCTCGGCCGTGCCGCCGCGGTTTTCCGTGCCGCTCATCGCCACCATCAGATAGGCGCGCGCGTTGGCCACCGGCTGCCAGCTGATGCGGATGGATTCGGTTAACTGGCCCGGTGCGCTGACTTGCAGACCCGGCATGAAATCTGCCTGTTGCCCCAGTGAAAAGCGCATGTTTGCGGGCACACCGTCGCCGGTTAGCGTGTGCTCGCCCGCCAATGAGGCCGTGCGAGCGACACGCGAGTTTTGCCGTTCATTGGGCCAGATGGCATGTCCCGGTTCCGCCCGTGCGCCACGATCAGGCACGCTGCGCCCTTGCATGAAATTGGTGTAGTCCGTCTGTCCCAGCTTGGAGAAATCCAGCACGCGCGGCTGACCGGCGCGCACCTGGCTGCCGCAGCCCCAGTAGAACAGCAAGCGTCCCTTGGGCCGCTCGGGATAGTCTGTCTCTTCGCGCCCAGGAAGGGCATCGCGTGGCGGCGTCAGCAGTTGCAGCGGCGCGGCACCTACTGTGGCGCCGGAGGGAATCTGGTGCGTGGTCTCGGTGCCGCCGGGCTTGCGCTGCGTGAACAGCGCGGTGTCCATCCAGCGGCCCATGTTGATGTGTTTGGTATGGCCAAAATTGCCGATGCCAGTGGCTTGCTTACCGTCACGGCCAGTGGCCGCGCGATGGCCCATCATCCCGCCCAGCATGCCGGCAGGCATGTCCGGCATTTCCTCCATGCCCATCATGCTGTAGGTCGCCAGATCCATCCAATACTGCACGGGCGCGTTGGCCTGCTGCGCGACCGCTGGTGTTGCCACGCTCAGGGCACCGCACACGGCAGCCGTGGTGGCGGCCAAAACTAGGGGACGAATCGAAACGGGCATGTGAGCCTCCGAAGGTGAATGCCAAACCAAACAAGAATGTACACGAACAACGAATCGCGCACAGTGCCGTGCGCGAACAGGCACCATATTCTGACGCACTGCCCCCACTTTTCCACGACACGAAAGGCGATAGAACGCCAGACCACGCGTGCTCCAGCGCGTGTGGCTACGACATTTCCGGTAGATGCCCCTACGCACCGGCGTTAACGGTTCGGATGCGCCGCTTGAGGTAACATCTTCCGCACGCGCCCGCACGTGCTACGGCGCGGTCACGGATTATGCCCGCTTCCATCCAAACCATTGCTGTTTCGCCGGACGCCTTCATGGCAAGCGCCGCGCGCGAAATCATCGCCAGCCACCGGGGTGCGGCGGATCTGCGCGAGCTGACCCTCGTTATTGCGGATTTGCACGCGGCGGGCGATGTCGCACGCGCCTTGCGCCGCGCGGCGGATGTGCCGGTGCTGCTGTTACCGCGCATTACCACGCTGCGTGCGTGGGCGGGCGAAGTGGCGCTGACGCAGCCCGTGTTGGGCGGTGCCGCGCGCGAAATGCTGCTGTATCGCGCGCTGGCTGAACGCCGCTGGTTTGACGAACAGGATTTATGGGCAGTGTGCGGCGAGCTCGCGGCCCTGTTTGATGAGTTGACGCGCGAGCGCGTCGAACTCGCGGCCACACAAGCCGAATTCAGTGCGCAACTGGCGCGGGCTTATCGTGTGGTCGGGTCGTCTGGCGTGTCGCTCGATTTTGAAGCGCGGCTGGTGCACGAGTTATGGCGCGCCTTCACCCAGGCGGGCGGCGCGCTCGACGCGGAATCTGCCTACGTCGCGCGGCTGGCGCAACTGGCGAGCGACGTGAGCGCGCCGTTGTATGTTCTTGCGCCACACGGTTGGTCGCGCGCCGAGCAGCGTTTTCTCGAGCGCTATGTGGCACACGCGCCAGTGACGGTTATCGAGCCGGACGCCAGTGCCACGGATACCGTGTCGCGCACGCTCGCCGCCGCATGGCCCGTGACGCTGGCGGAAAACCTGCTGCAACGTGCGGGTGCGTTGCGTGCCGTGTGCCCCGGCAGCGCGCTCGCCCCGCGCTTGCGCATCGCCGCCGCCGCGCACGCCGAAGGCCATGCGCAATTGATCGATCACGCCGTACGCGAGCGGCTTGCCGCAGGCAAACAGCACATCGGCGTGGTGGTGCAGGATCGCCTCGCCGCGCGCCGTGCGCGTGCGCTACTCGAACGCGCCGGCGTGTTGGTGGCCGACGAAGCGGGCTGGGCGCTGTCCACCGTGAGTGCTGCGACGGTGATTGCCCGTTGGCTGGATGTGGCCAGCGGCGGCTGCCATCACACCGACTTGCTGGATTTACTCAAGTCGCCATTTGTATTTTGTGACTGGACGCCGGCGGCGCGCGAACAGGTGGTGCAGCGGTTCGAGCAGACCATTCGTGCCGACAATGTGGCTGCCGGTCTGGAAAACTTTATCGCCTTGGCCGATCGCCACAGTGATGCCGAGGCACGCCAGTTGCTGCTACGGCTGCAACGCGCGGCACGCCTGCTCGAACGGCGGCGCGCGCCGATCTCGCAGTGGCTGACGTTGCTTAACGACAGTCTGATAGAAATCGGCATTTGCAACGCCAGTGGCGAGGCCAGCGCGTTGCAGGCCGATGCGGCCGGTGAGCAACTGCTGGAACTGCTGGCGCATTTGCACGACGAGCTCGCGGGCGATAATCTGGCGATCACGTTTGCCGACTGGCGGCGCTGGCTTGGGCGCGCTTTTGAGAGCGCGACGTTTCGCGACCGTTCGATCGACAGCCCGGTGGTGTTTACCTTCCTCGCGGCGACGCCGCTGCGCGAGTTTGACGCCGTGATCATCGTGGGTGCGGACGCGGCGCATCTGCCGGGCACGGACAAGGCGGCGATGTTTTTTAACCAGAACGTGCGCGCCGAACTCGGCTTGCGTACGCGCGCGGACGACCTGCGCGAGGTTGAAAACAGCCTGCGCGCGCTCATTCTCAATGGCCGCGATGTGCTGGTGACCTGGCAACACACGCTGGATGACGAGGCGAATCTGCTGTCGCCTTTCTTCGAACGGCTTAACGCGCTGCACGCGCTGGCCTACGGCGCGCCGCTGGATGATGACGCGCTGGCGGCGCGCGCCGCGTTGTCGGTGGTCGCCACGGCGCACCCTGCGCCTTTGCCCACGGCGACTGAACCGCCGCTACCGGTTTCACCTAACTATTTGATTCCAAACAATATTTCTGCAAGCGGCTATAACGCCTTGATGGCCTGCCCGTACCAGTATCACGCGCGTCACGTGCTGCGGTTGGCGCAACTGGATGATGTGCAGGAGCTGATCGACAAAGCCGATTACGGCAGCGCCGTGCATGCGGCGCTGACCGCGTTTCATCGCGCGCATCCGCTGGTGAGCGCGCTTGAACCGGACGATGCGCAACAGGCGCTGGAAGCCGCCACTGACGCCGCGTTTCGTGACGCCGTTGCCGCCAACTATCTGGCGCGCGCCTGGCTCGCACGCTGGAAGCCTTTGATCGCGCCGTATGTTGAGTGGCAGCGCATACGCGAAGCCGAGGGCTGGCGTTTTATCGCGGGCGAGGCCAAGAAAGAATTGGCTATCGTCACGCCGCAAGGCCGCACGCTGAACCTGCGCGGCCGCATCGACCGCGTGGACACCGGGTCCGATAGCGCAGTCGGCTTGATCGATTACAAAACGCAGCGCCAGGAAGTGTTACGCAAGAAGGCGGCCGCGCCCGGCGAGGACGTGCAACTGCCGGTGTACGCGCTGCTGTGGGGCGGGCCAGTGGCGGCGGCGTTGTTTCTTTCGATAGAGCGGGAAGGCGTGAAGAGCGTCGCGCTGAACGGCGACATTAACGCGCTGGCTGCTGCCACCCGCGAGCGCCTGGCGCAACTGCATGACGCCATGCACGGCGGCGCGCCTTTACCGGCTCAGGGCGTCGACGCGGTATGCCAGTACTGCGAAATGGATGGCTTGTGCCGAAGGAACTATTGGCCATGAGTACGGCAGCAGAACACCTCAACGCCACCGCACTCGATCCGCAACGCAGCGTGGTGGTCGAAGCCTGCGCAGGCAGCGGCAAGACGTGGCTGCTGGTGTCGCGCATCGTGCGTCTGCTGCTGGCGGGTGCGCGACCGTCGGACATTCTTGCCATCACCTTCACGCGCAAGGCGGCGCAGGAAATGGCGGTGCGGCTGCGCGAGTGGCTCTACACGCTGGCCACCGCACCCGATGACGAGGTGCGGCAGTTTTTACGCGAACGCGAGGTGCCGTCCGCGCAAATCGACGCGTTATTGCCGCGCGCGCGTGGGTTGTATGAAATGTTTCTCACTGCGCAGCCGCCGATCACCATCACCACCTTTCACAGTTGGTTCATGCAGCTATTGCGCCGCGCGCCGCTTAATTCGGGCATGGCTGGCGTCGCGGGCAATAGCGCGCTGGTGGAGCAAACCGCGCCGCTCATCAGCGACGCCTGGCAGCGTTACGCCAACGCGTTGGCGCGCGAACCCGACGGAGAAGCCGCGCGCGCACTCGACGTGCTGTTCACGCGCATCGGCCTCGACAGCACGCGCGGCCTGCTGCGCAATTTTATGCACCGGCGCGCGGATTGGTGGGCGGCTACCGACGGTGACGGCGCGGATTCCTCGACTGGTGCCGTAGCCGCGCAGCTCGAGCGCTTGCGGGTGGAATTTGCCGTAGACCTCGATGCCGAGCCTTGCGAAGCGCTCTTGACCGACAATGACTTTCTATCGCAAGTAATTGATTATGAAGGGTTTTTATCCAAGGGCACGCCAACCGAGCAAAAGGCCGCTGGCGCGCTCGCTGCCGCGTGGGAGCACGCTGCGCCACGCGAACGTTGTGATGCGATCTGCCGCGTGTTGCTGACCACCACCAACGCGCCGCGGGTGAAAAAACCCAGCAAGGCGCAGCGCGAGCGCCTCGGCAGCGATGGCGAGGCACGCTATTTGCAATTGCACGAACAGCTTTGCAGCCGCGTGATCGAGGTGCTGGAGTCGCTGCGCGATATCGACGCCTATGCCTTTAACGCGGCAGCGCTGACCTGCGGCGCGGCGCTGCTGGAAGCTTATCAAGCGATCAAGTACGAACGGCAGGTCATCGACTACGGCGACATCGAGTGGCGCGTTTACCAATTGCTGGCTTCGAGCGAACACGCGGCGTATCTGCAAGCCAAGCTCGATGCGCGCTACCGGCACATCCTGCTCGACGAATTTCAGGACACCAATCCGCTGCAGTGGCTCACACTCAAGGCGTGGTTTGCGGCAGCAGCAGAGTCCGATTCCACACCGACTGTGTTCCTCGTGGGCGACCCCAAGCAATCAATCTATCGCTTTCGCCGAGCGGAATCGCGGCTGTTCGCCCACGCGGCGGATGATCTGCAAGCGATGTTTGCTGCTACGCGTCTGGCGCAGGATGAATCGCGGCGCTGCGCCGCGCCGGTGATCGATCTGGTGAACGCGCTGTTGACCGCGCCGGAAACGAATTACCCTGGCTACACGCCGCATACCACGCATTACCCGCAAAAGCCGGGGCGCATCGAAGTGCTGCCGCTGGCGGCGAACGATGCGTTGTCCGACACAGTGGAAACAAACGTGTTGCGCAACCCCTTGCAGACGCCGCTTGCCGCCGAAGAGGATATGCGCCGCGCCCGCGAAGCCGAGGCACTGGTGGCGGGCATCGCGCGCATGGTCGGCACCTGGCAGATCGCGGATGATGCGGCGGGCGAGCACCCGCGCCCCGCGCGCTACGCGGATGTGCTGGTGCTGGTGCGCCGTCGCACCCATCTGGCCGCCTATGAGCGTGCGTTGCGGCAGGCGGGCATTCCGTACGTGACCTCGCGCCAGGGTGGCCTGCTCGATACGCTGGAAGCGCGCGACATCACCGCACTGCTGGCGTTTCTGGTGGCACCGTTTTCCAACCTGCAGCTCGCGCACGCGCTGCGTTCGCCGCTGTTTGGTTGCAGTGACAACGACTTGATTACACTGGCGTCGGCACCGGCAGGCACCTGGTGGGAGCGCTTGTGCGCTTGCGCGCAAGAGGGTGCGTGCAGTGACACACTGCGTCGCGCGCACGCCTTGATCACGCCATGGCTGGCCCACATCGGCGCGCTGCCAGTACACGATCAACTCGACCGGATTTATTTCGAAGCCGACGTGCTGCGCCGCTACGAGGCCACGGTGGCGCCAGCGGCGCGCGGCGCGGTGCGCGCAAATCTGCTGGCGTATCTGCAGCGTGCGCTGGACAGCGATGCCGGGCGTTATCCAAGTATGTCAAAATTTATTAATGAAATCAATGAGTTACGAAATAACCCCGCTGAGGAAGCGCCCGCCGAAGGCGTGATCGGCGATGCCGCCGACGCGGTGCGCATCCTCACCGTGCACGGGGCCAAGGGACTGGAGGCGCCGATCGTGTGGATGCTCGATGCCAATGCCACGCAGCCCGCGCACGGCTACGATGCGCTGATCGACTGGCCGCCGGATGCGCCCGCGCCGGTACATTTTTCGCTGTGGAGCCGGAAGGACGAGTTGAGCCGCGCGCAGCGCGTGCATCACGCGCGCGAGGAAGACATCGCCGCGCGCGAGGATTTAAATTTGCTCTATGTTGCCGCCACGCGCGCACGGCAGGTGCTGATCGTCAGTGGCGCGGAAAAACGCGGCGACGCTGAAACCTGGTACTCGCGCATACGCCGCGCGGTGGCGCAGTTGGCGGTCGGCGCGACAGGCGTGCAAAGTGACGACGATGGCACGCGCATGCTGGCGTACGGCGACACGCTGGCGCCTGCCACTCGCACGCGCGCTACCGCAGCGCCGGATGTGGCTCAGCCACTGAAGGCCGAGCCGCACATGACGCAAGCCATGCCCACCGGCAAACGCATTGTTGCGCTGGCGGGCGGAGAGCTGCGTGCCGCGCTGGATTACGGCACGCGGTTTCATCTCATCATGGACAAGTTGACCGCCGGTGCCATGCCCGACGCGCAGATGTTGCGGCGCGAGCTGGCGTTGCCGCGCGAGGCCTTTGACGCGCTGTGGCGTGATGCGCGGCAAGTGCGCGATACGCCGGAATACCGGCGTTACTTCGACCGCGCCGAATACAGCCGCGCCAGCAACGAAGTGCCGCTGGTCACCGGCGCGGGCGATCTGTTGCGCATCGACCGGCTGGTGGAGTTCCCCGATGCCGTATGGGTGCTCGATTACAAGACGGGCAAACGCGACGGCGTGGATGACAGCCTGCTCGCCGCGTATCAGGCGCAGGTGGGTGCTTATTGCACACAGGTGGCGAAGGTCTTCCCCACTCAACGTGTGCAGGGTCTCATCATTTTCGCGGGCGGCGGCAGTGTCAGTGTTCCCGCTTGCGTGTAAACTTCGTCCATCAAATCAATTAACTGTATCGTCTCAATTTGGCCTCTATGAAATAGCAAGACCTTCCCTCACCCCTAGCCCCTCTGCTCCGCTTTCAGTGTGCCCTGATCCCGGAGGGAGAGGGGGGCGCGCAGCGCCGGGTGAGGGAGGCTTTTGACTTTTCGTAGAGGCTGAATAAAGAACTCAAATCAATCAACTGAAACAAAGGGAGTGCCATGAAAATCACCAAAGTCCAGACCGCCTTCGTCGAAGTGCCCGCCGATGAACCGCTCGCTGACGGCCCCGCCGAAAAAGGCGCGGTGCGTAAACTGATCGGCGTGAAAATCAGCACGGATGAGGGCTTGCAAGGCATCTCGGTGGCGTTTTTCGGCGGCGGCATCACGCCGGCCCTGAAGTCGGCGATTGATTCGCTGGGCGCGCTGTCGGTCGGCATGAATCCGCTGGCGATTGAGCCGATACACGCGAAGTTCCGCGAAGCTGGTTCGCATGCCGGGCCCGGCGGCATATTCACGCTGGCGTCATCCGCCCTCGACATCGCGTTGTGGGACATCAAAGGCAAGGCCTACGGCAAGCCGGTGTCGGAACTGCTCGGCGGTTTTCGCAACACCGTGCCCACCTACGCCAGCGGCGCGCTGATGCGCGGCTTTTCGTTAAAGCAGGTGGTGAAGTCGGCCGAGACGCTGGTCAAACGCGGCTACACGCAAATGAAAACCCAGCTCGCATTGCCGGGCTATACCAATGCGCAGATCGAAGTCGATCGCATCAAACGCATCCGCGAAGCCATCGGCGACAAAATCGATTTGATGTGCGACATCAACCAGCGCTGGGATGTGCGCCAGGCGATTTCCATCGGCAAGCAGGTCGAGAAATACCACCTGTTCTGGCTCGAAGACGTGACCGCGCACGACGATTATCCCGGCCTTGCGCGCGTGACCGACGCGCTGGATACGCCGGTGGCGGGTGGTGAGTACGTCTACGGCTCGGTGCCGTTCCGGCACATGATGG
>CAMBGJ010000205.1 GCA_945865805.1 Bordetella parapertussis
CGACGAACGCGATCTGGGCGTATGCCTGATCGACATCGGCGGCGGCACGACCGACATCGCGGTGTTTACCCACGGCGCGATTCGCCACACGGCGGTGATTCCCATCGCGGGCGATCAGATCACCAGCGACATCGCGATGGCGCTGCGCACGCCGACGAAAGACGCCGACGACATCAAGATGAAGCACGGCTGCGCGTTATCGCAGCTCGCTGATCCGCAGGAAATGATTGAAGTTCCCGGCGTCGGAGATCGCGGCAGCAAGCAACTATCCCGCAAGACGCTGGCCGAAGTGATCGAGCCGCGCGTTGAAGAACTGTATTCGCTGATTCAGGCGGAGCTGCGCCGTAGCGGCTACGAAGAGCTGCTGTCCTCGGGCATCGTGCTCACCGGCGGTTCCAGCATGATGCAAGGCATGGTTGAACTCGGTGAAGAAATTTTTCACATGCCGGTGCGCGTGGGCCAGCCTGCGTACAACGGCGGGCTGGCGGAAGTGGTGCGCCATCCGCGCTATTCGACGGCGATGGGTTTGCTACTTGAAGGCATGCAGCAATTCCGTGCACAGGAACTGGCGCGTACGCAGACCGGCGCGTTTCAACTGCTGGTGGATCGTATGAAGGCGTGGTTCAAGGGTAATTTTTGAATGCGAATAATCTTGGAGCGTGTTTCAAAACGCGGGTCATTTCGATATGTGCTTCGACAGGCTCAGCACGAACGGGTCTTTAAATTCCCGTTCGCCCTGAGCCTGTCGAAGGGCAGTTCGTCATTTTGCAATACGAAATTGCTATAACTATGTGTTTTTATTGGGTTTTTAGTTTAACTGTCGATTCAAAAAACGGAGGCACAAAATGATAGAGCTGATCGATGCGCAATCGCAGGAAGCGGTAATCAAGGTTATCGGCGTGGGCGGCTGCGGCGGTAACGCCGTGGATCACATGATTTTGCAAGGTGTGGCGGGCGTGGAGTTCATCTGCGTCAACACTGACGCGCAGGCGTTAAAGCGCAATCAGGCCAAGGTGCAATTGCAACTCGGCACCAACGTGACCAAGGGCCTGGGTGCGGGTGCGAATCCCGAAATCGGCCGTCAAGCCGCGATGGAAGACCGCGAGCGTCTCGCTGAGTTAATCAGCGGTGCCGACATGCTGTTCCTCACCGCCGGCATGGGTGGCGGCACTGGCACAGGTGCGGCACCGGTGGTGGCGGAGATCGCCAAGGAACTCGGCGTGTTGACCGTCGCCGTGGTGACCAAGCCATTCGCGTTTGAAGGCAAGCGCCAGCGCATCGCCGCGGAAGGGCTGGAGGCGCTGTCGCAGCATGTTGATTCGCTGATCATCATCCCCAATGACAAATTGACCCAGGTGCTGGGCAACACCGTCACCCTCGATCAAGCCTTCAAAGCCGCCAACGATGTGCTGCACGGCGCAGTGGCGGGCATCGCCGAAATCATCAGCAGCCCCGGCATGATCAACGTCGACTTCGCCGACGTACGCACGGTAATGGCGGAAATGGGCATGGCGATGATGGGTTCGGCCAAGGCCGCCGGCCCCGACCGCGCACGTGCGGCAGCCGAGCAAGCCGTGGCCTGCCCGCTGCTGGAAGACATCAACATTCAGGACGCCCGCGGTGTGTTGATCAATATTTCGGCCAGCAAGGCGAGCTTCCAGTTGCAGGAAATGTACGACGTGATGGAAACCATCAAGGCGTTCGCGGCGGATTCCGCCACGGTGATCGTCGGCACGGTCTACGACGAAACCATCGAAGACAATCTGCGTGTCACCATCGTCGCCACCGGCTTGGGCAAGCCTAACAGCCGTCCGCAAATGAAGCCGTTGCAAATGGTTGCACAAAAAACCGGCACCGATGATCTGCCGGTGAACTACGACGATCTGGATCAGCCGGCCGTCATGCGCCGCCGTACTCGCGACGCCACTGTCGAGGCGCTCAAACAATCGGGCGTGGAAACGCTGGATATTCCCGCGTTTTTGCGCAAGCAGAACGATTGAGCGTGTGACAAGTGTGAGAGCGCACGTGTAAACGCGTGATCGTGTGATGTAACCGCAGCGGCGACAGCTCTCGCTGCTTTGCGGGTGGTTTACTGCCTTATTTTTCAGCCGGGTCGTGGCGTTTGCTGCGTCCCGGTTTTCTTTTGGAAATTTCAATACAACAAATGCTTATGGAGAATCGAAATAGAATCATTGTTGGCCGCTTAGTATTGCGTAGGGCGCATTAACCGAAGGGCAATGCGCCGAATGTGGGGCGTCATGCAAACCATGCGGCGCAATGCGCTTCGCTTGTTGACGCCCTACGGATTGCGGGTTACGCGCGTTGCGGTCAATTGACCCCTTGGTGGGGCAGCGATACATTGGGGGTTATGCAAAAAGGGCTTTTGAAATTCCTATCCCCCCCGTAGGCTCCGCGTCGTACTCTTACACTGTACTGTTCAAGTCCGGCTTATGGCTGGAATCGACCGATGCGACTCGACCCTTCAATCTTCACCATCCGCGAACAGAGCCCAAGGCAATGCCGTGTGGGCGGCGCGCTCATCTTGGTTGGCGGACTCTTCGTGGCCGCCTTTGGCACGATCTTCCTGTGGTTGATGATGGGCAATCGCATTCCGCTGGAATGGCTTCCGGCAGGCAGCCGGTACGACGACACGCCTGGCGACGGACAGACTCCCTTCGAGCGTATCGCGTCCTTCGCCTTGATTGCCTGGATAATGATCAGCGGCGTCACGATGATCGCGCAGGGATCATGGCAACTGGCCACCGGACGCAGCCAGCATATCCTGCGGCAGACGTTGATTTACCTGACCATTTTCTTCTTCATTGTCGGCGCGATGGCAAGAGGATGGCAGTGGTCTGGCCTGTAGGGCGGACTGCTTATGAAATTAAAATCCGGGGTCAGAGAGCGCCAGCACAAACCGGCAAGTAGCGAGCAAGGGTGGGCACGCTCTTTGTGCCCACGCGACTGACGGTTGGTTGCTTTGTAACGCGTGGGCACAGAAGGCGTGCCCCCAACGCTCGCTGGCGCTGGATTCGATACAGGCCAACACGCCGCACAGCACGAATGGGGTCGAATGCCAATACATCGTAAGCGATTGTTTTAATTGTTTTTTAAGTATAAAACCTCTCTCCAACCATCCGCCTGAACGGGCGCAGTTGGGCGACCTATACCTAAAATATAAATAAAAACAATGAGTCATGATTGACCGGCTCGACGGGTGTGGGGCTGGACGTATGACCCCCGTGCGCACCACAACGCGTAGACTGTAGCCGTATTGCGGTGGCACGGTCGTCCACCGAACTCTGGAGGCGTGTATGAAGAGAGGAAGTCTTTTCGCGGCAGCGCTGTGCGCGGCGCTAATGTCAGCGTCAATGTCGAACGCCCGCGCGCAGGGCGCTTATCCGACCAAGCCGATGCGTTGGGTCATATCGAATGCGCCCGGTGGCGGCGCCGATGTGATCGCCCGGCCGATCGCCGCGAAAGTGTCGGAGCTGCTGGGCCAAACCATCGTTTACGAGAACCGCGGCGGCGCTGGCGGATTGATTGCGGGCGAGGCGGTTGCCAGGGCGAATCCGGACGGCTACACCTTTATCGTCGTCGCGCCCAATACGCATATCTTTCCGCAGCTTATCAACAAGAAGATGCCGTACGACCCGGTGAAAGACTTCGCGATGATCACGAAGTTTGATCTCACCCCGAACGTGCTCGTTGCGCATCCGAGCTTTGCGCCCAGTAACCCCAAGGAGATGATCGCACACGCTCGTGCCAACCCTGGCAAGATCAATTTCGCTTCTTCGGGTGACAACTCGGCGGGCCACTTGTCCATCCTGCTGCTGCAGGACATGATGAAGATCGACGTCGTGCACGTCCCTTACAAGGGTGCCGCGCCCGCGATGTTCGAAGTGATGTCTGGACGCAACGACCTCGTTTTCATCAACTACGCGGTCGCGGCGTCGCATCATAAGGCGGGCAAGCTCAAGATACTCGCCTTCTGTGGCCCCAAGCGTCTCGCCGCTCTACCCGAGGTGCCGACCTTCGATGAGCAAGGCTTCGTCGATTTCGAGTCGCAGAACTTCAAGGGCCTCGCGGCGCCCGCAGGCACGCCGAAGGCCATCATCGCGAAGATGCACGAGACGCTGGTCAAGGTGGTCAACATGCCGGACATCGCCGCCCGCCTCATCGCAGGCGGCTCGATCCCGCGCACCACCACGCCCGAGCAGTTCGTCGAGGAGAATCGGCGCGAGGTCGAAAAGTGGGGCAAGGTTATGCAGAAGTACGGCATCGTGCCCAATTGATTTGTCGAAGCCTGGCTGCGTCGGCTGCTTGATGGCGGCCATGCCTGGGTTAAGCTTTCCGGTGTTTATCTGCGCTCGGGTCAGCATCGTCCGCCCTACGACGACTGCGATGCACTGGCGATCGCGCTTGCGCGTGCGGCACCCGAGCGCTGCGTGTGGGGCACCGATTGGCCGCATACTGGCGCCAGAGACGCGGCCTGCAAACCCGATGGCGCGGAACTGTTCGATCGGCTGTCTTAGTGGGTGCCGGATGCCGCATCGCGGCACAAGGTGCTGGTGACGAATCCGCCGGCGCTGTATGGGGCGTGCTGAAGGTTGCATGATTAAGGGCCGTGACGACACTCGGCACGCGTAAGCCGCCATCCGTCGGGCACCCGACGAATTGTGAGTTGCCCGCAGTAAAATATCAATAAAAACAATTAGTTATGTATCCTTGACGCTATGGGCGCAAGGCCCGACATGGTTTTGCTACACGCAACAGCGGTATGCTTCGCTTTTGCTGTTTCCGGAGAGCTTCCCATGCGAATGCCGATTCACGTTACCGCCTTGCTTGCGACAACGCTGGTTTTTACCAGCCTCGCCCACGCCCAACGCGCCGACGACTACCCATCACGCGCCGTTCGCGTGATCGTGCCGTTCGCACCCGGTGGCCCGCCGGATGTGATTGGCCGTCCGTTGCTGCAAAAACTCACCGAGGCGTTTAACCAGCCGTTCGTGTTTGACAACCGTCCCGGCGCCAGCGGGTCGCTGGGCACCGATATCGTTGCCAAGAGTGCTAAGGACGGCTACACGCTGCTCTACACCACCGGCTCGCACAATACGAATACGCTGTTGATCAAGAAGCTGCCGTATGATGCGCGGCGCGATTTTTTGCCGATTTCGCAGATCACGCTGTCGTACGGGCAGGTGATGGTGGTGCATCCGTCGCTGCCCGCGAAGACGTTGCCGGAATTTATTGCGCTGGCGCGTAAGCGACCGGGGGGATTGCATTTCGGTTCGGCGGGTGTGGGCAATATCACGCATTTGCATGGCGAGATGTTGATGGCGGCGGCCAACATTAAGATGACGCATGTGCCGTACAAGGGTGCGAGCCTCGCGCAGAACGATTTGCTGGGTGGGCACATCGAGTTGATGTTCCCGAGCATTTCGCAAATCGGCCCGTTGATACAGTCAAAGCGCGTGCGCGCGATTGCGCTCGGCGGGCCGGTGCGTGCGCCGTCGTTGCCGGAGGTGCCGACGTTTGCCGAGCACGGTTACGCGCAGGTGGATACGCCCGGCTGGCAGGCGCTGTGGGCGCCCGCGGGCACGCCGCGCGAGCGCATCGTGCGGCTCAACACGGAGATCGTGCGCATTCTCAAAACGCCTGACATGCGTGCGCGCATTGAGGATTCAGGATTGCGACCCATCGGCAGCACGCCGGAAGAATTCGCCGCATTCATCGAACGCGATTTCGCTTTTTTTGAAAAAGCGATACGTGCGGCAAAGATCGAACCGCAGTGATTTAGTTTTTTTGCACATACACAAGGGGAGCAAACCATGCCTAGCGTCCTGCAGAGAATACGCGTTATCGATTTCGGCCAGTACATCGCGGGCCCCATGGCAGCCATGCTGCTGGGCGATCAGGGGGCGGATGTGATACGCATCGATCCGCCGGGCGGGCCGCGCTGGGATACGCCGGCCAATGCCACGTGGAACCGCAACAAGCGCAGCATCGTTCTCGATCTGAAAAAGGACGCCGAACGCGACACCGCGCGCCAGCTCATCGCGGGTGCTGATGTGGTGATCGAGAACTTCAGACCTGGCGTGATGGATCGCCTGGGGCTGGGGCCTGCTGCCATGACCGCAGAGGGCGTGAACCCGCGCCTGATCTATTGCTCGCTGCCGGGCTTTGCTGCGGACGATCCGCGTGCTCAAGTCCGGGCCTGGGAAGGTGTGCTGGGTGCGGCTACCGGGGCCTATCGTATGTCCGGGATGTCCGGCGGTAGCCACGTTGAGGATCGACCGGTGTATACCGTGATTCCCTACAGTTCGGCCTATGCGGCATTTTTGTGCGCGGTCAGCGTGACCATGGCGCTGAACGCGCGGGCGCGTTCAGGCCTCGGCCAGCGCGTGGAGATACCGTTGTTTGACGCCACCTTCACCGTGGTCGGCGCCCGCGGGCTGTTGGTTAACAGCAAAGCCGAGGAAGAACCGGAATTCAACTGGAGCCGCCAATTGCCGTGCAAGGACGGGCGCTGGCTGATGTATGTGGCGAACAACAAGAAATTCGCCGCGTTCATCGAGAGCATCGGCATGGACAAATGGCGCGATGCCAAGCTGCCGCCGAAGGAACTGGCGCAAAAATTCGACGAGGTGATGCGCACCCGCACGGGCAAAGAATGGGAAGACATCGTCGCCGAGATCGGCTCCGAAGGCGTGATCTGCCATTCCAGCGCGGAATGGTTGCAACACCCGCAGGCGCTGCAATCGAAAATCATTGCTGACTACGACGATCCGCTGCTGGGTCGTTTTCGCGGCCCCGGTATCAACTCGCGGCTTTCGGTGACGCCCGGTTCGGTACGCACACCGCGGGCGAAAACGGATGCGCATCACACGGAAATCTTGCAGGAACTGACCACGCGACAATCCACGTCGTCAGTGGACGGCAGCGAAGTCCTGTGCTCGGCGCTGCAAGGCGTGAAGGTGGTGGATTTGTGCATCGTGCTGGCCGGGCCGACCTGCGGGCGCACACTGGCGGAGTTCGGCGCGGATGTGGTGAAGATCGACAGCCCGCACGTGCGCACTGTGCTGCGGCACAACGACATCAATCGCGCCAAGCGCAGCATCCTCATCGATCTCAAAACGAAGGAAGGGTTGGAGATTTTCTGGAAGCTGGTGGATCAGGCCGATGTGGTGTTGCAAAACTTCCGCAGCGGCGTCGCTGAACAACTCGGCATCGATTACGCCAGGGTGCGTGCGCGGCGGCCCGATATTGTCTACGGCTCGATGAATACCTTTGGCCATGTCGGCCCCTACGCCAGCCGCCCCGGCCATGAGCAAATCGGCCAGGCGGTCTCCGGCATGCAGGTGCGTTACGGCTCGGCCAAGCCCGCCACGGCACCGTTTGCCGCCAACGACTACGGCACCGGCCTGATGGCGTGTTATGGCGTGGCGCTGGCCTTATTGCACCGTCGCCGCACCGGCGAAGGACAGTTCGTCGATAGCGCGCTCGCTTATACGGCAACGATGTTGCAATCGGCGTTGCTGCAGGATTACCCAGGCAAGCAATGGGACGAACCGCATGGCCAGGAGTCGCTCGGCAGCGGGCCGCTTAACCGCCTGTATCAGGCCAGCGACGGCTGGTTATTCCTCGCGGCGCGCGTAGGCGAGCTGGCGCGTTGCGCGGTACTGGCTGATCTTGCGGGAAACAGTGGCGCTACGTTGGAGCGCGCGCTCGAAGCGCGTCTGCGTGGCCGCAGCGTCGCCGACTGGGTGAGCGATTTCACCAAGGCCGGCATTGGCGCGCACCGCGTGGTGCCCAGCCTGGTTGAATTGATGACCGATCCGCTGGTGCAGGCACGCGGCCTGGCACTCACTCGCGATCACGAAGGCTTCGGGCCGATTACCACCACAGCACCCGGTATCAAACTGTCGCGCACGCCGGTGAGCGCTGGCCGCGTGGCGCCCAAGCCCGGATCGGATGCCGCCAGCGTGCTCGCAGGCATCGGCATGGAAGGTGAACTGGCGCGGCTGATACGTGAAGGCGTGGTTGCGGTGGATGGCGTCAAGGCCGGTTGCTGAACGCGTCGCAATAATTTTCAAGGAGAACGCCATGAGTCAGGCCCTGGCAGGGATACGTATTATCGACATGACGCACAATCAGGCAGGCCCGGCCTGCGCACAGATGCTGGGGTTTCTCGGCGCCGACGTGATCAAGCTTGAAGAACCGAAAGGCGGCGACATCTCGCGTTCGCAGAACAACGACGAGTTGTTTTTTCTTGCGTTCAATTCCAACAAACGCAGCCTCACGCTGAATCTGAAAACCGAGGAAGCCAAGGCGCATTTCAGAACCCTCATCGAGCAATCGGACGTGCTGCTGGAAAACTTCGGCCCCGGCGCGCTGGATCGACTGGGCCTGGGCTGGAAGGATTTGCAAAAAATCAATCCGCGCCTGATCTACGCCACCATCAAGGGCTTCGGCACCTACGGCCCGCACGCGCACATGAAAAGCTTTGAGCCGATCGCACAGGCAATGGGCGGCGCAATGAGCGTCACCGGCTTAGCGGATGGGCCACCGACGTTTAACTGGCCCTCGATCGGCGACAACGGTACCGGCATGCACATGGCCATCGCCATACTCGCCGCGATCAACCAGCGTCATGTCACCGGACGCGGCCAACATGTCGAGGTGTCGATGCAGGAGGCGGTGCTGAACCTGATCCGCATCAGCCTGCGCGAGCACCAGCGTGCCGGTGTACCCGAGCGCAGCGGCAATCAGCTCGGCAAGACGGTGCCCGGCACGGCCTATAAATGTGCACCCGGCGGCCCCAACGACTGGGCGTATATCTACGCTCCGCCACAAATGTGGAGCGCGGTGTGCAAGGTGCTGGGGCGGCCCGAACTCGAAAACAATCCGCTATTCAAAACCGCCAGCGACCGCTGGACCAACCGCGCTGCGTTTGATGCCCTCATGAACGAATGGACCGCCACTCGCACCAAACACGAAGTGATGAAGCTGATGGGTGATGCCGGTGTGCCGGCCGGTGCGTGTCAGGATACTGGCGAGGTGTTAAACGATCCGCATCTGAAGGCGCGCGACATGATTGTCGAAATGGAGTATCCGCCGCGTGGCAAATTCAAGACCGTGGGTTGCCCGCTGAAGCTGTCCGATTCGCCTGCGAGCATTACGCGTCCGCCAATGTTGGGCGAACATACTGAGAGTGTGCTGGGGGAGCTTTGTGGCGTGGCACCTACTGAGGTCACGCGCATGAAGCGTGAAGGGGTGGTCTGACGGAGCGTAACCACGTGCGGATGAGATGCCGGAAAGGATTGTTGCAAGGCGGCGGGTTATGGCGCGTTGGGTGACTAGCCCGAATGTTGCACAAACAATCCGATCTCAAGTGTTTGGCATTATGTGGAATTGATTTCACAGCATTTCAGAACGACAAGCGCAGTCTACCCTGCCCATTAAGTCGGAAGGCGGCAGCGGGGTTGAGCGGTGATTGGGAGGGATG
>CAMBGJ010000206.1 GCA_945865805.1 Bordetella parapertussis
CGGAAACAACGCGCGGATGATCGCGTCTTTCTGCTCATGGTTGAGCTGCGACAGATCCGGTAGTGCTTCCGGGCACTTTTCCATGACTCACAGCATACGGCACTTGCTCTTAAAGTACAATCTTTTTACTCGGGCTGAATAGAGACGAATTTTTTACCTATTCTTTTTGAGCATACAACATCATCACCGCAGAGGCGCAGAGGTTACGCAGAGAACGGCATTCCTCTGCGGGGTTCTTTGCGCCTTTGCGCCTCTGCGGTGAAGGTCTTTAAAGCACCTGAACAGTTACGATATTTCCCAAGGAAACCTCATGCTGAAAATCACTCCAGCCTCGCCCAAAATCGGCGCTGAAATCCACGGCGTCAATGTCAAAACCCTGGACGACGCCACCTTTCGCACTATCTACCAGGCCTTTCTCGATCATATTGTTATCGTGATTCGCGGGCAGGACTTGAACGAGGAAGATTTCATGGCATTCAGCTCGCGCTTCGGCGAATTGAAACCGCACATGACCAAAAAAGCGCATCACCCGCGCTATCCCAACCTGATGCTGATGGATAACCGCATTCTCAACACCAAGACCGGCGAGGAAAGCAAAACCGCGTCGCCCTTGCTGATCCGCATCGGCAACGTGTGGCACACCGACACCAGCTACGATTACATCACCGCCAAGGCCACCGGCATGTATGCGGTGAACGTGCCGAGCGTCGGCGGCGATACTCTGTTCTCGAATTCGTACGCCGCGTACGACGCGCTGCCGGTTGAGCTAAAACAAAAACTCGAAGGCCGTTCCGCCAGCCACATCTACGGCGGCCGCTTGAAGCGCCAGCAGGAACGCATGGAATATTCCGAGCGCGGCCGAGCGCCGGCGAACCACCCGATGACACCCACGCACCCGGAAACCGGCCGCAAATCGTTGTACTTCAACGACGGCCAGATCACGAACATTCTTGGCCTTGAGCAAGCCGAGAGCGACGCCATCATCGCCGAACTCGCCAAGCGCACTGCCAGCCCCGATGGCGATTACCGCCACCAATGGCAAAAAGGCGATGTGGTGCTGTGGGACAACCGCTGCTCGATCCACTGCGCCACCGGCGATTATCCAGCGAATGAGCGACGCACCAACTGGCGCTCGACCGTCATGGAATTCGGCTGGCAGCAACCGCAGGTGAAAACCGCGTAGTAC
Source organism: Bordetella parapertussis (assembly GCA_945865805.1). Classification (GTDB taxonomy): domain Bacteria; phylum Pseudomonadota; class Gammaproteobacteria; order Burkholderiales; family SG8-41; genus UBA5216. Next base: position 1,187 of record CAMBGJ010000206.1, read on the forward strand.
CGGCGGCGAACATCCGCGCAGAGTCATCCGTCCGGCCAAAATTCGCTATCATGGCGGCCCTGCAAGGCACTCTGTACGTCACTCAGCACATCACACAGTAAAACAACAAGGGAACCGCCATGATCAACGCCAAAACCGCCCGCATGCTCACACGCTACAACACCTGGTCGAACAAGGTGTGGTACGACGCCATCGCCGCGTTGACCGAGGGCGAAGCGACAAAGCCGCGCACCAGTCTGTTCAAGAGCATCGTGCACACCATGAATCACAATGTCGTCATCGATCTCATCTGGCAGGCGCATCTTGAAGGCCGCGATCACGGCATGACAGCGCGCAACTCGGCAGAATCGCCAACGTTGGAGCAATGGTGGAAAGATCAGCAAGCCATCGATCTGTGGTACGAACAATGGAGCGACAAGCAGACCGATGAAACACTCGCCGACCGGCGGCCGATCACGCTGATCGGCGGCAACCGCGTGGTGATGTCGCAGGGCGAAATGCTGCTGCATCTGTATCACCACACGGCGTATCACCGCGGTTTTGCCGGCGACATGATGTTCAACGTGAAGGGCCATCGCGCGCCGGTGACCGATTTGCCGGTGTTTTTGCGCGAGGTGCCGCAGAGCTACTAAGGCATTACCAAAAATATCAATAAAAACAAATCGTTACGTTTATTTACCAAACCATGCTGACGCGCCGGGTTTGTCGTTAAAATCGGCGCATCACTGCGCACCACCCATCACGGCAAAATCGCACGTCCAACCAGTAAGGGAGAATCCATATGACCACCGAAGGCAGTCTCAGTCCGGAAATCGTTCTGGCTGAAATGAAAAAGCACGGCATCACCCACGTGGTGTGGTTGCCGGACAGCGAAACCAACTGGCTTTACACGCTGATGAAAGCCGATCCGTCGATTACGCTGGTGCCGGTACCGCGCGAGGGCCTGGCCTTTTCGTGCGCGGCGGGCCTGCACGTTGGCGGCGCCAAGCCGGTGATTCTGATTCAAAACACAGGCTTGATGGAATCCGGCGACTCCATGCGCGGCTGGACCATGGGCATGAATATCCCCGTGGTGCTGATGGTGGGTTATCGCGGCTATACGCGGCACGGCGTCAACAAGGACACCGCGGCCACTTACACCGAGCCGTTTCTGAATGCGTTTCAGATTCAGTACTACCTGGTTGAAAACAGCAGCGATGCGCCACGTATTTCCGTCGCGTTCGAGGAAGCGCAAAAGAACAAACGCCCTGTTGCCGTGTTGATCGGCGACGAGTATCACGGCTTTAATCGCTAAGGAGAAAACCATCATGATGCAAGCAGAAGAAATTTTGAAGGCATTCGCGCCGCATCGCGGCAACGCCCTTGTGGTATCCGGACGCTCCAGCAAACATTGGGCCAAAATCAGCACGATGCCGAACCGCGACCTCGCGTTGGGCGACCCTGCCATGGGCGGTCACGCCTCGTTCGCGTTGGGCTTGGCGCTGGCGCAACCCAATCTGAAAGTGGTGCTGTTCGATTCCGAAGGCGATTTGCAAATGAGCCTCGGCGTGTTGTCGATGATCGCCGAGCAACGACCGAAGAATTTTTATCACTTCGTGCTCGACAACGAATGTTATGCCACCACCGGCGGCCAGCCCGTGCCGAATGCGAAAACCATAGCCTATGACATGCTCGCCAAGGGCAGCGGCTATCCGTCGTCGTATGCGTATACCAATCTCGAATCGTTTCAGGTCAACGTCAAGCGCATCATGGACGAAACCGGCCCGGTGTTCGTCGCGATGAAGATCGTGCCGGAAATTGAAAACGTGCCGATCGGCCAACGCACGCCGCGCCTGACCCGCACCAAGGATCAAGCCGTGGCGGATATGCGCAAGGAACTGGGCATCAACAATTAGCCGGTCCGCCGGCCTGGACGTTGGTTTTACCCCGGCGCAGCCGTGGTGAATCCCCGCTCCGCTCACGGGCAGCGCATGCTGCCCGGCGAGTATTTCACCGCTGCTGATATCTGGCGGCTGGAACAAACCCGCATCTTTCACAATCACTGGCTGCTCGCGGGCCACGTCTCGGCGTTGCCCGTTGCGGGTGATTACCTCACGCTTGATGTTGCGGGCAGCAGCGTGATCGTGGTACGCGGTGCGGCAGGTGAGTTCGCAAGTGAGCTTTACGCGTACCACAATTTCTGCCGCCATCGCGGCACCCGGCTTTGCAACGAGCGTCAGGGCACGTTCGGTACCGCGATTCACTGCCCTTACCACGCGTGGACGTATGCACTGGATGGCACCTTACGCGCCGCGCCGCATATGCGCGAGGTTGCCGGTTTCGACCCTGCCCAATGGGGGCTGAAGCGTGTGGCGCTCGAAGAGTGGCACGGCTTTGTGTTCGTCAACCTCGCGGCGCATCCGACGCCATTCTCCGAGGCCCTGCCACCACTCGATGGCCACGAGGGTAAATTCGAGCGATGGCCCCTGGCCGAATTGCGCCTGGCGCATCAAACCGTCTGCGACATCAACGCCAACTGGAAACTCCTGTTCCACAACTACAGCGAGTGTTACCACTGCCCCGGTGCGCACCCACAACTGAACCGGCTGACGCCCTTTCGCAACGCTGAAAACGATTTCACGGAAGGTGCCGTGCTCGGCGGCCCGATGGGCATGGTGAACCCGCAAGGCAGCATGACCACCCACGGCGAGCGTTGCGCGCCGCCTTTCGCCACGTTGAATACTGATGACCGCAGCCGCGTTTACTACTACACGCTGTTTCCGTCGGCGTTTTTGTCACTGCATCCCGATTACGTGCTGCTACATCGCATCGAGCCGCTCGACATCGGTCGCACGCGCGTGATCTGCACCTGGTATTTTCACAACGAAGCTGTCGTTGCACCGAATTTCAATCCGCAACCCGCGATTGATTTCTGGGATACCACCAACCGCCAGGACTGGGCACTATGCGAAAACGCCCAGGCAGGCATGCGCTCGACCGCATGGGAACCGGGGCCGTACAGCGAACTTGAAAGCCAACTGGCGGCGTTTGACCGGCATTACCTGCGCGTACTGCACCAGCCTTGACGGTGCCGCGATGGGCGTGAAGGCCACGCCCGGCGTGCGTTAGCCCGCCGCCAACGTCAATACCGTTTGATCCAGCGCGATACGAAAACGCCGCAGCATCTCGTCGATCTCTGCTTCGCTAATGATTAACGGCGGGCAAAACGCCATGGTGTCGCCGATGGCGCGCACGATCAAGCCGTGTTCCTCTGCAAGGCGCGCGCACAGCGCCCCTGCCCCGCGTTTCGACTCGAAGGGCTTGCGTGTTTCAGGGTGGCACAACTCCACACCCGCGAGCAGCCCCTTGCCGCGCACCTCGCCCACCAGCGGATGCTCCAGCAAGCGATTCAGTCCACCGAGAAACGGCGCTTCGAGTTTGCGCACGCACGCGGCGATATCCATCTCGTCATAGATTTTCAACGTTTCGAGCGCGACGGCGGCGGCCACCGGATGGCCGGAGTACGTCATGGTCAAACCAAACACGCCCATCTCATCGCTCTGCCGCGCAATGGCGCTGTAGATGCGCTCGTTCATCAGCAGCGCCGAGATCGGAATGTAGGCACTCGACAATGCCTTGGCGCACACCAGCATATCGGGTTTGAGACCCATCGCGCTTGAGCCGAACTGTTCACCGATGCGGCCAAAGGCCGTCACCACCTCATCGCAGACCAGTAAAATATTTTTATTAATCAATAATTTATGTAATTTATCGAAATAACCTAGCGGCGGCACGACGATACCGCCCGCCGCCATCACCGGCTCGGTGAAAAACGCCGCGATAGTGTCCGCGCCCTCACGTGCGATCCGTTGTTCAATGCCGGCGATCAAGCGATCGGTGAATTGTTCTTCGCTTTCACCGGGCCGCGCGTGCCGCGCGTAGTGCGGCGTATCGACGTGCAAAAACCCCGGCAGCGGCAGATTGAATTTCTCATGCGCATAACTCACGCCCGACAAACTCGCCGTGGCGATGGTGTTGCCGTGATACGCGAGTTTGTGCGCGATCACTTTCTTCTTGTGCGGCTGGCCGACGGCATTCCAGTAATACCACGCCAGCCGCACCGCGCAATCATTCGCCTCCGATCCGGTACTGGCGAACCACACTTTCGACATCGGCACCGGCGCCATCGCGAGCAGCTTTTCCGCCAGCTCGATCACCGGCGGATGACTCTTGTGATTGGTCAACGGGTAATAAGCCAGCGTTTTCATCTGCCGCGCCGCCACCTCCGCCAGCCGCTCGTTACCGTAGCCCAGCGCGATGCACCACAGACCCGACATCGCCTCGATGTAATTCTTGCCGTGGTTATCGGTAACCCACACACCGTGCCCGCGCTCGATCACGGTGGCGCCACGCTCGGCGTGCCGCTTGAGATTGGTCAGGCCGTGGATGACGCTGCGTGCGTCGCGGGATTCTAATGAGGCTTGAGGGGCGGCGTTCATGTTGGCTATTCTAACGATTCGCGGGAATGACGGTAACGCATAGGCGCACGTGTAGCGCATACCGGTAGCCACAAAAAAAGGCCTGGAAAACTCCAGGCCTTTTATTTGCAAACAAAACCAAACTACGCCGCCTTCGCCCGATTCTTCGCCACCCACCCATCCACCAGCGTGACGGTTTTATCCAGCTCGTCAAGCTGCATGCCTTTGGTGCGCGCAATAGTCTGCACCAGACGATCCACGCGCTCGATGTTGGGCACGCCATTGGCCAGCGCCCGCGCAGCGGACGACGGCGTCAACAGCGACAACGCGGCATTGGCGTATTTATCGAACGGCACCATATCGCGCGGATTCGCGCCCAGCGACACGCACAGCTTCGCCACCCAGTCATACACCGCACGCGAGGCATCCAGATCGCTGTGCACGGCTTCCTTGATCGGACGCATCGCGTCTTTTTGCACGCAGCGGTAGTTGCCCGAACACAGCATTGCCCATTTCGCCAGCGGCACAAACACCGATTCGTGTGTTTTCAGCTTCACCGGCAGTTCGATTTTTTCGCCGCCGACTTCAAAGCGCGAGGCATCGATGTCTTTTTCAAGATCGCGCAGAATCTGCGTGTGCGCTTCAGACTCGAAGCGCGCCGATTTGAAATTGGTCGCCAGCCGCACTTGCAGCACGTTGACCTTTTCTTCCGGCGGACGAAACGCCTGCGGATCGGGGCTGCACAGCGTAATGGTCGCCGGATCGAAGCTGTCCCACACGCTGGCGTCGGTGTAGCAGTCGCGGATCGCATCGGCGTCTATCGACGCAATACGTTTCATATAAGCATGCGGCGGCATGTTCATGATCGACATGCAGGGCTTGCGTGATTTGGCCACCGCATCGAGCAGCTCGCGCACGCCGGGCGAACGGTATTGCGGTTCCTGCATCGCCAGCGCCACCAGGTCGTAATTCTTCGGGTCGAACGCTGCGGTGCCGCCCGCCACCATTTTGCCCGGCAGCTTTTTGGAATTGATTTCAACCAGCCCTTCGCGGCCACGCACCGGCATGCGCACGATGGCGCCTTCGCTGTTCATCAACTCCGATTCAGCGGGCAGACACACCAGATCAACGTTGTGCCCCGCCAGCGCGAGCTTGGCGCCGAGCAGAGAGCCGTAAGACGCGCCCATGATGAGAATTTTGTAAGCCATGAAAACCTCGATATATGAATTGACGATCCAGTGGTTAAACGGCGCGGGAACAGAACAACAAAACAATCGAACAACAATCCCGGCGGGAACCCGTGATGCTAACCAATCGCCCGCAGGCGCGCAATTGTGCCAATGATTTTTCCTGCCCGCTGTTGCGGCGGCATGCCTTATAGTAGGTGGAATTACCCATCGATCGAGGCCAAATTCATGTTACTGCCGCGTCTTATATCCTATGTCCTGCCGCTGGCCGCCGCCGTCGGCGCGTCAACCGGCCACGGCCAAAGCTATCCGTCCAAACCCGTGCGCATCATCGCCTCAACCGCCGGCGGCAGCAGCGATTTCACGGCGCGCCTGATTTCGCCCGGCCTTACCGAGCGGCTGGGGCAACAAGTCATCGTCGACAATCGCGGCAATATCGGCGGCGAAATTCTCGCGCGGCTGCCGCCCGACGGCTACAACCTGCTGATCGACGGCGCCAGTTTGTGGATCGGCCCACTGGTGCAAAAAACGCCCTACGACCCGATGATGGATTTTGCGCCGGTGACCATCGCTGTGCGTTCGCCCAATGTGATCGTCGTGCACCCGTCGCTGCCGGTGAAAACGGTGAAAGAACTGGTTGCGCTGGCCAAGGCCCGGCCCGGCGATTTGAATTACGGCTCGGGCGGCATCGGCGGTGCATCGCATCTGCCGGCGGAGCTGTTCAAAATCCAGGCAGGTGTGAATATCATCAACGTCAATTACAAGGGCACCGGCCCGGCGATCAGCGCGCTGATGGCGGGCGAGGTGCATGTGATGTTCGCCAATGCCGCTATCGCCAGCGCGCACATGCGTTCGGGCAAAGTGCGACCGATCGCGGTAGCGAGCCAGCAATCCTCGCCGGTATTTCCCGACTTACCCAGCCTCGCCTCATCGGGCCTGCCAGGCTTCGAGGCAGGCGTGGTGCAAGGCATCGTCGCGCCAGCCAAAACACCTGCCGCGCTGATCAGCCGCTTGAATCAGGACATCGTGCGCACGCTGCATCGCGCGGAGGTGAAAGACCGGCACTTCACCGCCGGCGTTGAAACGGTGGCCAGCACGCCGGATGAATTATCCGCCACCATGAAGTCGGACATGGCGCGCTGGGGGAAGGTGATCAAGGACGCGAATATCCGGGTGGAGTAGTTTCACGCGTTTGCCACACCGTGTGGCCGCACGCTACCCCAACACCCCTTCCGCCACCAGCCTAAGCCCCGCGCTATTCGTTTTCATCAGAATCAAGGTACCCACACTGCCGCGCTCGCCCGCCGCTTTCCACACTTGCAGCCGCTCGCGTATGCGCGCAGGCGGGCCGACCAGCGCCACGGTATCCACCAGCTTGTCCGGCACCGCTGCCGCCGCTTCGGCCTTTTTACCACCGAGAAACAGATCCTGAATTTTGGCGGTTTCACTGGCGTAGCCCATACGCGCGACGTAGTCGTTGTAAAAATTCTTGCCGCGCGCACCCATGCCACCGACGTACAGCGCGAGCCATTCCTTCACCGGCTGGCGGCACGCGGCGAGATCATCGCCCACATGCACCGGCACAAACGGCGCGATATCAAACTGCTTGAAATCCACCGGTCGCCCGGCGCGCTGCATGCCCTTTTTCACGTGCGGCTCGATCAGATCGTCGCGCTCCGGATCCATGAATAGCGGCAGCACGCCGTTGCCCACCTCGCCCGCGCACGCGAGACCGGCGGGGCTGATCGCCGCCGTGTAAATCTTCATGTCGCGCCGTCCGTGCTGAATGCACTTAAGCGGCTTGCCCAGTTTAGTCGCGCCCGGCCCCATGTAGGGAATTTGGTAGTGCTCGCCCTCGAACTTCAGCGGCGCTTCGCGCGCCAGCACCGCGCGCACGATCTCGACGTACTCGCGCAAGCGCGTGAGCGGCTTGCCATAGGGCACGCCATACCAGCCCTCGACCACCTGCGGGCCGGACGGCCCCAGGCCCAGAATAAATCGCCCGCCAGTCAGCGCATCCAGCGTAATCGCCGTCATCGCCGTCAGCGCGGGCGTGCGCGCGGGCACTTGCAGTATCGACGAGCCGAGCTTGATGCGAGAAGTTTGCCCTCCCAACCACGCCAGCCGCGTCACCGCATCCACGCCGTACGATTCGCCGCACCAGGTGGAGTCAAAGCCCAACCGCTCGGCTTCCTGCACCAACGCGATTAAAGCGGGGCCGTAGGCGCCGCCGGTGGTTAGTCCTAGTCTTAAGGTCATACGGTACTCCCTTGGGGATTGGAGGGAGGCATTTTAGAGCGTATTGGGAAATTGGGAACGCTCGCTGCTACTGGTGAATTGGAGGCGGAAATCTCGGACAGCAGATAGCAACTGAAGGATCGGATTCGAGCGGGTCGCCTCGGAATTTACATTAAATAATTCCATTAAAACATATACTTACATAACAGCAGATTTAATTCGCGCTGCAGTCACATGCTGCTGTGGGTAAAGCGTAGCGTGCCCACCAACTGTTGTCCGCATGGGCGCAAAATCGTGTCCACCCTACGTGCTGCCTGTGCATTAGCGCGAGTGACGAACCCATAGGAAAAACAAAAGCCCGCCTCG
>CAMBGJ010000207.1 GCA_945865805.1 Bordetella parapertussis
CATTCCGGGAGTGGCTGGCTTGGCTGGCACATTCTGAACTTCGGGCCACGCCTTCAGGCGACGTTCTTAAATCCGTGCAGAGCGCTCTAGCAGGCAAAGCGAAATTTGACGGTGAACAGCACGCCGTGGCGTTGCGCATAAAGACAGCAAGGAGTGACCGCGTACGCCTACTGAGGAACTGGGACGAAAATGGCGGAAAAAAAAGAAACCAAAAGTGCTGAAACGTGGGAAGAAATCTTCTTTCTGTTTCTCATGGGACTCTTTATTACTGGGCCCGCAATCCTGATTTGGCAAATGTACAAATATTTGCGCTTTGGAAGTTGGTCCGCATTGTCAGTTATCGATGCGATTAAGTGGTGTAACGTGCAATGGGCTGCTAGCCCTAGAGACTGGATAGGGCTTCACCAGATCCTTGAATGGATGCCGCTTTCCGTGCTTCCCATTCTGTTGGTTGGGTTAGTGTGGATGATCGTTTATATAACTGACCGCTTGTAGAGCCTGCAGAAACAATAATCACCTCAAACAAAACAAATCTTTGTAAGGTTTTACCACTAGAAACCAGATGAACCGACTACTACTATCCGCACTAGTCCTTCTCTCCAGTAGTGCGTGGAAGATCGCCAGCGCGCAGGACTATAAATGCAAAGTTGATCGCATTACAGGGGCTGCGGAACAAGAGGTGCTCAAAACAACATCATCTCTTCTTGGGAAAGAGTTCTCGGTGCACCGAATATCCGGCTTGATGGTTGGTCCCCCCGGACTAAAAAATAGTTACCACACCAACACCCAACCCAAGATTATCGATTCAGGCTCTAAAGAAAACTCGTTCATAGTTGTTACAACTCGCGCACCGCACCCGGGGCCGGAGGTTTATGTGCTCGTTGTAGAGGAGTTCAGGAAAGGCCCATCTAAGCCATTCACTTTTTTAGATGGCAGCACTCTCGGCAGCCCTGTCTTCTTTGGAACATGCAGGCATGTAGGTTGAGTGTAAGCGTGTAATCCTTCTTTTCCTCTCGCTCTTCCTGAGCGGCTCCGGCCAGACGCGCTTCAGCATCCTGCCGAAGGCAAAGGGCAACCGAATCGGGCTATGGGCCGATGCACACCCTGTGCCGCCGTGGGACTGGCGGCGGGAAAAATAATATGTCAGTGATGGCCAGCGTCGTTCAAATACTGAACGGGGTAGCAGCTCAAGCCGCAAAAAAATAAAAATTCCGCACGTGTTCTACCCGTGCCATTGCGAGAGGCTCAAGGCCCTACCGCCCCGGGGTTGGGGCTAAGTGACGCTAGGAAGCCGGAGGCGGCATGACCATTTGCAGCGTTCGGTGAAACGCCAACGGCGGCTTCATGACTTCCCTTGAAAAAAAGGGGGGGGCAACGTGAGGAGAAATGTAACCCCTGCGTAACCCGAGTGAGAATAAAAAATGACCTACCCAAAGGTAAGCCATTGATTATATTGGTGGGCCCTGTTGGACTTGAACCAACGACCAACGGATTATGAGTCCGCTGCTCTAACCAACTGAGCTAAGGGCCCTGGGGGAGGCGCGATTCTACCTTTTTCGCGGGCCGAGCACAGCACGCAAGAAAGCCCGGCCAAGATTTTCTTCACGTTTCCTTTGCGTCTTTGCGCCTTTGCGGTGGAGGGGTTGGCGATTCTCAGCCTATACGCTGCTTAAGATAGTGCGATTGCCCTCTGTGCCCTCTGCGTTATCTGCGGCAAAAATGATTTTCAGGTTTTTATGCCTCCTCGAACCAAAAATAAATATTTCCATTAAAAACAAAACCTTATGAACAACACTCTGCCGCTGCTTTTCACCCCCATGACACTAGGCGCGATCACCTTGCGCAATCGCGTGGTGGTGTCGCCCATGTGCCAGTACGCCTCCGAACGCGATGGCGGGCCGAACGACTATCACCTGATGCATCTGGGTCAGTTTGCCATGGGCGGCGCGGGGCTGATTTTTTGCGAAGAAACCGCATCCAGATAAAAGCGCAGGAAGATCTGCCGCGACCAGGACAGTACCGTGACAAAGCCCATTAGGGGGCGACGGGCGCGGCCGATCTGGATGTGAACCCTGATGCGTCACTTTCTGCTGTCGGGCCCGGTATCGACGCTGGCGTTCGGCATGGGCGCGACGGCCACGATGCGCGTCTTGATAGCGTTGGCCGGCAGACCGTATTGACTGGCGACGGGCCTACAGTGCGCATCCCTCAGCGCAGTAGCGGTTGCCGCGATCACAATAGCTGCAGATCAGCACGGGGGTGCGGCAGCTGACGCACAGGTAGCGTCTTCCGAGGATATCCATTGGCACTCAGGGCCAATGGGGAGTCGACGGCAACGTGCGCTTCGTGAAATACTATGCAGGCAACGTTGCCGCGGTTGGGGCTGCGGGGCGCGGCATCGGAACTGGCTTGGCGGTTGGGACCGGTGTCGCGCCTGCGTTTCAACCGGCCAGTCGGCTTTCTACCTCATGGCCGATGCAGGCGGCTACCTCCACGCAGACGAAGCGCGCTCTTCCTTTGACCGCTTCAGCTCACTTTGCACGGCCCGCTGGGTGATCCAGCCGCGCTTCGCTTGCCAGACGATGGTTTGCTTTGCAATTCCATCCGCCGCAAGCCCTGTGTAGCTAACTGCAAAATCGGCATCTTCTTGCTTGAAAATCAAAACCCAAAATCACACCCGGCTTGCGCTTGCTTGCCAACCACAAATTTCGTCGCCGCCAGGTTTCTGCGGGATTGCGTCACCGTTAACACCGCTTTTTTTGAAAGCGAGCAGACGTGCCTCAGGATAAACTATCCATGCGCAAGATACGAGACGTACTTCGATACCGCCACAGCACCGGCCTGAGCCTGGAGGCCATTGCCCGGGCGTTGAGCATTTCCAAAGGCATGGTGGCCAAATACCTGCGGCTGGCATCTGACGTCGGCCTGGGTTGGCCACTGCCCGAGGATTTGGACGATTCGGCGCTTGAGAGACGGCTATACCAGCAACCGTCAGCCCGATCCCCCACCTTCGCCGAGCCCACCAACTACGCCGAGGTTCATCAGGAATTGAAGCGCAAAGGCGTAACACTCATCCTGCTGTGGGAAGAATATCGGCAGACGGCAGGAGAGGCATCGTTCCAATACACAGCGTTCTGTACCCACTACCGGACGTGGGCCGGCAAACTCAAGCGCTCCATGCGCCAAGTCCATCGCGCGGGCGAGAAACTGTTTGCCGACTACGCCGGCCCGACCGTGCCGATCATCGACGCCCACACCGGTGAGATTCGCCCGGCCAGCATCTTCGTTGCCGTGCTGGGCGCATCCAGCTACACCTTTGCCTGTGCCACCGCCGGCCAAACGCAAGCTGACTGGCTCAGCGGCCGCGCTGTCGCCAAACGCATTGCCGATGGTTTCTTTGTCGAAGCCGCGTATGCCGATGGTCGATGTGGTGCGAGAGGGTTGCGATTTTCCGAAGAGACTAAAACCGCCGCCGCCGCCCGACGCCGCACCCGAGCCAAAGCTCACATCCGTGGTCAGCGCCCAGCCCGTGCCGCCAGGTGTTTTGATATTGAGCCAGGCGCCCTGTTTGGTCGTGGCGTCGCCCACAGTGCCTTTGGTGATTTGGGCGACTGGCGCGGAATCAAAACGCGCTTCAGCACGCAGCGGCGCATTCTTGACGAAGGTTACCGATTCCGCGCGGGCAATCTGCATGCCGACGAGGCCGATAGCCGCAGCCAGCAGCATGAGGATTGAACGCAGGCAAAAAATCATCTTGGCTCCCCAATATAGGCAATGTAGGGTTTGTGTCGGGCGCATGGGGAAAGATTATATACTTCCGCACTACCTAACATTACAAATCTGTAACCAAACTTTTACTAACAAGTCGTGCGATTTTCGCCACGCCAACCCGACGATGAACCCCACCAAACGCCGCACCATTTTTGAGCGGTTTCATGCAGCCAATCCCGAGCCACGGGGGGAATTGCACTTCAAAAATCCGTTTGAACTACTAATTGCGGTGATTTTGTCTGCACAGGCAACGGACAAAAGCGTCAACTTAGCCACGGATCAACTTTATCAACGCGCGAACACCCCGAAAAGTCTACTTAAATTGGGGCAAAAAGGGCTGGAACGTTACGTTAAATCGATCGGCCTTTATCGTACCAAGGCCAAAAATATCATCGCCACCTGTAAAATCCTGCTCGACGAGCATGGCGGCGTGGTGCCGCAAACGCGCGAGGCGTTGGAGGCGCTGCCCGGCGTGGGGCGCAAGACCGCCAATGTGGTGCTGAATATTGCGTTTGGCCAGCCCACCATCGCGGTGGACACGCATCTTTTTCGCATCGGCAACCGCACGGGCATCGCGCCGGGCAAAACACCGTTGGAAGTGGAAGAGCGGCTGTTGAAATTCGTGCCGACGGAATTTATGCTGCACGCGCACCACTGGCTGATCCTGCATGGGCGCTACGTGTGCGTGGCGCGCTCGCCCAAGTGCGGGGAATGCCTGATTGCGGATTTGTGCGAGTTTAAGGGGAAAAATCAGGATTGAGGATTTCGGATTGAGTAAAAATCTGCACCGAGGCGGTGTTACTCGATCCTCAATCCTGACAACTCAATCCTGTCAATTCTATCGAAACGTCACCAACCCCTGCTGTGACGCAAAATAGGCTGCCAGATCTTCGATATCACGCCGCGACAGATTGGTGCTCATCGGTGCCATCACCGGATTTTTGCGCACACCGGATTTATAGCCTTGCAGTGATTTGATGAGGTAATCCGCGTGCTGTCCGGCGAGCTTGGGGATATCGGGCGTGATGGGCGTGCCGCCATCTGCGCCATGACATGCCGCGCACGCCTTGGCTTTTTCCTTGCCTGCGGCCGGGTTGCCTGCGAGCGCCTGACCGCTAAGCAGCGCGGCGCTGAAAATACCGGTTGCCAGTATCGAGAGTTTGTTCATATCGGTATCTCCGGATTATTTGCTGGCGACTTTGCCAGGGCCGGCGCTGTAAAAGGCTGCGAGATCGGCCATGTCTTTGTCGGACAGCGTGGCGGCGATACCCACCATGCTAGGGTGCTTGCGGTCGCCCGATTTATAGGCTTGCAGCGCTTTGACGATGTAGGCTGCGCCCTGACCGCCGATTTTCGGCACGTTATAGACCTCGGGGAAGGCGGTTTTGTAGCCGTAAATGCCGTGGCAGCCGATACACATGGCGTTCTTTTTCGCGCCTTCGGCGGCGTCGCCTGCCGGTGCCGCCTGCCCCCAGGCTGCGCCTTGGGCCAGCAGCGTCAGTAGCGCGGTCATTCCTGTTATTGCATGCCGTTTTGTCATCGCCATCGTGTCCATCGTGTTTAATCCCTGCCGTAAAGTCCGTGGAATTCGTTGCTTTGTGGTGATTTTTGTGTTGTTTCCATGTCTGAAGATTATAACCGAAATTCCGCTTTCGTTGCCGTGCCCCGCACGATCACAGATAATGGACACGCCTGCCGGATGTCTGCAAATGTCCCCTTGATTTGCTGCCGTATTGGCTGGTTAACTCGTTCCCCGAAGCCGAAGCCGCGCACACTTGAATTCACCTGTACCCGATAGCAACAGCAATAGTCCCATAGCGCGCTCGTGGCTGCCGCGGCTGTTTCCGTTTTTGCGCTGGTGGCCGATGGTCAACCGCGACACCCTGCGTGCGGACGGCATGGCGGCGCTCGCCGGCGCGATCATCGTGTTGCCGCAAGGGGTGGCGTTCGCCACGCTGGCGGGCATGCCGCCGCAGTACGGTCTCTACGCGGCGATGGTGCCCGCGATCATTGCCGCGCTGTTTGGCTCGAGCTGGCATCTGGTGTCCGGCCCCACCAACGTGATTTCGATTTTTTTGTTTGCCTCTTTAAGCGTGCTGGCAGAGCCCTCGAGCAGCGAATACGTCAAGCTTGCGCTGACCGTGGCGTTTCTGGTGGGTGTGATGCAACTCGCGATGGGCCTCGCGCGCATGGGTGCGCTGGTGAATTTTATTTCACACACGGTGGTGATCAGCTTTACCGCTGGTGCGGCGTGCCTGATTTTTGCCGCGCAACTAAAGAACTTTTTTGGCCTGGATATCCAGCGCGGCCTGACGTTTCTGGACACGCTGTGGTCGTTTGTCACCAAGCTGCGTGATATCAATCTCTACGTCACCGCCGTGGGCGCGATGACGCTGGCGGCAGGCATTTTGTCGCGCAAGCGCTACCCGAAGTTCCCTTACATGATCACTGCCATGCTGGCGGGCAGCGTGTGTGCGTTTGTGCTGAATGTGATTTTCGGCGCCGCCAAAACCGGCATTGCCATGGTGGGCGATCTGCCCGGCAGCTTGCCGCAACTGTCGCATCCCGACCTGTCGCCGGACAAGCTGAAAAAAACCCTGCCGGTGGCGTTCGCGGTGATGATCCTGGCGTTGACCGAGGCGGTCTCCATCGCGCGTGCCATCGCGGTCAAGACCGGGCAGCGCATCGATGGCAATCAGGAGTTCATCGGCCAGGGGCTGTCCAACATCGGTGGCGCATTTTTTTCCGGCTATGCCAGCAGCGGCTCGTTTAACCGCAGCGGTGCGAACTTCGAAGCTGGCGCACGCACGCCGTTGGCCGCCGTGGGCTCGGCGCTGATCCTGATATTTTTGCTGACCGTGGTGGGGCCGCTGTCGAACCATTTACCGCTGGCGGTGATGGGCGCGATATTGTTCATGGTGGCGTATGGGCTGATTGATATCCCGCAGATACGCGCCATCATGCGCACCACGCACCGCGAAACGGTGGTGATGCTGGTGACGTTTGGGTCGGCGCTGCTGGTGCATCTGGAATTCGCGATTTACGCCGGCGTGCTGCTGTCGCTGATTTTGTATCTGATGCAGACCGCGCGCCCGCGCATTCTCGATGTGAAGCCCGATCCCGCGCCGGGTAGCTACCATTTCACCGCCGACACCGGCCTGCCAGATTGTCCGCAAGTCAAAATGTTGCGCATCAACGGCGAGGCCTTTTTTGGCGCGGTCGATCATATCCAGACACGCGTGGAGCAAGTGGATGCCGATAGACCGTCGCAAAAACACCTGCTGATCGTCGCCAGCGGCATCAACTTTGTCGATATCGCCGGTGCGGAATGGATCGCGCACGAAGTACACCGGCGGCAACGCATCGGCGGCGGCTTGTATTTTTACCGCATGAAGGATTCCGCGCGTCAGTTTCTCGAGCGCGGCGGCCAAATGGATGTGATCGGCCGTGAGAATGTGTTCGACGTGCGCGATGCGCCGATGGATGTGATTTACCCCAAGCTCGATAAAAGCCTGTGCGAATCCTGCCCGCTGCGTATTTTCAGTCAGTGTAAAACGCACTTGCCGGACGGTACGCCCCGCGAGACACTCCGTATCGAACTGAAGCAGGAGGTGCTTACCTTGACACCGTCACCTTCACCATCATCCTCACCGTAGCGTACATGGCAAACCGCCTGACAAAAATTTATACCCGTACCGGCGACAAAGGCGACACCGGTCTCGCCGACGGCTCGCGTGTGGCGAAAGACGCGCCGCGCATCGAAGCCATGGGCACCATCGACGAGCTCAACAGCGTGCTCGGTGTGCTGCTGTGCGAATCCATGCCTGAGGATCTGCGTGCGTGCCTGGCCAATGTGCAGAACGATCTGTTTGATCTGGGCGGCGAATTGAGCGTGCCGGGGCATGCCATCCTTGCGGCGTCGCACGTGGCGCACCTCGAAGTCGCGCTCGATCAGTTCAACGCCAACCTGCCCGCGTTGAAGGATTTTATTTTGCCCGGCGGCACGCGCGCCGCCGCGCTCGCGCATGTGGCGCGCACCGTGTGCCGTCGCGCGGAACGGCGGGTCATCACGCTGGCCAAAAGCGAAGTGGTGCCGGCGCTGGCTTGTCCTTATCTCAACCGGCTGTCGGACTTGTTGTTCGTCGCCAGCCGCGTGTTGAATCGTG
Organism: Bordetella parapertussis; assembly: GCA_945865805.1. GTDB lineage: Bacteria > Pseudomonadota > Gammaproteobacteria > Burkholderiales > SG8-41 > UBA5216. Next base: position 7,938 of record CAMBGJ010000207.1, read on the forward strand.
TGGCGGGTGCGGCGGGTGGCGACGTGTTATGGCGGCCAGGCAAGAATCGTCGGTGAAGCGTAAGTATTTGTTTTAATTGATTATTTCTGTATCGTCATGCGCATAAGGTGGGGCGCAGGCGCAGAGAATTTTCAGCGGTATGTCGCTGGTGCACGCGATGCAATGTGGTTTGCCCGGCGCGATGCAGATGGTATCGCCAACCGCCAGGTCAAATAGCGCGTTGCCCAGCGTCATGCTGCCAGCGCCCTGAGTGATGTGGTAAATCTCTTCGCTCACGTGGTGCCGGTGCAGTTGCGTTTGCGCGCCGGGCTCGACAATCGCTTCGGCGAAACTTTGCGCCCGGTTGCCATGCTGTGCGGGATGCATCAGTTCGCGGATCTGCGAACCATCCTTGGTGATGAACGGCGTAATCGCGCCATACGTGGTTTTCGCAGTTTTCGTGGTCGTCATTCAGACAGCCTGTTGTATGTTTGTGGTTTCATTTTACGGCACATTATGAACAAGATACTGGGTGTACTGGGCGGCATGGGGCCGCTGGCGACGGTGGATTTCCTGCAAAAGCTGATCGAGGAAACGCCCGCCCGCCGCGATCAGGATCACGTCCCGGTGATCGCTTATTCCGTGCCGCAAATGCCGGATCGGCCGCCGGCGATTATCGGCACTGGCGAATCGCCGCTGCCGCACATGCTGACGGGTATCCGCACGCTAAAACAGGCGGGCGCGCAGGCGATCGCCATCGCCTGCAATACCGCGCATTATTGGTACGAGGAACTGTCGCGCGAAGGCGGCCTGCCGATACTGCATATGGCGGACGCAGCCTGCGATGCCCTGGGCAACGCCAAACGCGCGGGGTTGCTGGCGACTGAAGGCACGGTGGCCGCCGGCTTTTACCAATCGCGGCTCACCGCAAGAGGCATCGAATGTCTGCTCAGCAGCCGTGACCAGCAGCGCACACTGGTGCTGCCCGCCATCGAGCACGTCAAGCGCAACGAGTTGGTGCAGGCGCACGAGTTGGTGCACCAGGCGGCGCGCCGCTTGCTCGATAATGGTGCGCAAGTGATCGTGATGGGTTGCACGGAAATACCGTTGGCAATGGCGTATCAGGCGTCCGACGTTTCGCTGCACTGTGTGGATGCTACGCGTGCGCTTGCGCGTACATGCGTGCGATGGTGGCAAACCGCTTAGCGCCCACGCCGTGTGCAGTCATCCCCGACGTCAGTGGCGCGTTTATTCATAGCGGGCATTCACCGCAATCGGTTGCATCAGCTTAAGGGGACCTCTAATAATTGGTTTGCAAAAGCAGGGCCGCCAAATTCGTGATGCTTACGTCATGTTATGTTGGTTTTTGGCAAGATTTCGCTCGAAACTCGCTCCTTTTACGGGTATTTCCCGCCTTTTATGCCACAGCGGACGCACCTCTCCCCTGAGCGGTGCTTGCCACCACTGCGGCTTGCGCATCGCGCTTGAGCAATTG
>CAMBGJ010000208.1 GCA_945865805.1 Bordetella parapertussis
CCACCTGTGACGCCGGAAAGGTGCGAAATTGCAGGTGCGGCAATTGCCCGGCAGCACCCCGTTCGCCGAGTGGCGGAAACTTCGCGGCGCGGACCACGCGCCGTGCATCCTCGGCCGAACGCACATGCGGCGCGATGATGCCCAGCGCACCGCCGTTTAACGCCCCGGCGACGTTTTCCGGCGCGGTGTTGGGTATGCGAACAAAGGGTGTCACGCCGGCAGCGAGCGCCGCCTGACAGATGAGGCTGGTGGTGTCCCACGAAAAGCCGTTGTGCTCGACATCGATATACAGCGTGTCAAAGCCCGCGGTCGCCGCCATGCGCGCGATCTCGGGCGTGCGTATCAGGCGTACCGTCATCGAGGCGACGACTTCATCGCGCGCGAGTTTTTCTTTGACGTGATTGCGCAGGATGTCGCGAATTTCTACCGGCATGGTGTTCTCCTTGGGGGTTGTGTGGCGCCTGCCTGGGCGAAGCATTTTTCAGAGCGATAGTATCCCCCGCCTTGACGATTGCGTCACCTGATTTTGCATGCGGATGACGCAATCGTCTGCGGTGCTATTGGAATACGAATACCGCTGGGGCGTGTGGCTATGCCGCCAGCAACACCATCTCGACATCTTGCTTCGCGACACCACCCAACGGGCAGCGTCGCTCCTTGCGTAATGCACAAGACTTTTCCTGATGCATCAACTGTTACGTCAGGTCGAAGCGATCCAGGTTCATCACCTTGTCCCACGTCGCCACAAAGTCACGTACAAATTTCTGCTGCGCATCATCGGCTGCATAAACCTCGACCACCGCGCGCAACTGGGCATTCGATCCAAAAACGAGATCGGCGACCGTGCCCGTCCACTTCAGTGCGCCGGTGGCGCGATCACACCCTTCCAGCAAACCGTCGTTGGCGGATTTCCGCCACTGTGTGCGCATGTCGAGGAGGTTAACGAAAAAGTCATTCGTCAGCGTCCCGGGCCGATGGGTGAACACGCCGTGTTGAGTCTGTCCGGCGTTTGCATTGAGCACGCGCAGGCCTCCGATCAGCACCGTCATTTCCGGTGCAGTCAGAGTCAACAATTGCGCCTTATCCACCATCAGTTCAGCCGCGATACCTTCCGCGCCCTCGCGGGTGTAGTTGCGAAAGGCGTCTGCAACCGGTTCCAGCACGGCGAACGATTCCACGTCGGTCTGATCTTGAGTCGCGTCCATGCGTCCCGGCGAGAAAGGCACCGTCACATCAACGCCAGCTTTCTTCGCGGCGGATTCGATAGCTGCGCAACCGCCGAGCACGATCAGATCCGCAAGCGAAATCTTTTTGCCGCCGGACTGCGCGTTTTTGAAGTCCCGCTGGATTGCTTCCAGCGTCGACAGCACCCTGGCCAGTTCAGTCGGCTGATTCACTGCCCAATCCTTCTGGGGTGCTAAGCGTATGCGTGCGCCATTGGCGCCACCGCGCTTGTCGCTGCCGCGGAAGGTGGTGGCCGACGCCCATGCAGTCGTCACCAGTTGCGCGATCGACAGCCCGGACGAGAGCACTTTGCCTTTCAGAACGAAGATGTCGTTTTCTTCGGCCAGCTTGTGATCCAATTGGGGAATCGGGTCCTGCCAGATCAACACTTCCTGCGGTACCAGAGAGCCGAGATAGCGCGCCCGGGGGCCCACGTCGCGGTGAGTCAATTTGAACCACGCACGGGCAAAAGCATCAGCGAATGCCTTCGGGTCCTGATGGAAGCGACGTGCGATTTTCTCGTAAGCCGGGTCGAAACGCAGCGACAGATCAGCGGTGGTCATCATCGGCGGATGGCGCTTCGATTTATCGTGAGCGTCTGGAATCATGTGTTCCGGTTTGCAGTTGCTGGGTGTCCACTGATGGGCACCCGCAGGGCTTTTGGTAAGCGTCCACTCGTAGCCGAACAGCATGTCGAAATAATCGTTGTCCCATTTCGTGGGGTTTGGTTTCCACGCGCCTTCGATGCCGCTGGTGGTGGTATGCACACCCTTGCCGGTCCCCAGCTTGTTGATCCAGCCCAGGCCTTGCTCCTCAATCGAAGCGCCTTCGGGTTCTTGGCCGACCAGCTTGGGGTCGCCCGCACCATGGGCCTTGCCAAACGTATGGCCGCCAGCCACCAGGGCCACGGTTTCCTCGTCATTCATGGCCATGCGCGCGAAGGTTTCGCGCACATCGCGGCCCGAAGCCACCGGATCCGGATTGCCGTTCGGACCTTCCGGATTTACGTAGATCAGGCCCATCTGAACGGCGGCGAGTGGATTCTCGAGTTGGCGGTCGCCAGTGTGGCGTTTATCACCCAGCCAGGTGTTCTCAGAACCCCAGTAAATGTCTTCCTCCGGCTCCCAGATGTCGGAGCGGCCGCCAGCGAAACCAAAGGTCTTGAAGCCCATCGACTCGAGCGCGACGTTGCCCGCGAGGATCATCAGGTCCGCCCACGAAATCCTGCGGCCGTATTTCTGCTTGATCGGCCACAGCAAACGGCGGGCCTTGTCGAGGTTTCCGTTGTCGGGCCAGCTATTGAGGGGCGCGAATCGCTGGTTGCCGGTGCCCGCGCCGCCGCGACCATCGGCGATACGGTAGGTGCCTGCGGCGTGCCAGGCCATGCGGATCATCAGGCCGCCGTAGTGGCCCCAATCCGCAGGCCACCAGTCCTGCGAATCCGTCATCAGAGCCTTAAGGTCGTTGACGACGGCATTGAGGTCGAGGCGCTTAAATTCTGCGGCGTAGTTGAAGTCTTCACCCATGGGATCCGACTTTTCAGAATGCTGGTGCAGAACGTTCAGCCGGAGCCGGTGGGGCCACCAGTGGGCATTGATTTGTGCGCCGCCGTTGACCGCCGGGTTTTTAGTGACGCCCGAGAAAGGGCATTTTGCTTCGTTGGACATGGTGTTCTCCATGGGAGTGGGTGAGTTGTTGTCAGTGTTGGACATTGATCGTACGGTTACGTTTCCAGAAGGCTTCTGAGCATCCAGGCATTTTTTTCATGCAACTGCATACGCTGGGTGAGTAAGTCGGCGGTGGCCTCGTCATTCACCTTGCCCGCCAACGGAATGAGCGCGCGCGCCGTGCGTACCACCGCCTCTTGCCCCTCAACCAGTAACCGGATCATCTTTTCCGCCTTGGGTACGCCGGGGGTCTCCTCGATGGATGAGAGCCTCGAGTATTCGCGGTAGGTGCCCGGCGCAGGATAACCCAGGGCGCGAATGCGTTCGGCGATCAAGTCCACAGCCAGGGCGAGTTCGTTGTATTGCGTCTCGAACATCAGGTGCAGTGTCTGGAACATGGGCCCGGTTACGTTCCAGTGAAAGTTGTGGGTTTTCAGATAGAGCGTGTAGGTATCCGCGAGAAGTCGCAAAAGACCTTCGGAAATGGCCTTGCGATCCTTGTCCTTGATGCCAATATCCATATTCGTCATGATGTTCTCCTGTTGATCCGTTGGGTTTTAAGTCTCAAGCGACGGCTGATTGACCGCTTCGCGCAACGTTGGGTAGCCGCCCTGCGCATAGGCCATCATCGCCAAATAGCCGTACAGCACATGCGTGATTGATTCGCTGCCCGAGGGGTTCTCGTTGCAATTCAGAGGGATTGAGCTGTGTTGCATTTGCGTCTCCTGTGTGGGTTAAGGATCACGTGTGGTTACACGCTTGGGACGCATTGTGACGACCGGCTATCGATCAATCCAATTGATTGTTTCGATGTGAACAATAGACATTAGCTATCCCATGGCGCGCATCAATGCCCATCGATGTTAATCACGTAACTATTTGTTTTTAAACAGTTTTTAGTGTTCCGCCGGCTTGGCTGCCGGGAGCAGGGCCACGCCTGGCAGCTTGCACGCAAGCAACGCGTCGCGCACCGCTTGCACGGCCTTCACGCGTGGAAAACTCTTGCGCCACGCCAGCACGATGCGGCGCGAGGGTTCCGGTTGGGAGAAGTTTTTCATCGCCGTGAGTTTGGTGTCGGCAGTGCGAGACTCGGCCGCTGTGCAGGGCAGCACGGTGATGCCCACGCCAGAGGCGACCATCTGGCGTATGGTTTCCAGCGAACTGCCTTCCAGACTTTGTTGCAGACCGGCGTTAACGGCACGCTTGGCACCCGCGCAGGTTTGCAGCACCTGATCTCTGAAACAGTTGCCGCTGGACAGGAGCAACAATGTCTCGCCGCACAGATCGGCGGCAGCGATGCGCGCTTTTTTCGCCCAGTCGTGGCTTGCCGGCATGACCACGCGAAACGGTTCATCGTAGACCGCGTGGGTGACGATACCCGGCTCACTGAAAGGCTCCGACAACAGGATCAAATCGATGTCGCCATTCTTCAGCATCTCGCCCAGACGCGCGGTGTAGTTTTCCTGGATCAGCAGCGGCATTTTCGGCGCGCGCTTCATGATCAACGGGATCAATTGGGGTGTGACATACGGCCCCACGGTGTAGATGGCGCCAAAACGCAGCGGCCCGGCGAGATCGTCCTTGCCCGCCGACGCGATGTGCTTGATGGCGGAGGCTTCCTCCAGCACGCGCTGCGCCTGCTCGATGACGCGGCTGCCTACATCGGTGACGCGGATATCGTTCACGCCGCGTTCAAACAACGCGACGCCGAGTTCTTCTTCGAGTTTCTTGATGGCGACGGATAACGTGGGCTGGCTGACAAAACATTTTTCAGCCGCGTGGCCGAAATGTTTTTCGCGCGCCACGGCGACGATGTAGCGCAGTTCGGTGAGGGTCATGTTTGTTCAGAGCCCGCCGGTATCGCCCAGGCATCTTCCTTCGAAACCCCCGGCGGCGGGGTGAACAGTATCTGTGACGAGCCGGCCACCGCGTCACGCCCGCCCCAGTGTTCAACCCATCTGCGTTGATCGGCCTTGGCGCGTGCGTCCACGGCTTCGGGGTCGCAGATTACACGCAACTTTTGCGTCAGATGCTGCACCGTCGCGGGTTGCGCGGCGGCCAGGTCACTCAGTTCATCGGGATCACTGGCGAGATCGAACAACTGCGCGGGCATGCCGACATGGTAAATCAGCTTCATGCCGCCATCGCGCAGCACATAGGCTGCCGCTTTGGAGGCTTGCGCATGGTATTCGGCGAAACCCACGCGTGTGGCGTCCGTGCCCGTCAGTGCGGGCCACAGCGACACGCCCTTGAGGCTGGCGTCGGCTTTGATCTGTCGCGCGCCCGCACCTTCGACCAGCGTGGGAAACAAATCCACCTGCGAGACGATCTGCCGCGATACATGGCCTTGTGCCACGCCGGGGCCGCTGATGGCCAGCGGCACACCCACGCCACCTTCGTAGAGGCTTTTCTTGCCGAACAGACCTTGCGAGCCGAACAACTCGCCGTGGTCACTGGTGTAGGCGATGCGCGTGTTGGCGAGCAGGTCCATGTCCTCGGCCGCTTTGAGCACCACGCCGATTTGCTCGTCCATGTGTGTGATGAGGCCAAAGTAGCCAGCCGCGATGCGGCGTAGCGCAGCCTCGTCGGTCATGTCGAGCATGCCATCCATGCGCCGCAGATATTGCATGGCGGGGTGCTCGGTGCGCGCGCCGGGCTGGTAGCCTTTGGGCAACGGCATGTCTTTTTCGGGGTACAGATCGTAGAGCCGCTTCGGCACGGTAAACGGCGGATGCGGACTGATGTACGAGACATACAGTACCCACGGTTTGCCGTCGTTTTTGCTGTGGCGTTTTAACCAGTCGATGGATTTTGCCGTGATACGACGGTCGTATGCCTGATAGTGCGTTTCGCCCACGCCGGAGCGTGTTGTGTAAAGCTTCCAGAAACTGCCGTCATCTTTAGGCGTCTCGGCGTCATAACCACGCAGCAGATTCTTGATCGCGCCCTTGCCGTCGTGCAGATGCATCGGCTCGATTTCCTCAGTGAAACCGTTATCGTCTTTTTCCGAGCGGTAGTGCAGTTTGCCCACTGCGACCACCGTGTGCCCCTGCTCGCGCAGCCGGTGATGCCAGGTGGGCACGCTGCCGTCGTAGGCAATGGCGTTATCCCAAAAACCGGTTTGATGCGGATAACGCCCGGTGGCGATGGCCGCGCGCGCGGGGCAGCATAAGGCGCTGGTGCTGTAGGCATTGGCGAAGCGCACACCGCCGTCGGCAATGCGGTCGATGTTGAGCGTTTTTACATAGCCGTGGCCGTAACAGCCAGCGACTGCGCGGTTGTGGTTATCACTTTGGAAAAAAATCAGATTGGCGGGTTGGGTCATGGGACATCACTCCAAAATAATATTGGCGCGTTTGCCGATATGCGCGATGCGCGTGCGTTCGGCTTTCATGAACGCGGCAAACTCGGCGGGAGATTCCGGCTGCGCGACCGCGCCCTGTTTGGTCAGGAAGCCCGCGACTTCGGCTGATTTGAGCGCGATGATGATCTCGCGATGCAAGTGTGCGCTGATCGCCGGTGGCACGCCCGCAGGCAGCACCAGCCCCCACCATTGCGTGATGTCATACCCCGGTACGGTATCGGCAAACACCGGCAAATCGGGGATCAACGGGTCACGCTTCGCTCCCGTGGTGGCGAGCAGCCGGATGCGCCCGCCCTTGGCGTGCGGCATCGCGACCAGAGGCGAAGTAATGAGATATTGCAATTGCCCCGCCATGACGTCGGAGAGCGCTTGTGCCGCACCCTTGTACGGCACGTGAATGGTGGTGACCCCCGCCAGCACATTAAACATCGCGCCCGCCAGATGCGCGGGCGAGCCATTGCCCGCTGAGCCGAAGTTAAGCGCACCAGGTTTGGCCTTCGCCAGCTTGACAAAATCCACGGCGTTGTCGATGCCCAGCTGCGCGCCCACCGTCACCACGTTGGCGACCGAGGCCATGCGCGAGAGTGGAATAAAATCGCGATCCGGGTCGTAATGCAATTTGGGTTTGAGCGCAGGCAGGCCCGACATCAATGTGGAGGTCGCGGCCAACAGCGTGTAGCCATCGGGCGCTGCAGCCTTGGCAATGTCCAGACCAATCATGCCGCTGGCACCCGCACGTGCATCGATCACGAACGGCTGGCCCATTTGCTGCGCGAGTTTATTGCCGACGACGCGTGACAGAACTTCCTGCGAACTGCCTGGCGCGCCGGGCACAACCACGCGCACAGGGCGATTGGGGTAGGCATTGGCAGGTTGGGCGTGGCTGACGGGCATCCACGATGCCGTAAAAATGACCACAAAAAAACGCTTTAAAAACAAACAGTTACGCATATCTCTGAAAGGTGGCGGCGGGTTCCGGGAATGGTTACTGGAATGGTAACGCATGATGCGGCGCACAGTGCGATCGCGAGAGGCAAGGCGTTGATTGACGGATGCCCGACATCAGGCGTTCAGTGCCAGCCCGGAACGCGGGTTTGTTGGCGTGACGCCACGCCGGTCTGGAATTCAGCGGTGGGCAATAGCGTTGTTCGCCAGCCGACCGCATAGGGGATTAGGCGAAGCTGGAATCAGCATCGCTGGAGAGGCTATGTAATTTTGATCACGCGGACCCTAATTCGCCGCAAGTCCCGCGACCTGCACTACGCCGCTCCATTTGGCGACTTCCGCTTTGAGGTAAGTCGAGAACTCGCCGATGCCGGATCCGATCACGTCCAGCCCCTGCCCGGCGAAACGCTCGAGCACTTCGCGCTGGCGAAGCACGCCAACGGTAGCGGCATGGATGCCGGACACCCGTGCCTGCGGCGTGCGCGCAGGTAACAGCATCGCATACCACGTGGTGTAGTCGTAGTCCGCCAGCCCAGCCTCGCGCGCGGTCGGCAAATCGGGTGCTGTCGGCACACGCTGCGTGCCGGTGACCGCGAGTCCCCTCAAGCGTGCCGCTCTGACTTGTGGCAACGCGGTAGCCATATTGGTCACCATGAATTGAATTTCCCCGCCCAGCAGCGCAGTCGTGGCGAGTCCCGCACTTTTGTAGGGGATGTGCAGTGTTTTGATGCCCGCCGCCAGCGCAAACTGTTCGTTGGCCAGATGGCTCGCAGTGCCCACCCCGGCTGAACCGAACGAAAACTTGCCGGGCTGCGCCTTCATCAAGGTGATCAGATCCATCAGTGATTTCGCCGGCACCGCAGGATGAACGGTAATGATACTGGGCTGACTGGCCAGTAGCGTGACGGGCTGGAAGTCGCGCACGATATCGGCACCCGCGTTGCGATACAGCGCCGGGCTGATCGCCATGGTCGAACTCGATACCAGTAAGGTGTAGCCGTCTGCGGCGGACTTCGCGACGACGCTGTTGCCGACGGTGCCGCCAGCGCCGGGCCGGTTATCGACCACCACCGCCTGCCCCCATTTGCCCGTCAGCGCCTGCGCCACGATGCGTCCGGCGATATCGCTGCCGCCGCCGGGCGCCAGCGGTACCACCATGCGCACGGGCTTTGTCGGAAACGCCGCACCGTCGGCTGCATGCAGATAGGGTGTCAGGAAAAATAGTGCAATAAAAACAAGTAGATACGAATTGAAGTGGCGGGCAGGCAAACGGGGTACTCCGGCTATGCAAAGGGAGGCTCAGCGCCAATCGCAAAAAAGCAGACTTCGGAAAGGCCACATGAAACATGAATGTTAAGAACATTTCATTGCAAAATGATGACAGCGCGCTGCCGCACCCACGATCGCGCGCGCGGTCATTTTTAGCCGTCGTCGTTACGATGCGACTGAAGCTGGCGCATGCGCCCGAGCCAAGGGCTACAGGCCGACCACGCCGCCGTCGTTCTTGGTGATGACAATGGTTGCCGCGCGCGGGCGCGCATTACCGCCGTCCGGCCAGTGGCTGGTGTAGCGCGTCGGATCGGCAAGGATTGCCGTGGGGCCGGTTGCTGTGGCGTTGTTGCGGTAGGCTACGTTGACGTCAAACAACCGTGCAGGATCGAAAGTTTCTTCGCCGGGGTGCTGGATGTTGACAAACAATGCCTTACCATCAGGCGACTCCGTGATACCGGTCACTTCGCAATCCTTGGGGCCGACCAGAAAGCGCCGCAATCTCGCGGCGCCTGGTGCGGCACCGGTGGGCGAATTCACCGTGCGCGTGGCGTTGGTGGCGTCGGTGCCGGTGATGGATCTCACCGTGCCATCGCCAACAGCGCCCGGTAGCGCGGCGAGCAACATGCAGTTGGTGACGTCGGTGTAGGCATTGTCGTCGGTCTGTATCCACAGAATGCCGGTGGCCGGACTAAACCACAGACCATCCGGGCTGGAAAAATCGTTGCTGGCATCGAGTGCGGAAATGTTGATGTTGTTCGGGTCGCGGCCCGCACGTGCGCCGAACAGGAAGATGTCCCAGGTGAACGTGGTCGCAGCGGGATCGTCTCCTGCCTCGCGCCAGCGAATAATATGGCCGTTCGGATTGCCGCGCTGTGCTGTGCCATCCGTACGCGGGTCGTGTGTAGACAC
>CAMBGJ010000209.1 GCA_945865805.1 Bordetella parapertussis
TAATAGCCGCCGCTGGAACCCTCCACCGTGCCGAAGCGGTAGTAGCCATCCTCGCGATCACAAGGCACGTATGTATCGATACGCGGGCGGAAGATTGCCTTGCCTTCCAGCAACGCGGCAAAAGCCGTCTCCTGTGCCTCGATGCACTCGCGCATGGTTAGGGTTTGGGCTACGACGTCGTTGTTGATCATTAGCATGAGCGATCCTCGACGACAGTCCTGACGGCCAGCTTGAAAACTCTAGGATGATTTACCAAGCGCCAACCGCGTTTCCATCGGCAGCGAAATTCGCCCGAATAGCCGCGCGGGATGTAAATAGTCTTCCCCCGACTCATCCACGACACGCAGCATGCCCGCAGCCTCTGCGGTACTGTCGCGCAGACGTTCATAGACTTTGCCGGGTTCAAGCGCAGCGGGCGTCTTGCCACTCGACAAGCAAATAACAAAATGCCGCGATTGTCTAGAGGAAGTGCTTGATTTTGTGTTCGACTTTGCCGATGCCATGGGCTTCATACCAGTGAATTTCGGCGTTGACGATTGCGCCGGATTCCAGGCGCGCACGCCCGAACCCCTTTTTCTTCAGCCAATTTCCCTAGCCGTAGCATCGCACCAGCCGCGTCAGGCCTCAAGCAAAAACAAATTGTACGCGGTACAAATTTCTCTGTAAGGTGCTGCTGGCAACTTGGGGCAATTCAGTCATTCTGTTGCAGGCGCTTGAAGGCCTTCACCGCAGAGGCGCAAAGGCGCAGAGGTTACGCAGAGAACAGCCTTCCTCTGCGGGGGTTCTCCGCGCCTCCGCGCCTCTGCGGTGAGGGGGTAGCGCTACGTCTGTCCAGGTTATTTTTACTTGATGCCTCAGTTCGCGTATGCCGGGCCCCTTGGCGATGGTTTCTATATTCAGCAACGGCGGGATAACGCTGATCATAGCGCTATCCTACGGACGACGTGTCGGTGACGTCAAATCAAAATCAGGCCGCCTTGCGGGCTTTGGCAGGTGCCCTCTTCTTCGCCGCAGGCTTTACTGCCGCCTTTTCCTCGGTCGCAGGCTTTGCCGCTGCCTTCGCCCCCGCCTTAGCCTCCCTAGGCGCAAACTCAAACGACACTTTGCCGTCTCCACCTCGCACCAAAAACGCCGAAAACGGACGGCCTTTTTTGCTGATGAATTTATGCAGCAAATCGGTTTTGCCACCGGTCAGCAGCTTAACCACCTGTTCGGGTTCGATATTGCGTTGCAGGATAATTTTGCCGGTGCGGAAGTCGCAGGTGCGCGGTTGCGCGACGGATTTTTCGCACACGTAGGCCATGCCGTGATCGTAGACCTTGGCGCCGCATTTGGGGCAGGCGCCGATGGATTCCTTGCCGGTGAAATCGACGGCTTCGCCATCTTCGCCGCCGCCCTGGCCGAAATCAAATTCGAATTTGAACTCATCGGTGAGTTTGATCACCGCGGCGAACGGGCGGCCCAAACGGCTGCGAAATCTCTGTAACGGGCCGATGCTTTTTTTCACGAACAGCTCGTCGATTTCGGCGGGTTCAAACTGCCGTCCGGCGAGTATGCGCCACAGTGAGAACTCGCATTTTTCGCACTGGAATTTTTTGTAATTCTCTTTGACCGTGCCGCCGCAGCTCGGGCATTTGACCTTCAAGGTGGCGTAATCGCCGGGCACGGTCTCAGATTCGTGCGCCTTGGCGCGATCGACGATGTGGCGAGTCATCTTGCCGATTTCGCGCATGAAGGTGTCGCGCTTTAACTTGCCCTGCTCCATTTGCTTTAACTTGAATTCCCACTCGCCGGTCATTTCAGGCGAAGCAAGTTCGGGAATATCCAGCCCGCGCAGCAGCGTGAGCAGGGAGAACGCCTTGGGCGTGGCTTGCAACTCGCGACCGAGGCGCACCAGGTATTCTTCGGCGATCAACTTTTCGATGGTGACGGCGCGCGTGGCCGGCGTGCCGAGGCCGCGCTCTTTCATCGCGTCGCGCAGGTCTTCGTCTTCCACCAGCTTGCCCGCGCCTTCCATCGCAGAAAGCAACGTCGCCTCGGTGAAGCGCGCAGGCGGCTTGGTTTGCGTGGCGAGCACGTCGATGCTTTCGGTCTTGGCCTTTTCGCCTTTTTTTACCGCGACGAGGTTGGGCGCATCGCCGTCTTCGGCCGCGGCCTTGCCGTGAACTTCGAGCCAGCCAGCATTGACCAGCACCTTGCCTTCGCTCTTGAAGGTTTCTTTTTCGACGCGGGTGAAGCGCGTGGTGACCATGTATTCCGCGCTGGGGTAAAACACCGCGAGGAATTGGCGCACCACCAGATCGTAGAGCTTGGTCTCGATTTCGTTCAGCGCCTTGGGCGGCTGGCCGGTGGGGATAATCGCAAAGTGGTCGGAAATTTTGGCGTTGTTGAATATGCGTTTGGTGGGCTTGACCCAGCCTTGCTTCAATATCTTTTTCGCGAACGGTGCGTATTCCGAATCGGATAGCACTTTCAGCGTTTCTTTCACCGTATCGACATAGTCTTCCGGCAGCGCGCGCGCGTCGGTACGCGGATAGGTGAGTACCTTGTGTTTTTCGTAGAGCGACTGTGCGAGTGACAAGGTGGTGCGCGCCGAGAAGCCGAAGCGCCCGTTGGCGGCACGCTGCAAGCTGGTCAGGTCGAACAGCAGCGGGGAGGCTTGCGTGGTGGGCTTGCTTTCTTCTTCGATCTCGCCGGGCTTGCCGTCGCATTTGGCTTTGATCGCTTCGGCGGTTTTAGCGTCCCAGATGCGCTCGGCGCGCAGGTCAGGATTGACCGCGTCGTCGCCTTCTTTGGCATCCTTTACGTCTTTCTTGGCTTTGGCAAAATTTTCGTCGATCCAGCGGCCGGCGTACGAACCCTCACTGACGCCAAAGGTGCCGTGAACCTCCCAGTAATCCTTGGGCACGAAGCGTTTGATTTTTTCTTCGCGCTCGACCAGGATCGCCAGCGTCGGCGTTTGCACGCGGCCCACCGGCGTTTTGTGAAAACCGCCACTCTTGGAGTTGAACGCGGTCATCGCGCGGGTGCCGTTGATGCCCACCAGCCAGTCGGCCTCACTGCGGCAGATCGCGGCGTCGGCCAGCGGCAGCATTTCCGCGTCGGTGCGCAGGTGCTTGAAGCCGTCCTTGATCGAACCGGCCGTCATCGATTGCAGCCACAGGCGCTGCACCGGCTTTTTGCTGCCCGCGTGACTGGCGATGTAACGGAAAATCAGCTCGCCTTCGCGGCCCGCGTCGCAGGCGTTGATGACGCCGGTGACATCTTTGCGTTTCAACAGTTTGGTCAGCAGTTTCAGCCGCGCTTCGGATTTTTCGATCGGCAGCAAATCAAAATGCGGCGGAATCACCGGCAAATTGGCGAAAGACCACTTACCGCGCTTGACTTCAAACTCGTCGGGCACGGCGATTTGCACCAGATGGCCAACCGCCGACGACAGCACAAAGTCGTCGCTCTCAAAGTAGTCGTCGTGGCGCTTAAAGCCGCCAAGCACGCGCGCAATATCGCTGGCCACAGACGGCTTCTCAGCGATAATTAGTTGTTTTGACATGTTTTTTTGGGGTGCGCTCAAGCTAAAAATGTGCGAATCATCGCAACAGCACCGCACGTTGCGGTGCAAAAAGAGGCGCAGATAATAAGAACAAACCGGGCGCGAAAGCAAGCCACTTTGTCACAGCCTGGCGAAATACGCTAGTGCCGAATAACAAAATTATCAATTAAAACAAATACTTATATTACTCTTTGCCACAGCCCACCAGCCAGACTGGCAACGGAACCGTCCAATTCGAGTTGGATCAGGGTAGCGCTGACTTCGTGCACCGGCAATCCGGCACGCCCGGCTAAGGTGTCGATATCGCAGGGATCGAAGGCCATGTGGGCAAGCAACGGGTGGTTGGAAGCCCCGTCTGCGGTCTTGGCGCTGCCGCCAGCGGGCAGGGGCAGCCGCAGTTCGCCCAATATATCCGCCGCGTCGTCCACCAGCTTGGCACCCTGTTTAATCAGTACGTGGCAGCCTTTGGACAGCGTCGAGTGGATCGAGCCGGGGATGGCGAAAACGTCCTTGCCCAGCTCGTTGGCAATACGCGCAGTAATCAGCGAGCCACTGGAGAGCGCGGCTTCGACCACCAGGCAGCCGCGTGTCATGCCACTGATGAGGCGATTGCGGCGCGGGAAATTGGCGGCCAGCGGCGGCGTGCCGAGCGCGAATTCGGACACGATGGCACCCTTTTCAGCGATGGCATGCGCCAGATCGCGGTTGCGCGCGGGATACACTTTGTCCAGCCCGGTGCCGACGATGGCGATCGTGGATGACAACCCGGCCATCCCGCCGCGATGCGCGGCAGCATCGATGCCCATCGCCATGCCGCTGACAATGCAAAGCCCGGCGTTGGAAAGCGCGGTGGCGAACGATTCCGCCGTCAGTTTGCCTTGCGCGGTGGCGTTGCGGCTGCCGACCACCGCTATAGCGGGGACGTTCAGCAACTCGCGCCGCCCTTTTACATACAGCAGCGGTGGCGGATCGGGCGTTTGCAGCAGCGCCTGCGGGTAATCGCTATCGGCCAGCGTTACAACGTGATTGTTATTGTCCGCGAGCCAGGTGTCCACCGGCGCGAGTTCGCTGTAAAGATCACCGTCGAGGATGGCGTCGGCAAGCTTGCCTTTGACCACCGCAGTCAGCGCGGTACGACTCGCGCCGAGGATTTGTTCCGGCCCGCCGAAACTCAGCAGCAGTTTACGAAACGCTTCGCCGCCGAGGCCCGTCGTCAACGACAGACGCAGCCACGCGGCGAGATCGGGAGGAAGTGACAAAGGCGCGTGACGCCAGCGCGCGGTTGCGCCAATGGCGCCCCGCAGCGGCTATCGCGAGGGCGTATCAGGGCGTGGTAACGATATCGTCGACCGCGACCGGCAGTTTGGATTGCATCACCAGGCCAAACGCGGCACGGTCGAAGGTACGAAACACCATCACCAAGCCATAACGTTCTTCCGGCAACTTCGCCAGATCGCTTTCGTTGAGCTTCGTCTGCGCGCTGAACACCGGGGTGTTACGCACGTTGAGTGGCTCTTCGTAATAAGTCCGCCGACCGTCGTTACCGGTGGGGCCGGTGCGGCCCAGCATGGCGCTGGTACGCAGTGCGTAACGCGAGGTCGTCGGGCTACGGTACAGGGCAAGCACGTGCCCGACTTCGAGGCCATCCTTCGCGCCTTTAGACAAGCCCACCACGGAGAAGCGACCGGTTTCATACAGATTGTCGTTCAGCGACATTACGCGGCCCTGCACCTTGCCCGACGGCGCGCGCGGCACATAGTTGAACACTGGCGGTTCTTGAGTGACCGCAACCAGGCTGTCGCCGGTGTAGATTTCCTGCGTGGACTTGATGATTTCAATACGGCTGATCTCGCCGAAATGGCGCACGCGCGCTTCACCCAGATACAGCCCCAGATAACCGAGAGTAGTGCCCGAATCGGGATCGACCAGTTTGTCACCGCGGCGATAGATATGCCAGCTATCACCCTTACCTTTGGGCAGGCCTTTAACGTAGGCAATGTTGCCCGCGCCGACCACCACGCGTGATTCTTCGGTGGCCATGATTTTCGGCGCGTTATCGAGCTCGTTTTCGCCGATTACCATCGGACGCGAAATAAACGGCTCGATCACCCCCGGCGGGATCGTCGATACGGCATCGATGATTTCCTCGGTGCGCACGCGTGGCCTGACGGCGACGGTTTCCACCCGCAGCCGTCCGGTGGCACGGTCGAGCACCAGCACGTCGCCGGGGAAAATGCGGTGCGGATTGCGTACCTGCTGGCGGTTGAGATTCCACAGCTGCGGCCAATCCCAGGGCTTGTCCAGGTAACGTCCGGCGATGCCCCACAGCGTGTCGCCGCGTTCGACCGTGTAACGATCCGGCGCGTCGGGCTTCAATCCCTGCGCGGACTGCGCACTGGCAGCGGCGGTAAATGTCAGCGCCGTGGCGGCGAGCAGCAGCGATATAATGCGGTTTTTCATAGACATAGCGGCACCTCGATGGAAATTACGGAACCCGGTAAAACGACCGGTAAGACGCCCGTAGCCGGTCAGCAAACCAAACTGTAATGTTTATGTTTGTTGTACCGGCGCAACATGATACTTTGGATTAAATTCTGCCTCTAGTTACTTCTATTAGCAAGACTTTTTGTGCCCAAGCTCACTATTTTGCTGTACCCCGATAAGCGCCTTCACACCGTGGCCCAGCCTGTGCACACGGTAAATGACGAAATTCGTCAATTAATCAATGACATGGGACAGGCTATGTACGCCGCGCCGGGTGTTGGTCTCGCCGCAACACAGGTGGATGTACACCAGCGCGTGATCGTGATCGACACCTCGCCCGCGCGCGACACCTTGCGGGCCTTTATCAACCCTGAAATCCTCGAAGCCAACGGCATCGCCGACTGCGAAGAAGGCTGTTTGTCGCTGCCCGGCATCTACGAAAAAACCCAGCGCGCACAGCATGTGCGGGTGCGTGCGCTGGGCGCGGACGGCCTGCCGTTCGAGCACACGGCCGAGGGACTGGAAGCGGTGTGCATCCAGCACGAAATGGATCACCTCGACGGCAAGGTTTTCGTCGAAAGGCTGTCGCGCCTGAAACAACAGCGTATCCTCGCCAAGATCAAAAAGCGCCTGCGGGACGACGCGTAGCCTCGTGCCCGAGTAGCGCCACTCAACGTAACTATTTGTTTTGAAAGGATTTAATTTTGCGGCTGATCTTTGCCGGCACACCCGCTTTTGCCGCTGTTGCGCTGCAAGCATTAATTGCGGCGGGACATGAGATAACGTTAGTGCTTACTCAGCCTGACCGGCCTGCCGGGCGCGGGCTGAAGCTGACGATCTCCGATGTAAAAAAACTTTCCCAAAATCATAGGCTTACGGTTGAACAACCCCTCACCCTCAAGACTAATACCGGGCGCGATTTGATTGCGGCTGCGGTCAACAACGGGGCCGAGGCGATGATAGTCGCGGCCTACGGCTTGATTTTGCCGCAAGCCATTCTGGCGTTGCCACCTCGGGGCTGCATCAACATCCACGCCTCGTTGTTGCCACGCTGGCGCGGTGCGGCACCCATCCAGCGCGCGATACTCGCGGGCGACACACAAAGCGGCATCACGATCATGCAAATGGACGCAGGCCTGGACACCGGCGGTATGCTGATGAAGCGCGCGATACCCATCACTGACCACGAAACCGCCGACCAACTCCACGATCGTTTGGCAACACTGGGCGGTGAACTCATCGTCGAGGCCTTGCGCACGTCGCCGCCGCCCATTGCGCAGGATGCCTCACAAGCGACCTACGCCGCCAAAATCACCAAGGATGAAGCGATCATCCATTGGCACGAATCGGCCGTCGCAATCGCGCGCAAGGTGCGCGCCTACAACCCGTTTCCCGGTGCGCTCACGACGGTGGGGGCGGAGCGCATCAAACTCTGGCGCGCGCAGGTCGCCGATCATCAAGCACTCGAACCCGGCACTGTGTGTCAAGCTGCGCCGGGTGAACTGCTGATTGCCTGCGGCCAGGGCGCGCTCAGCGTGCAGGAGCTGCAACGCGCCGGTGGCAAGCGGCTCGCCACTGCGGCGTTTCTCAAGGGATTTCCCCTTATTCACGGCGCGCAGGGCGCACGCTTTACGGCACCGCAAGCCTGATGGTCGAAGCTCAACTACTCGCTGTAAACGTCCTCGAACGTGTCGCCACCGGGCGCAATCTCGACACCGAGCTTGCCGCCGTATGGCGGCAATTACCGCGCGACGCCCATCCACAAAACCCGCAGCAGCGCGCGCTGGTGCAAGACCTGTGTTACGGCGTGCTGCGCCATCGCGGCGCCATCGATGCCATGCTGGTTCCGCTGCTCACCAAACCGCTGCGCGACGAGCGCCTGCGGCAATTGCTGCGCATCGGCCTCTACCAACTGCAACACACGCATGCGGCGCCCCACGCGGTGGTCGATCAGGCGGTGCAGGCATGCATCGCGCTGCCCGCCGTTGCTGCCAAGGGTTTGATCAATGCCGTGCTGCGCGGGTTTTTGCGACGCAAACCCGAGCTGCTGGCGGCCAGCGAAGCGAACGACGAAGGCCGCTATTCGTTTCCGTCCTGGTGGATCAAGCGGATCCAAGCGCAATATCCGGCGCACTATGCCAGCCTGCTGCAAGCCGGCAACCGCCATGCGCCGCTCACGCTGCGCGTCAACGCCCGCCGCACCACGCGCGAGGCCTATCTGGCGCGCCTCGCCGCCGACGGCATCGCCGCCACCGCCCTGGAAAGCCACGCCGTGGTGCTCGACAAAGCCATGCCAGTGCAGCGCCTGCCGGGTTTCGCCGAAGGCGAGGTGTCGGTGCAGGATGCCTCGGCGCAGCGCGCCGCAGTGCTGCTGGAAGCGCAAAACGGCATGCGCGTACTCGATGCCTGTGCCGCGCCCGGCGGCAAAACCGCGCATATCCTGGAACTCGCGGACGTGGCGCTCACCGCGCTCGATAACGATGCCGCGCGACTGGAACGCGTCAACGACAACCTGCGCCGCCTCGGCCTCGCGGCGAACGTAGTGTGTGGCGACGCCGCAAGCGACGCGTGGTGGGACAACAAACCCTTCGACCGCATACTCGCCGATGTGCCGTGCAGCGCGTCGGGTGTCACGCGGCGGCATCCGGACATCAAGTGGTCGCGGCGCGAATCGGACATCGCGCCATTCGTTGCACGTCAGCAAACGATTGTCGATGCGCTGTGGCGGCTGCTCGCGCCTGGTGGTAAATTCCTGTATGTGACGTGTTCTGTGTTCCGGGAAGAAAATCAGCTGCAGGTCGAGCGCTTTATCGAGCGCCATGCCGATGCCCGGTTACAGACCTTGCCCTACGATGGTTTCAATGGCTTCGGCGCTTTCGATGCTGTCGGCGGACTACCGACCGCAACCGTACAACAAGAACAACACGCAGGACAGATACTGCCAGATGCTGTTCACGATGGGTTTTACTACGCGCTGCTGCAAAAACATTAACGCCGTCCGGCTGCTGGCCGCGCGGCTGCTCGCCGTGTGCGTCACGGCCCTGATGTTCGGCGCAGCGGCAGCGCCCACCGCCCACGCGGCGCAGGCCGACGGCATCGAAGTGCGCAAGGCCTCCCTCACAGCCGCCGAGGAAGGTTATCTGCTCGAAGCCAACATTGACATCAAGCTCACCCCGGCGCTGGACGACGCGCTGCATAAAGGCGTGCCGCTGTATTTCGTGCTCGAATTCGAACTGATCCGCTCGCGCTGGTACTGGACCAACGAAAAAATCGCCGTATTGAGCCAACAGCAGCGCC
>CAMBGJ010000210.1 GCA_945865805.1 Bordetella parapertussis
CATCGCGTTGACCGCCTCACTGAGCTGCTGCCGTTTAACTGGAAACCCAGGGCGGCCTGACTTCGACCTGCCTTCGACTCATCTCTGGTCGAAAATCAGCAATCTTCATCGCGCAGCTCGGCGTCAATACGGGATTCCCGGACGCTTACTTTAGTTCGCTCACCTTATTGGCGAGAGTGCATGCGTCCCGTCGTGCCTTTTTGGCACGTTGAAAATGCTGCATATCAAGACTGGTAATTTGGTGCCCGGAACCGGAATCGAACCGGTATGCTGGTTTTACCCTAGCGACGGATTTTAAGTCCGTTGTGTCTACCAATTTCACCACCCGGGCCTGAATCCGATTGTACCATCGGCCTCAACAAACGCAGTGATGTGAAGATTCGATACCGAAGTAAACGGGTGCTGTGTTGTCACAGCGTGCCGATAGGCTATCGAGACTGGAATGTGGAGGCGGGGGTCGGAATCGAACCGGCGTACACGGCTTTGCAGGCCGCTGCATAACCACTCTGCCACCCCGCCGTTGTCTGGGAACAACGCTACTACGAATTACGCTTCAACAAACTAAAAGGGGCCACAGTCGCTACTCTGTGTGCCCCCAGAATTCTGGAGCGGGAAAGGAGGCTCGAACTCCCGACCTCAACCTTGGCAAGGTTGCGCTCTACCAGCTGAGCTATTCCCGCGTAACCGGTCGCTGATTATAAATATTTCCCGGCCCCGATGCAACAAGTGTATTGCTTCGGCAGAAGGCTAGGGCAGGGATGTGCTGGAAGATCGGACATATTGCCCCATTCCCCTGCCAAGTTGTGTCTTCTCAACCGGAAAGGTCATCTCAGGGTGGACGACTTTAACGACTACAAAGCGCAATTTTTTTGAAACGACCGCCAGGGTGAGTTGCCAAACCACCGGATCAAGCATGGGTTACTTCACCCACCAGCCAGATGGTGGCAATGCCCATCGCGATCAGCGAGACCTGCATCACCGTGGCGCGGATTTCGGGGCGCCGGTGCAGACCGGGGATGAGGTCGGCCACTGCCACGTAGAGCATGCTGGCGGCAGCAAGGCTGAGTAGTGTGCCGATCCATTGTTCCATGGTTTGCAGCGCGTAGTAGCCTAGCGCGCCACCTGCGACCATGGCAGCGCTCGACAACAGGTTGAGCGCGAACGCCTGCGACTTGGTGTAACCCGAATGCAGCAGGATGAGGAAATCGCCGACTTCCTGAGGCACTTCGTGCGCGATGATGGCGACAGCAGTGACGATGCCCAGTTGCGTATCCGCCAAAAACGCCGCAGCGATCAACACGCCATCGACGAAATTGTGAAAGGTGTCGCCGATCAGGATCATCATCCCGCTGCGACCGTGGTCGTTGTCGTGCCCATGGGCCACACCGTGCGCATGACCGTGATGGTGCGCTGCCAGGGCAGGCGCTGCAGGGGTGCCGTGCGGATCGTGCGCTTCACATTCCTCGAAATGGCAGTGGCGCCACAGCACCAATTTTTCGAGGATGAAAAACAGCAACAGCCCGCCGAGTACGGTTGCCGCTGTGTGCTGCAGATTGTCCGAGCGGTTAAACGCGTGCGGCAGCAATTCCAGAAACACGGCACCCAGCAGCGCCCCTACCGCGTAACTGATCAACACCGGCACTTGTGCCGTACTCGCGCGCGCGGCGATAAACCATGCGCCAAGCACGGAAACGATGCCGCCAGCGAGCGTCGCCGCGAATATCCAGGTAAAAGTGGTCATGAGGGAAACATCAACCGGCGCGCGTGATGCGCCGGGGAGGGGGCTTTCGAGTGCCTGAGTTTTACTTTTTTGGAGGCCGGATTATACGTTAATTCAATGGTTTAGCGGTGCCGGCCGACGTTCGCCCCTGCAGACAACCTTACGTACCAAAAAACGCCTTCACCTTATCCATCCAACCCTTGGCGCGCGGATTGTGCTGGCCGGCGCTACGCTGATCGATGGCTTCCATCTCCTGCAGCAGCTCACGCTGACGGGCGGTCAGATTGACCGGCGTCTCAACCACCACGTGACACATCAAATCGCCATGCGTGGTGGAACGCACGCCCTTGATGCCTTTGCCACGTAAGCGGAATATTTTTCCGGATTGCGTTTCAGAGGGAATCTTGATTTTGGCGTAGCCGTCGAGCGTGGGAATTTCGATGTCGCCGCCGAGTGCCGCTGTGGTGAAACTCACCGGCATTTCGCAGTGCAGATCGTTCTGTTCTCGCTGAAACACTGAGTGCGGCTTGATATGGATCACCACATACAAATCGCCGGAAGGGCCGCTGTTGCTGCCGGGCTCGCCTTCGCCGGAAAGGCGAATGCGGTCGCCTTCATCCACACCCGACGGAATTTTGACCGACAGGGTTTTATGCTGCTTGATCCTGCCGCTGCCGGTGCAGGCATTGCACGGCGTGACGATCATCTTGCCGGAGCCGTGACACTTGGGGCAGGTTTGCTGGATCGAAAAAAAGCCTTGTTGGATGCGCACCTGGCCCTGGCCTTTGCAGGCGATGCAGGTGGTCGGCGCGGTGCCGGCCTTGGCGCCCGAACCTTTGCAGAAGTTGCATTCTTCGAGCGCGGGTATGCGGATGCGGGTTTCCGTGCCGCGCGCGGCCTCCTCGAGGGTGACTTCGAGGTTGTAGCGCAAATCAGCGCCGCGATAAACGCCAGAGCGCTGCCGTCCGCCGCCAAAGATGTCACCGAAGATATCGCCGAACGCATCGGAAAAATTGCCGAATCCGGCGCCCGCACCCGCTGCAGAGGCATCAACACCCGCGTGCCCATATTGATCGTAGGCCGCGCGCTTGTTGCCGTCCGAGAGGATTTCGTAGGCTTCCTTGGCTTCCTTGAAATAATCCTCGGCCTTGGGGTTATCCGGATTGCGGTCCGGATGCCATTTCATCGCCAGCTTGCGGTACGATTTCTTTAAATCGTCATCCGACGCGTCACGATTCACGCCGAGTACTTCGTAGTAGTCTTTTTTCTGGGCCATTTTTCTTAAAGGGCGTGAACGGGTAACCCCAAAGCAGCATCCCTCTCCCGGTCCCTGGGGAGAGGGGCTGCACTCGTTAACCCGTTCACTCGTTCACGCTTTTGCTGGTATTACTTCTTATCCTTCACCTCGGTGAATTCCGCGTCGACCACATTACTGTCGTCTTTCTTACCCGCTTCGGCCTTGGTTTCAGCGCCGCCTGGCGCACCGCCGCCAGCGGCACCCGCCGAACCTGCTGCTCCCGAGGCCGCTTGTTGCTTGGCTTGCTCTTGCGCGTAGGCTTTTTCAGCCAGTTTGTTCGAGGCTTCGGCCAGTGCCTTCGACTTGGTCTCGATGGTGTCCTTGTCGTCGGATTTTAGCGCCTCTTCCGCTTCTTTCAGCGCGGTCTCGAGCTTGGTTTTTTCATCCGGCGCGAGTTGCTCGCCGTGATCTTTTTGCATTTTCTTTACCGAGTGCACCATCGCGTCGCACTGGTTACGCACGGAGACGAGTTCCAGCGCTTTTTTGTCTTCCTCGGCGTGCGCTTCGGCGTCTTTCACCATGCGCTGGATTTCTTCTTCGCTCAAACCCGAACTGGCCTGAATCTTGATCTTGTTTTCCTTGCCAGTGGCTTTGTCCTTGGCCGACACGTGCAAAATGCCATTGGCGTCGATATCGAAGGTGACTTCGATCTGCGGCATGCCGCGCGCTGATGGCGGAATGTCGGTGAGATTGAATTGTCCCAGCGATTTATTCGCCTTCGCCACTTCGCGCTCACCCTGCAGCACGTGGATGGTGACCGCCGTTTGATTGTCCTCGGCGGTGGAAAACACCTGATTCGCCTTGGTCGGGATGGTGGTGTTTTTCTGGATCAGCTTGGTCATCACGCTGCCGAGAGTTTCGATGCCCAGCGACAACGGTGTCACGTCCAGCAGCAGCACGTCTTTCACATCGCCTTTCAACACGCCAGCCTGGATCGCAGCACCGACCGCGACGGCTTCGTCGGGGTTCACGTCCTTGCGCGGTTCCTGGCCGAAGACTTCTTTGACCTTCTCCTGCACCTTCGGCATGCGCGTCTGGCCGCCGACGAGAATCACGTCTTCGATTTCGGAAATCTTGATGCCCGCATCCTTGATGGCGATTTCGCAGGGCTTGATGGTGCGCTCGATCAATTCCTCGACCAGCGATTCAAACTTGGCACGGGTGATTTTGATCGCCAGGTGTTTGGGCCCGGTTTGATCGGCGGTGATGTAGGGCAGATTCACTTCGGTCTGCTGTGAACTGGACAGCTCGATCTTGGCCTTCTCCGCCGCATCTTTCAGGCGTTGCAACGCCAGCATGTCCTTGCGCAGATCGACACCGGATTCCTTTTTGAATTCGTCGCACAGATAATCCATCAGGCGCTGGTCGAAATCTTCGCCGCCGAGGAAGGTGTCGCCGTTGGTGGAGAGCACTTCAAACTGATGTTCGCCGTCGATCTCGGCGATTTCGATGATCGATACGTCAAAGGTGCCGCCGCCAAGGTCATACACGGCAATCTTGCGGTCGCCCTTTTTCTTGTCCATGCCGAAGGCGAGTGCAGCAGCCGTCGGCTCGTTGATGATGCGCTTTACGTCGAGCCCAGCAATGCGCCCAGCGTCCTTGGTGGCCTGACGTTGAGAGTCGTTAAAGTACGCCGGCACCGTAATTACCGCTTCGGTGACGGGTTCGCCGAGATAATCCTCGGCGGTCTTTTTCATCTTGATCAACACCTGGGCCGAGACTTCCGGCGGCGCGATTTTTTCGCCGCGCACTTCTACCCAGGCGTCGCCATTTTCCGCCTTGAGAATTCTGTAGGGCATGAGGTCGAGGTCTTTTTGCACCTCTTTTTCCTCGAAGCGACGGCCGATCAGGCGCTTCACCGCGTAGAGCGTGTTTTTCGGGTTAGTGACGGCCTGACGCTTGCCGGGCGCGCCGGTCAATACCTCGCCGTCTTCCATGTAGGCCACGATCGACGGCGTGGTGCGCGCGCCTTCGGAGTTCTCAATCACCTTGGATACGCCGTTTTCCATGACTGCCACGCAGGAATTGGTGGTGCCCAGGTCTATGCCTATGATTTTGCTCATTTTTTTACCTCAAGTTGCAAAGTTTCGATGGGTTGTATTTGGGGGCGAACGAGCCGCTTTCAATCGTGATCACGACGAATCGATCAAGCTGGCTCTGTTTTGGCCTTGGCGACGGTTACCAACGCGGGACGTATCACGCGATCGTTCAGCTTGTAGCCTTTTTGCAGCACGTTCACCACGGTATTCACTTCTGCCTCGGACTCGACCATGCTGATGGCCTGATGGCGGTGCGGATCAAACTTTTGCGCCACCGGGTTTTCTTCGGCCAGCTTGAATTTATCAAACGCCGCATTCAATTGTTTAAGCGTGAGTTCGACGCCACTGCGCAGATTTTCCACGGCGGCGCTGTCGGTGGCGAGTGCGGCTTCGAGACTGTCTTTTACCGCAAGCAATTCGGTGGCGAAATTTTCCACCGCATACTTATGGGCGGCAGCAACATCCGCCTGCGCGCGCTTACGCACGTTCTCGGTCTCGGCCTTCGCGCGCAAAAACGCGTCGCGATGTTCCTGGATGGTGGCCTGCGCGATCTCCAGCTTTTCTTCGAGCGTGGGTTCAGCGGGCTCGGGCGGTGGTGCGGCAGGGGCCGATTCCGTGGCAGCAGCAGGCGTCTCGCCGTTTGGCGTGTGCGGCTCGTTGGCTGCGTTCGGTTCGTTCAATTTGTCTTGCGGGGCTTCGGACATGCGAGGGGTCTCCGATTAACCATTATTAGATGGGGGCGGCCGAGGCTAAATCAAGCGCTGGCGCGAACTTTTCTGCAAAACCGTAAGTATTTGTTTTTAAATAAATAACCTACGATCATCGCATATTCTCGTAGTGATTTACAGGCTTTAGGTGCACTACCGGGTTTCCCGATAGCGCTTTAAATCGGACAGGGACGCGGTCGTCTTGCCGCTACGGTAAACCCGCGCGCGACCGGCGCGTTGTGCGTGCATCGAACAGATTGTTTGTAGACAACGCAACCATCACAGAACGCGGAGCAACGCCGATGAAAGCCGTGCAAGAACTGGTTGCCTATTTCGACCGCAAACAGCAGCTTACGCTAAGGCAATTGCGCAAGTTGCTGGATCAGGGTTTTCTCGCGTCCGATGCGCCAGCGAATATGGTGGATCTGTGCGATACCGTCGGCGCCACGTATTATTTTCGCGTGCTGGGCGCGACGGATGGCCCGTTGTGGGGCACGGATGTTTACACGGCTGATTCCATGCTGGCTACCACGGCGGTGCACGCGGGCGCGGTGAAGGCGGGCGAATCAGGCATCATCAAAGTGACCGTGATGCAAGCGCCGAATCAATACAGCGGCTGCACGCGCCACGGCGTGACCAGCAACGACTTTGGGCGCTATGCTACGGCCTACCGCGTTGATCGTATGTAAGTATTTGATTTTATTAATAAATAAATATCCGACTACGATACACGTTCACAACGTGCGGCGTTCAATCAGACAATCGCCGCCGCCCATTTCATACTCGCGGCACACGCCAGGCCGCCGTTCATAAATGCTGCACATCATCGTGCCGCGATTCAGCGCGGCGCACCAGCCGTCTTCCAGCCGCGCCATTACGTGCCCGCCCCAACGGTCGATGTGTATGAACTCGGCTGGCACGTCGTCTTCGCCCATCAGCAGCACTTCGAGTTTGCAGCAGTTGGCGCGGCAGGTGCTGCAAGTGACGGTGGACATGTGCTGTGCGGTGAATGGTGGAGGAGATTTCCATAGACTAGCATGTTGCTGAAATTTGACGGATGGAACTGTGGCAAAATGCCGCGCCTTTGTACCTTTGATCCTTCCACCGTATTTGTTTCCGCCATCTTTCGAATCCCTCAATGACTCCTTCTGTTTCGCCTGTCACACAAATAAAAATTGTTCAACTGATCGCCAGGAAACTCGGCGTCAATGCCAACCAGGTCGCGGCGGCAGTCACGCTGCTCGACGAAGGCGCAACGGTGCCGTTTATCGCGCGCTATCGCAAGGAAGTCACCGGCAATCTCGACGACACGCATTTACGCAATCTCGAAGAACGCCTGCTGTATTTGCGTGAGATGGAGGAGCGCCGCAACGCGATAGTTGCTTCGATCAGCGAGCAGGGCAAACTCACCGATGCGCTGAAGGCTGCGATAGACGGGGCCGTTACCAAGCAGGCGCTGGAAGATATCTATCTGCCGTTTAAGCCCAAGCGCCGCACCAAGGCGCAGATCGCGCGCGAAGCCGGACTGGAGCCGCTGGCCGACGCGCTGTTTGCCAACCCCACGCTCGATCCGCAGCTTGAAGCGGCGAAATATCTCAACGTGAAGCCCGCCACCGCCACCGTCGAGGCGATCAACGTGCCCGATGCCAAAACGGCTCTCGAAGGCGCGCGCGACATCCTCGCCGAGCGTTTTGCCGAGACGGCGGAGTTGCTCGCCAAGCTGCGCACACGCATGCAGGAACAGGGCTTTCTCAGCGCTGCCGTGGTGGCCGGCAAGGAAATGGCCGAGGAAGAAAAATTCCGCGACTACTATGCCTATAGTGAAACCTATCGCACCATTCCGTCGCATCGTGCGTTGGCGATTTTTCGCGGTCGCGCTTTGGGCGTGTTGTCGGCGACGCTGGGCCTGGGCATGGAACTCGACGCGCTGACGCCGCACCCGTGCGAGAGCATGATCGCCGCGCATTTTGGAATCGAAGACCGCAACCGGCCCGCCGACAAGTGGCTGATGGAAGTCTGCCGCTGGACCTGGCGGGTGAAGGCGCAGTTGCACATCAGCAGCGAGCTGATGTTGCAGTTGCGCGAGGCGGCCGAAGCCGAAGCCATCAAGATTTTCGGCCGCAATCTGCACGAGCTGCTGCTCGCCGCACCGGCTGGCCCCAAGGCAGTGATGGGGCTCGACCCCGGCATACGCACCGGCTGCAAGGTGGCGGTGGTGGACGCCACCGGTAAGTTGCTGGAGACGGCCACCGTCTACCCGCATCAGCCGCGTAACGATTGGCAAGGATCGTTGGTGACGCTGGCGCGCCTCACAGTGCAGCACGGCGTCGAACTGATTTCCATCGGCAACGGCACTGCCAGCCGCGAAACCGACAAACTGGCGATTGAAGTCATCAAGCTGGTGCAGGGCAAAAAGCCCGAGCAGAAAGTCGCTAAAATTGTGGTCAGCGAAGCAGGGGCATCGGTGTATTCGGCGTCCGCGTTCGCGGCAGCGGAGTTTCCCGAGCTCGATGTAAGCCTGCGTGGCGCGGTGTCGATTGCACGGCGGCTGCAAGACCCGCTGGCCGAGCTGGTGAAGATCGACCCCAAGGCCATCGGCGTCGGCCAGTATCAGCACGACGTGAATCAGCGTGCGTTGGCGCGTTCGCTCGATGCCACGGTGGAAGACTGCGTCAACGCCGTGGGCGTGGATTTGAACACCGCCTCGGCGCCGCTGCTGGCGCGGGTGTCGGGCCTGAATGCCACGTTGGCGAAAAACATCGTCGAATACCGCGACGCCAACGGCCCCTTCGCGAGCCGCGCAGCGGTGCGCAAAGTGCCGCGCCTGGGTGACAAAACTTTCGAGCAAGCCGCCGGTTTTTTACGCATCATCAGCGATAAACATCCGCTGGATCGCTCATCGGTACACCCCGAGGCCTATCCGGTGGTCGAGCGCATCCTCGCGCGCATCGGCAAGGGTATCACCGAAGTGATGGGCCATCCCGAAGCGTTAAAGGGTTTGCAAGCTATTGATTTTATTGATGAAAAATTCGGCGTGCCCACCGTACGCGATATTCTCACCGAGCTTGAAAAGCCCGGCCGTGATCCGCGCCCCGAATTCAAAACCGCCACCTTTCAAGACGGCATCGAGTCGCTCAACGATCTGCGCCCCGACATGATTCTCGAAGGCGTGGTGACCAACGTCGCGGCCTTCGGCGCGTTCATCGATATTGGTGTGCATCAGGATGGCCTAGTGCATGTATCGGCGCTGGCCAACAAATTCGTCAAAGACCCGCATGAAGTGGTCAAGCCCGGCCAGATCGTCAAAGTCAAAGTGCTGGAGGTGGACGTGAAGCGCCAGCGTATCGCGCTGACCATGCGTCTGGATGATGTGGCTGCCGAGCGTGCGCCGCAGCGGGGTGCGGGTTCAGTTGCGCCGACGGGCAATGACCGCAATGATCGCAATTCGCGCCGAGATCAAAACCGTGGCGGCGCCCCGCGTGATAGCGGGCGGCCCGCTCAGGACGCGCCGAGCGCGATGGCGCTGGCGTTTGCCAAGCTGAAGCA
>CAMBGJ010000211.1 GCA_945865805.1 Bordetella parapertussis
GGGCGCGCGCATGTTCAGAATGGTGGTGATGATGTTGATCGAACCCATGATCGACGACATGCCGAGGATATGCACCGCGAAAATGGTCAGGTCCATCGCCGGGCCGGCTTGCGTGGTGAGCGGGGCATACATGGTCCAGCCCACGCCGGCGCCGCCACCGGGCGCGAATTGCGCGGCGATCAACAGCGCTGCTGCGGGCGGCAACAGCCAGAACGACAGGTTGTTCATGCGCGGAAACGCCATGTCGGGCGCGCCGATTTGCATCGGGATCAGCCAGTTGGCGAAGCCCACGAACGCCGGCATGATGGCGCCGAACACCATGATCAAACCGTGATAGGTGGTCATCGAGTTGAAGAACTCGGGCTTGACGATTTGCAACCCCGGCTGGAATAACTCGGCGCGAATGATCAGTGCCATCACGCCGCCGACCAGGAACATCGAGAAGCTAAACCACAAATACATGGTGCCGATGTCCTTGTGGTTGGTCGAACCTATCCAGCGCATTGCGCCGTACGGCTTGTGATCGTGAGCGTGATCGTTTGCGTCGCCATGGCCGTGGCCGTGTGTAGCGTCGTGGGTAGCGGTGCTCATCGTGACTCCGGTTTTATTAAATTATCGTTTAAAAACAAATACTTATACTTTATACGTTAGTGGCAATCAGCCGGCCAGCTTGATTTCCTCACGACGCGCCTGCTTGGCGTCGCCGCCCGCTTCGACGGTCGCTGGCGGTTTCATGTTGATGCGATCCTTGGTCACGCCGCCGGCCATCAGTGCGTCGCGCACGCCTACCGCGCGTTGCTTGGAAAGCTCCATGTTCTGCGCAAGATTGCCGACCTTGTCGGTATCTCCGGTGAGTTCCACTTTGGCACCTGCGTTGGCTTTCAGGTGCGCAATGACGTCGTCGAGTGTTTTCTTGCCGTCGGCATCGGCGGCAGCCTTACCGGTATCAAAATAAACCGCAGCGGGTAAAGCCGCAGCAGCCGGGGCGGCGGCGGACGCAGCTTCCGCGGCAGGGGCGGCTGCGGCAGCGGGCGTAGCGGCTGTACTACCACCTCTGGCAGCCTTGATTTCCGCCGGCGTCACCATATCACCAGCCTTGTTACCCCAGGTGTTACGCGTATAAGTGATCACACTGGCCAGATCAGCGTCGGACAAGTGCTTGAACGGCGACATCGCGGTTCCCGCCTTGCCATTCAACAAACGGTCAATCTGGTCGGCTTTCGGGCCAGCAACCATTTTCGAGCCGTCGAGCGCCGGGAACGCGGGCGGCGTGCCTTTGCCATTGGGCTGATGGCAGGCCACGCAATTGGCGGCATAGACTTTTTCGCCACGCGCCTTGAGTTCCTCAGCGGTCCACGTCTTATCGGGTGCGTCAGCCACCGCCGCTTTTTTGATATTGGCCTGTTGCTTGGCGACCCACGCCGTATAGTCGGCAGCGGTCATCACTTCCACCACGATCGGCATGAAGCCGTGATCCTTGCCGCACAATTCCGCGCACTGGCCGCGGAAGATGCCGGGCTTCTCGGCCTTGAACCAAGTGTCGCGGATAAAGCCGGGCACCGCATCCTGCTTCACCGCCAGCGCGGGCACCCACCAGGCGTGAATCACGTCGGCGGCAGTCACCAGCACGCGCACTTTTTTGCCCACCGGCACCACCACGTGGGTGTCGGTTTCGAGCAGGTAGTTGGGGCCTTTCGGTTCCGTGCCCTGAATCTGCGCCTGCGGGGTAGACAGGCTGCTGTAGAAGCTGATGCCTTCGCCTTCGCCCTTGATGTAGTCGTAGCCCCACTTCCACTGGTGGCCGGTGGCCTTGATGGTCATGTCGGCTTCCGTGGTATCGCGCAGCATGATCAGTGATTTGGTCGCCGGGAACATCATCACCATCAAGATAACGCAAGGCACCACTGTCCAGGCAATTTCCACCCCGAGATGCTCATGAAAATGCGCCGCTTTGTGACCCACCGATTTACGGTGCGCATACACGGCGTAGAACATCATGCCGAACACCAAAACAAAAATCACCACGCAGATCAAAGTGATAATGGTGTGCAGATCGTATATGGTGCCGCCCAGCGCGGTGTTCGGCGTTTGCAGGTTCAATTTGTATTCGGCAAACGCGGCGGCCGGTAGCAACAACCCCATGAGCAGCATCGCCCTGATGCACCGACTCGACAATGCCGTGTATATATTAGCCAGCTTGTTACGCATTCTTCCCCCGGATAGTTACAACCACTCAACCTGCTTTGTCTGCGCCGTAGGTCGCTACGCCGCGTCAATTCTGGTCAATTCTGTAATGCTGTTTCAGCCCGCGCGCAGCCTTGCCTGCAACTCCCGCGCCAGCTTTTGCCTGCCGCCGCCATCAAGATGGCGGCCCACTTCAACTTCCCTGCCGTGCGAGCGTAGCGCAAGACGCGTATGCCAACCGCGCCGTTCCACCACCACCCGCGCCCACGCACGATTAAATTCGTAATGCCGCGTGTGCGAGGCTTCACGCACTGCCAGCGCCACCGCGTTGCCGCGGATCACCAGCATTTCCGAATCTTGCGAATGTCGCATGATCCAGCTAAACGTCAGATACAGCGCAAACGCTTCGACCCCGGCGAACGGCAAAATCAGCCATGCGCCCAGCGCCGCGAACACCACCGCGATCATCAGGGAAATCAACGCCAGCGAACCGAACACCACGGCACAGACCATCGCACCGCGCCGTCCGCTCAATGAATCCGTGTTCAACGAATTCATGCGGTGTGTGTGCAAGGTGAATTCCCCAGCCACCGGAGCCCCCGCTGTTACCCCTGGGAACCCCTGACCGTCAGCGCCCTCACCATTGAACGACGTGTTGTTGAAACCCTTATTGGTATACATTGGACACAGCATCGGATGCAGGCTGCAAGACCCCCTGATAAGCACGAGGAATTTAACACAGCGAGGGGTAGACAGGCAACCTTGCAAGCCCTTGAATTTGCGCGACAACTTGTGAGCGGGCCACATTGACACGAGCGCATTTTCACGTTACGCCCGTCTGCGGCGCATACGCAGTTCAATTGGTGAGGCCATGCGCAACGACGGATCGATCAGTGATCCGTCAGCGAAACATCACACCGGCAGCAGCATCAACCGCGCGGCGGCAACAGCATCCGGCATCGTGCTGTACGCGATGCGCGCAATCAGCGGCGCGTTAAGCCGCGCTTCGAGCGACGCCACATTGGCATCCGCCTGCGGCATGGCCGCGTCGATATGATTGCCCACCCAACCGGTCAGCGTCAGCCCGCGCGCACGTATCGCCTCGGCGGTGAGCAGTGCGTGATTCAGGCACCCCAGCCGCATGCCCACCACCAGCACCACCGGCAACGCCAGTGCGCGCGCCAGATCGGCGCTGCTTTCGTGATCGTTTAGCGGCACGCAAAAACCACCCGCACCTTCGACCACCACGATGTCAGCAAGCACTGACAAGCGTGCGCATGAATCCTGTAACTTATTGATATTTATTGTTTTTTTATTGATACTGGCAGCGATGTGCGGTGCGATGGCCTGCTCGAAACAATACGGATTCACCGCCTCTAGCGGTGCGCGCACGTTGCTGGCAGCGAGCAACTGCGCTACGTCTTCGTTCACCCACGCGCCGTTAACGAATGCCGCGCCCGCCGCCACTGGCTTCATGCCGATCACGCGCAAGCCGCGCGCCGCGTAGGCGTGCAGCAACGCGCACGCCACCAGCGATTTGCCCACGCCGGTGTCGGTGCCGGTGATGAATAAACCGCGCGGCGTCACGTCATCAGCTCGACTTGATGTCGATGATCTTTTTGCCGCTGGCGGTAAGCCGCGGCTGCGGCTTCCACGCGTGGCCGTAGACCACTTCATAGGTGGCGGGCAATGTGCCGTCGTGACGCAAGGTTTCGTAGGCTTGCGTTACCGCCGCGAGCCGCGATTTTCCCGTCAACCCCGGCGCACGCGTTTGCGTGGCGTTGTGTGCGCCGATGGCTTTCAAGTCGTGCATCAGCGCGCGCACAGTGCTGTAAGTGAGTGTGAACGGCTCCATATCCATCACCGGATCGGCAAAGCCGCGCTTGACGAGAATATCGCCGATGTCGTGCAGATCGATAAAGCGGCTGACGTGCGTGTGGCGATCCACCTGCGCAAACGCGGTGCGCAACTCTTTCAGCGTATCCGGGCCGAAGGTGCTGAACATCAGCAGCCCGCCCGGCGCCAGCACGCGGTAAAACTCGCCGAACGCGCGATCGGGGTCATTCACCCACTGCAACGCCAGATTCGACCAGATCAAATCGACGCTTCCGGTGGCCAGCGGCAAATGTTCGATATCGCCGCACACTTCATTAAGTGTTTGTTTTAAAACACTTTTCCACCAAGGCTGCGAAGCGCGCGCGCGGCCTTGCTGGAGCATGCCGAGCGCCAGATCAAACGCAATGACCCGCGCCTTCGGATAACGCATACGCAATGCCGCCAGCGCATTGCCGGTACCGCTGCCCGCGTCGAGCACAATAGCTGGCTGGTGCTTGATGAGATCGAGCCGCTCATCCATACGGCGGCAGACCTCGTGCTGCAACACCGCCGCAGCATCGTAACTGTGCGCGGCGCGCTCAAACGAGCGGCGCACCAGCGCCTTATCAAATTGCGCTAATTGCGGTTTATCAGACAGGGACATCGGCGTCGCCAAAAAAGGTCTGTAACAGCGCAATCACCGCAGCAGCATCGTGCAAAAACGGCGCGTGCCCCGCGCCTTCAATCAGTTGAAATTGCGCATTCGGCAACGCCCGGCTCAGCGCCTCGCCCGCCGCGCAAGGCGTGACGGCATCCTGTTCACCATGCATCACCAGAACGGGCTGCGCTATCGCGGGCAACAGCGCGCGCAGATCAGCCGTGCGCAAAATCTCCAATCCACCTTCGAGCACCGCGTACGGCGGCAACACGTTGGTAAACAGCGCCGTGCGCAGCCGGTGCGCCACCCGCACCGCCTGTGTGTCGCCCAGTGCTTGCAGCGCCACAAAGCGCCGCAACACACTCAAACAATCGCGCTTGAGCTGTGAGGTAAATTGACGCATCACCATCGGCGTCACCGCGTGCGGCCAGTCCGTTTTCTGCGTGAAGCACGGCGTCGCCGCGATCAGCGCCAGACGTTCCACCTGCTGAGGCGCGCGCTGCGCCCAGGTCAACGCCACCTGCGCGCCCAGCGACCAGCCGATCACGCCGCAGCGCCTGGGCGCGGCGGCGGCAAGCGTATCGGCGATACGCTCCAGCGTGTACGGCGTGCAGGCTTCGCTCTGGTTGTAACCGGGCAGCGGCAACACCGGCACGCGAAAGTGTTTTTCCAGCTCGCGCACGAGATTGCGATACACCTGCGGATGGCTCGCCCAGCCGTGCAGCAACACCAGCGGAAGACCGCGCGTCATGCGGCCTTGCCTGCGGCGATCAACGCCTCGCCCAGCGCACGCACGTCGTCTCGCGTGTGCGCCGCCGACAACGAAATGCGCAACCGCGCGGTGCCCGGCGGCACCGTCGGCGGACGAATGGCCGGTACCAGCACACCCTGCGCGGTAAGCTGTTCCGCGACGTGGAGGGCCGCCGCATTGTCCCCGATCACCAGCGGCTGTATCGCCGTGACCGACGGCAGCCAACGCCAGCCCGCCGGGAGATTATTCGTAACTATTTGTTTTAATTGAATAATATTTTCTGCCAATTGTTGCCGCAACGGCGCGCCTGCGGCGATTAGTTCAATACTTTTCGCTAGCGCACACGCCAGCAGCGGCGGCATCGCGGTGGTGTAAATATAGCTACGCGCACGCTGCATCAGCGTTTCGATCACCACCGCTTCGCCCGCGACAAACGCGCCAAACACGCCAGCGGTCTTGCCCAGCGTCGCCATATAAATCACACGCGGATGTTGCACGTTGAAATGTTCCAGCACGCCGCGCCCCTGGCCGTTCACACCGTTGCCCAGCACGCCAAAGCCGTGTGCGTCATCGAGCAACAACCAGGCATCGAAGCGCTCGGCCAATTCCAGCAGTTGCGGCACCGGAGCAATGTCGCCGTCCATGCTGAACACCGCGTCCACCGCAATCAGCTTGCGCCGCGCTTTTGTAGTCGAGAGCAAGCGCTCCAACTGCGCCAGATCGTTATGGGCGTAGCGTTTGAACTGTGCACGCGACAACAAACACGCGTCGTTCAGCGAAGCGTGGTTCAAGCGATCGGCAAACACCGCATCCTCGCGGTTCAACAACGCCGTCACCACACCCAGATTCGCCATATAGCCGGTGGAAAACAGCAGCGCGCGCGGCAGTTTCACGAACGCCGCCAGTTGCTGTTCCAATGCGTCGTGCGCGCGTGAGTGCCCCAGCACCAAATGCGACGCCCCCGCGCCCACGCCATACGTCTCAGCGCCCGCCTGCGCGGCGGCAATTAACGCGGGATGATTGGCCAAACCGAGATAGTCATTGCTGCAAAAGGCGATGAACGGCTTGCCGTCAACGGTGACGTGCGCGGTCTGTGCGGCATCGAGGGTGCGACGGTGACGCTTCAACGTCGTTGCATCAAGGCGCGCCAAGTCATCGGTTAAGGTGGAAAACGGCATCGCCACCTAACTACGCCCTATCGCCTCCCTCATCCCGACCCTTCTCCCGGGGGGAGAAGGGCTTTTCATCCCTCTCCCGCCGGGAGAGGGACCGAGGGTGAGGGAAAGCTTCGTCATCACCACCACGCCCCCAATCGCCTGCTGGTGCTCGCCATCCGCAGGACAATCCCGGTCATCCCTTCGCTGCCATGGGATGCAACCCCAACTTCGCAAACAAAGCCTGATCCCGCGCCACATCCGGATTCCCGGTGGTCAGCAACTTCTCGCCATAAAAAATCGAATTCGCGCCGGCGAGAAAACTCAACGCCTGTATGCCTTCCGGCATTTCCTGCCGCCCAGCCGACAGCCGCACCATCGCGCGGGGCATGGTGATGCGCGCGCACGCCACCGTGCGCACAAACTCCAGCAGATCAAGCGGCTCGACGCCATTCAAAGGCGTGCCCTCCACCTGCACCAGATTGTTGATCGGCACCGATTCGGGATACGGATTCATATTCGCCAGTTGCACGATCAGCGCCGCGCGCGTGCGCCGCGTTTCGCCCATGCCGACGATGCCACCGCTACACACATGCATGCCGGCTTCACGCACGTGCGACAGCGTGTCCATGCGATCCTGCTGCGTGCGGGTGGTGACGATTTCGCCGTAGAACTCGGGGGCGGTGTCGATGTTGTGGTTGTAATAATCGAGGCCCGCGTCGCGCAGTTGCTCGGCCTGGCCGTCTTTCAACATGCCGAGCGTGGCACAGGTTTCCATGCCCAGATTACGCACGGCCCGCACCATGTCGACCACTTTGTCGAGATCGCGCTGCTTCGGTCCGCGCCATGCTGCGCCCATACAAAACCGCGTGGCACCATTGTCCTTGGCGCATTGCGCGGCGGCGACGACTTGATCGACCGACAACATCGCTTCGTTCTCGACGCCGGTGTGATAACGCGCGGCCTGCGGACAATAGCCGCAATCCTCCGGGCAGCCGCCGGTTTTGATCGACAGCAGCGTTGAGCGCTGCACCGCGTTAGCATCAAAGTGCTCGCGGTGCACCGTCTGCGCGCGATAAATGAGATCATTAAACGGCAGGTCAAAGAGTGTTGCGACTTGATCGACCGTCCAGCGCGCGGCGGCGATTTGCGCCAGTGTGGCCGATGGCGAAGAATTAGGCGTATCCATGAAAAGACTCGACGAGAGTTGAACAAAAGCCAGATAGAATCTGGATAAAAAGATCGTCTCTATTTAGTCGCTATGAAAAGGCAAAAGCTTCCCTCACCCGGCGCTGCGCGCCACCCTCTGCTCCGCTTTCAGTGTGCCCTGATCCCGGAGGGCGAGGGGCTAGGGGCGAAGGAAGGTATTGATCTGCGGTAAAAACTGAATAAAGATAACAAAAGATCAATAAATAGAATCACTTACATCATCTTCGATTAAAAGCCTTGTTGTCAAATTTACCCCGGACATTTTTGGCGAACTGCGTACGGTTTGCACAACGAACCGTCGCGCCGACATGCCTGCTATGCACCGGCCCTTGGGACACGCCACCGCTAACGAAACAACACCCGCCGCGCAGCCCTTGGCCAAGAGCACGGCCCCAAGCCGCATCAAGGCCGTTACCTCGGTTGCGCCCGGACAAGCCGCTTACGTACACTATTTTCTGCTGACCCACCCCGATGGCGGTCGCGAATACCACGTCGGCATTGAACTCGCGGATCAACGCATAGCCTGGTCGTTTCCCACGGCCGGCGTCATGGTGTCGGATTTCATCCAGCGCGGCACGCTCGAGGTCAAGGGTAAACCCTTCCGCATCAAGCACCTTTACGGCATACGCCCCGCGCCTGCCGATGCCGACATGCCGGCGCTGCAAAAAAACCTCACGGCGCGTGTCGCGCAATGGGTGGACGATGCCACGCCCTACTGCGTGATTCGTCAACCCGGCGAGCCGTTCTGCTTGAACTGCGGCGACTTTGTGATTCGCGTGCTCTATCCCGGCGCGCATCCGCTGACACCCGCGTTACCGCGCGAGTTTGCGCAGGCGAAGGGCGGCGGCGTGGACGACTTGCTCATGTATCTCGTCGGCCTGCACGAAATCTCGGAAACGAACATCCTGCTCGCCGCACTCGCGACACTGGATATACCCAAAGCACTGCGACAGGATATTGCCGCCATGATGGAAGGACGTGACCTGGACCTTGATAATCCCGCACCAACTTCCATCGCAACCCGCCCGGCAACAGCGCCCGCAGCGCCCAAACCCGCGGCCGCCCTGCCAGTAGTACCAGGCAAAATGGCCACGCGCCGACAGCAAGCGCGCAGGCTATAGTCTGGCGCGGATGCGGCACCGGAGCACCAGGTCTTGCCTATTACCTGTCAACGAACCAACCGGGCGAGGGTTGGGCCAACGCGCGCAACCCGCAATCCGAAGGGTGCCAATAAGCCTGTCCTGAGCTTGTCGAAGGGCGAAGCGCCGAATACGTCAGTTTGCCACGACCAAATTCGGCGCAATACAGATTGCGCCCTACGCGGGCCGCACTTAAAAATAACTCAATAAAAACAATTAGTTATGAATTGTTAGGCAAAAGGCAAGGCCTGACCCAATACTGTTCGTTTAACGAAGAATGGCAAATGTCTGCCTCACGGTCAGGGGCTGCGGTCGCAACAGTTCAGGCGAACAGTCGGGTCGAGTGCCGGGCAGCTTAGTCGGGTCGTGGCTCGGATAGGGTGAATTTCGT
>CAMBGJ010000212.1 GCA_945865805.1 Bordetella parapertussis
CTTCTTCTCGTATTCGGCTTGGGCGAAACTCACTTGGGTTGGCTCTGGCGGCTTCATTTTCGCTCTTCGTGCTTGACGGTCTATACTTAACGCTTAGCCCTCATCCTCCGTTGGCAAAATTCCTTATTAAATCCGCGTTTCCCTAGCGGCAGTATACATGACCGATGCCGCCCACGCGCAAACAGCGGCGTATCCCGCCAAACCGATCCGCATCATCTGCCCCGCCGCGCCCGGCGGCATTTCCGATTTGCTCAGCCGCATTACCGCGCAGCGCCTGACACCGCTTTATAACCAGCAGGTGATCGTTGAAAACCGTCCCGGTTCTGGCGGCCATCTCGCGGGCGATCTGGTGGCCAAGGCCCCGCCCGACGGCTACACGCTGTTGCAGGCCACCATTGCGCAAAACGCCGCCTATGCGATGTACGCGGGCCTCACCTACGATCCGGGCCGTGACTTGCAGCCCATTGTTTTGTTGGGTGAATCGCAAGGCGTGCTGATCGTGCATCCCTCATTGCCGGTGAAAAACGTCAAGGAATTCGTCGCGCTTGCCAAGGCGCGCCCCGGCGAACTGAACTACGGCTCGGCGGGCGCGGGCACCGCCATCCACATGGCCGCCGAGTTATTCAAATGGGTGGCGGGCGTCAACCTCACGCACATCGCCTACAAGGGCAGTGCGCCAGCAATGATCGATTTGATCGGCGGCAACATCCAGGTGATGTTCGAAAACGTTGCTTCCGGAACGCCCTACGTCAAGGCCGGCAAAGTGCGCGCGCTCGGCGTCACCGGCAAAAGCCGCGCGCCCAATCTGCCAGACATCGCCCCCATCGCCGAATCGGGCGTGCCCGGCTACGAAGCCGTGCCGTACTACACGCTATCCACGTCAAGCAAAGTGCCCGCCGACATCGTGCGCAAACTCGCCGCCGACAGCGATGCCTTCATCAAGGCACAGGATTTGCAAAAGCGCTTGAGCGAGCTCGGCATCACACCGCTGGGCGGCACCGCCGAAGCCGCTGTGAACCGCAACACCGTGGAAACCGCGAAGTGGAGCCGCGTGATCAAGGCGGCGGGGATACGGGTGGATTGATACACCGTAATAATCGTAGGGCGCAATCCCATAGCGCCGAACGTGTGACCCGAATTCAACTGCGGCGCAATGGGATTGCGCCCTACAAACTACAACAAG
The DNA here is from genome assembly GCA_945865805.1 of Bordetella parapertussis. Classification (GTDB taxonomy): domain Bacteria; phylum Pseudomonadota; class Gammaproteobacteria; order Burkholderiales; family SG8-41; genus UBA5216. The sequence continues at coordinate 1,184 of CAMBGJ010000212.1, forward strand.
TTAGTGTCGGAACCGCTGCGCGTTCCGACCTACAAACTACAACGTCGGCAACGGCGGTGCCACGCCATTCGCCAACGGCTGCCGCGCCACATTGAGCACCATCGCCAGCATGGTGTAGTAGCCGGTAATGCCCATCAGATCCACCACGCCGCTTTCGCCGAATTTATCCACCGTGGCCTGGTAGGTGGCGTCGCTCACCGCCTTGGTGTCGTGCAGTTCCTTGCAGAATTGATAGACGATGGCCTCGTCTTCTTTCATCGCGGCGGGGCGTTTGCCTTGTGCGAGATCATCCGCCACTGACGGATCCAGCCCTGCCTTCAACGCCAGCGGCTGATGCGCCAGCCACTCCACCTCCGCCGTCCATGCGCGCGCGGTGACCATGATGGCGAATTCACTCAAACGCGCCGGCAGCGAACTGCTGTAACGCAGATACTCGCCGACTTTCTGCGTGCGGCTCATCAGATCAGGGCAACGCAGCAGCACGATGTTCGGGCCCGAGGTGCTCATGCGGCCACGCGGGCCGCTCGCCAACTCACGCGCGGCTTTCAATTGCGCTGCGGTCATTTCGCTTTCGGGCAAGGGGCCGAAGCGCGGTGCGGGGGTAGTGTTGCTCATGACGGTTTTCCTGGAATAATACTTGTAGACTGTTAATCAACACGCGCGCCAGAGGCCTTGATCACTTTCGCCCACTTCACTGTCTCGGCGGCCATGAACGCAGCGAACTGCTGCGGTGTGCCGCCGATGGGCTCGGCGCCGACTTCGGCGAAGCGCTTTTTGATTTCGTCACTTTGCAGAATTTTCATCGACTCGCGGCTCAGCCGGTCGATCACCGCTTGCGGCGTGCCTGCAGGTGCCAGCACACCGAACCAGGTGTGCGCTTCGTAGCCTGGCACGCTTTCGGCGATGGTCGCCACCTCGGGAATCTGCTGCACACGCTTGGCGGTCGATACGCCCAGAATTTTGACGCGCCCGGATTTGTACGGCTGAATCGCCGTGGTGAGATCGTTAAACACCAGCGGAATATTACCGCCCATTACGTCTATCGTCGCCGGGCTCAACCCTTTGTACGGCACATGCAGCAGGTTGGTGCCCGTCATGGTTTTGAACAACTCGCCCGCCAGATGCGTGCCACCACCGTTGCCCGATGAACCGTACGACAGTTGCCCCGGATTCTTTTTCGCCAGCGCAATCAAATCTTTGACATTGAACACCGGCAGCGACGGATGCGCGTTGATCACCAGCGGAATAATCGACGCCTGCGTGATGGGCATGAAATCTTTCACCGGATCGAACGCCAGTTTACGATACAGATTGACGTTGATGCTGTGCGTGCTGATCGCGCCCATCAAAATCGTGTAGCCGTCGGGCGGCGCTTTGGCAGCGACTTCCGTGCCGACGTTGCCGCCCGCGCCCGCGCGGTTGTCGACCACCACGGATTGCCCCAGCGCCTCGGTCAACCGCCCCGACATCGAACGCGCCATCAAATCGGTGGGGCCGCCCGGCGGATACGGCACGATAAAGCGGATCGACCTCGCAGGCCACGCGTCCGCGGCACACGCCGCATCACTGATCATGATGAACATCAGACTCAAAACACCGCAGCAAGTTTTCATGCATTCTCCCGTGATTTACCCACAGACCGGATTCTGACACAGCGGGCGCCGCAGGTACTGCCCGCCCGCGAGCAACCGCATTTTTGTTGCTCCGCGCACGTTAAGGTATGCTCTTGCCACTACACGTCTTTGCGAATGGCGACCCAGCCGTGACCGAGCTTTTTTTTCAGCAGGAATTATCCGTGGCCAAAATTCTGATCACCCTGTCCATGCTGGCCTTGCTGGGCTACGCCAGCATCGTTGGCGCACTGTATCTGGCGCAAGAGCGGATCATCTTCCCCGGCACGAAGCTGCCGCCCGACCATAAGTTCAGCTTCGATCAACCGTACAGGGAAGTGCAGGTTGAGGTGCCTGGCGCATCGCTCAACGCATTGCACATTACGCAACCCGCCCCACGCGGGCTGCTGTTTTTTATCCACGGCAACGGCGGCGATTTGAGCACCTGGACCACTGGCGTCGACTTTTACCGCAAGGTCAATTACGACCTGTTTATTTTCGACTATCGCGGCTATGGCAAAAGCACCGGCAAGATCGAGAGCGAGGCGCAGTTGCACGCCGACGTGCGCGCCGCATGGGACACCATCGCACCGCAATACCGCGCACGCAACATACCGATCGTGATCTATGGCCGCTCGCTCGGCACGGGTCTCGCCGCTCAGCTCGCGCGCGACGTAGACCCCGCGTTAGTCATCATGGTGTCGTCTTACACCAGCCTGCTCGCGGCCAGCAAACGCGCCTACACCATCGCGCCAGATTGGATACTCAAATACCCGTTGCGCACCGACGCCATCATCGGGGATGTCAAAAGCCCGATCATGATGATCCACGGCAAACAGGACGAATTGATTCCCCATACCGACAGCGAACAGTTGCGCAAACACGTGCGCGCACCGAGCAGCCTGCTGATCATCGACGGCGCGGGGCACAATGACATCCACCAGTTTCCGGTCTATCTGGAAGCGTTGGAGGCAGACTCAAATCATTGTAATTTATTGATTTAATTCAATATTTTATTGCGACGCCCCGCTTACGTCACGCCGTCGCGACGAACAATTTATCGTAAGCTGCGAGCAGCGTCTGATGCATGGCGCTACCCTCCATGTTTGGCCCCAGCGTATCCAGCCCGAAGAATTTCTCGCTACGATCCAGCAACGCCTGCGCCTGCCGCACCGTCTCTTTGCCGTAGAGCAAATCCAGCGACCGGCGGTAATCAGCCACTTTTTCCAGTCCCAGATTCATCAGGCTTTCGATGCAGCGATACACTAGCCGCCGCGCCGGTTTCATTTCCTGAAAATGATGGATCCAGTCGCAGCCTTCGCGCGTAGCATCTTCATCACCGATCGCCAACGCCAGCAGCGTTTTGAGCTCGCCGATGCGCAACTCTTTCCACACCGTATCCATCGGAATCGCCAGGCCGAGTATCTCCCACAGCGGGCGTTCATCGTTGAGATTCAGCGTTTGCAAATCGTCAAGCAGCGCCTTCGACTCAACATCGCTTAACGTCGGCAGCTTCACCAGCATCGGGCGTATCGAATTACCGACGCTGTTGTTCTCCCACGCCAGGTCTTCCACCGGATAAATCTCCGACATGCCCGGCACCAGAATGCGGCAACTGTAAGCGCCCTGCTCAGTGAAATCCGCGACGTAGATGTCCTTGCCTTCCTCCTTGATGCAGTTGCACAGCCACGCGTAATCTTCGGCAGTGGTGGTGCCGAAATTCCAATCGACAAACGGGAAATCCGGCTTGTCGCCAAGGAAATTCCAGCTAATCACGCCGCTGGAATCGACAAAATGAATTTCCAGATTCGATGGCATGGTGATTTCATCCATGTCGAAACCCGGCTCAGGAAAACTCTCCAGCGCGTCCAGCGCACGCCCCTGCAACAACTCGGTCAACGCGCGTTCCAGCGCCACCTGAAAGCGCGGGTGCGCGCCAAAGCTGGCGAAGCAGCCTTGATCTTTCGGATGCAGCAGCGTCACGTTCATCACCGGATAACGCCCACCCAGCGACGCATCGCGCACCAGAATGCCAAACCCCGCATCACGCAAACCCTTGATGCCCGCGGCAATGCCCGGATACCGCGCTATCACCTCATCCGGCACCTCGGGCAGGCACAGCCCCTCGCTGATAATGCGGTTTTTGATGTTGCGCTCGAAAATCTCCGACATGGCCTGACTGCGCGCCTCCATCATCGAGTTGCCCGCCGCCATGCCGTTGCTCACATACAGGTTGCCGATGATGTTGACCGGGATCCACGTCTGCGCGCCATCGCGCAGACGCGTATACGGCAGCGCGCAGATGCCGCGCTTCACGTTACCGGAATTTAAATCCACCAGCACCGTATCGTCGATGTCGCCATCCGGGTTGTAGAACTTGCGCAGTTCGGCGTTAAGCAATTCCTTCGGCCATTTGCCGTTTTTGGTCGGCGCGAACCAACGCTCCTGCGGGTAGTGCACAAACGGACGATTCGCCCGCGTCTCACCCAGATAAAAATGCGTCCAGAAATAATGCGTATTCAACCGCTCAAAAAACTCCCCCAACGCACTCGCCCGTGCCGCGAGTTGGGTCGCGCCCTTGCCATTGGCAAACAACATCGGACACTCGTGATCGCGCACATGCACCGACCAGATCGACTCGACCGGATTCAGCCACGACGATTCATCCAGATCAAAGCCGCGTGATGACAGCTTTTGCTGCATGGTGGCGATGGTGGATTCGAGGGATGCGTCTTTGCTGGGGATGAAGGTTTCGGTGGGCATGGGCGTGATCGGTGGATTTGGAGGGCGCGGGAGTGTGACATCTTTTATGGAGAGATAGCAACCCACGAACAGGAGAATGTAGCGAATGCCTTACCTGACGCATCAATACCACCATTGATAGTCGGTTGCTTTGCGGTACCTAACTATATCCACCAGTTGCAGCCGACGAAGATGCTCGGTACCGCCACATTTTGTGGCATGATCTACGAATGTTTTCTCTCCTGTTCGGCTCAATTTAAAATTGGAAAACACCCGATGCTTAACGAACTCTACGTAGAGAATTTCAAGGCATGGAATAGATTAGACATCAAGCTTGGCCAAGTTACCGGCCTCTTTGGGACAAATAGCTCTGGAAAGAGTAGCTTGTTGCAATTCCTATTGATGTTAAAACAAACCAAAAACGCCACCGACCGTGGGTTGGTTTTGGACTTTGGCGGACCTACCGGTCAATTAGTGAATTTGGGTATTTACAAGGACATGATTCACTTGCACGACGTCAAAGCCCGCCTTAAGTGGCGCATTCAGTGGACGTTAAAGCAGAAGGCGAATATTTCTGATCCTACAAAGCGGCGAACTGAGGTGTTGGCCTCAGATTCAATTCTTACCATACGCTCTGTCGTGCATTCGAATGAGCCTTCGCTTATCTCCGACGATCTCGAGTATGAGTTTGGTGGATTTCATTTTTCCATTACCCCCAAGAAGGAAGGATCTCCAGAGTTTCAGTTAAATTCCAAGTCGCCAGTTGGCTCGGATTTCCGCTTTGTTCGCAACAAACAGCGCGCGTGGGCGCTGCCAGGGCCGATCAACACTCATCTATTCCCGGATCAAGCGAAAACTTACTATCAAAACGCTGAGTTTTTGAGTCTATTCGAAGCAGAGTATGAGTCGATGATGGACTCGATCTACTACCTCGGCCCTTTGCGCGAGTACCCCAAACGCGAATACCCCTGGTCTGGCACGAGTCCTATCGATGTTGGATTGCGCGGAGAACGGACGATTGAGGCGATACTTGCCGCTACGTCTCGAAATGAAACTCGAAATTTGCGCCACAAATCTAGGCGCAAACCATTTCAAGAAATGATTGCGTATTGGCTGAAAGAGTTGAAGTTAATCGAGACTTTCGAAATCGCAGAGATTGGCAAAGAGGCAAATCTATATAAAGCGATCGTGAAGCGAGACCGGGGGAGCCCGCCAGCGCTTCTAACTGACGTGGGATTTGGCGTATCGCAAGTGCTACCTGCGTTGGTTTTGCTTTACTACGTTCCTGAAGGTAGCACAGTAATCTTGGAGCAGCCCGAAATCCATTTACATCCAGCAGTGCAAAGTGGCCTAGCCGATGCCATTATGACCGTGGCTAAGACTCGTAATTTGCAAGTTGTAATTGAGAGTCACAGCGAACACATGCTCAGGCGCTTTCAACGCCGCGTAGCACAAAAGGAATTTGAGTCTAAAGATATCAAGCTGTATTTCTGCGATAACGTTGCTGGGCAATCGAAGCTTGTTGATCTCGACTTGGATATTTTCGGACAAATTTTGAATTGGCCAACTGCATTTTTTGGTGACGAGATGACCGAAATTGCGGAGACTCGAAAAGCCATTTTAAAGAGGAAAATGGAGTCCACACTCGCATGAAATTTGTCATCGATACCAATGTAACTATCGTCGCCAACGGGCAAAGTTCGCATGCAACTCCTCAATGTCAGTATGCTTGCATCAGCTTTCTTGAAGATATTGTGTCACCTGGGTCACGCATGAAAATCGCACTTGACGCGCACGGCGAGATATTGGCGGAATACAAGGATCATCTAAGTTATAGCGGACAACCGGGGGTGGGGGATATTTTTTTCAAGTACCTTCACGATTCCATGTATCGGCAAACGAAGGTTCTGCTTACACAGATTACGCCAATTTGCGATGAGGCTCGTGGTTACACAGAATTACCCGAGAACGTAGTTGATAAAAGTGACAGGAAATTTCTTGCTGTGGCCGTGAAATCCAAATCTCAGATTGCAAACGCGGTCGCTACTGACTGGCACGAGCAGCGAGCCTTTATCAAATCGCTGAATGTAAGGGTGCGGCAGTTGTGTCCGGCGCAAGCGGCCGATTAGAGGAAAAATCGTCAGTATTGAACTCCCGCGTCTATACGCCAATATCACAACACCTGAATCCCCGCCTCCCTGACAATCCCGCCCGACCTCACAATTCCCGACCGCATAAACGCGGCAAAGGCTCAAGCCGTCCGCTGACGACCCTTGTTCTTGAAATAGTATAATAAAAACAAATACTTACAATCACCACACCCCTACTCTGCGAGCCATCGTGTCCGCCCCTACGGCCCTCGACGCCCTCAACCAATGGGCGCCCATCGTTTGGCTCAAGACCAACGCTTACGCTTACCCTGCGCTGGAGACGATGCATATCATCGCGATTGCGCTGGTGTTCGGCACGCTGTGGATCGTCGATCTGCGTTTGCTTGGCGTGATTCGCGTTATCGATGCGCGTTTGCTGGCCAAGACGTTGCTGCCGTGGACACTCGTCGCCTTCACACTGGCGCTGTTCACCGGGCTCACCATGTTTATCAGCCGCGTGGGCGATTTCATCAGCAACCCGGCGTTCATTCTAAAAATGGGGCTGTTACTGGCCGCGGGCACCAATGCGGCGGTGCTGCATGCGCGTGGCGCGCTCCATGACACGAGCGTAATCACCAAAACGCAGGCGCTAATGTCCCTTGCGATGTGGATCGCGATAATATCCTGTGGTCGCTGGATCGCTTACGTATAACCCTGTCAGGAGACGCCATGAATCGCCGTCAATTTTTGTTCAGCTTGCCGTGCCGCCGTTTGCGCTCTTCGCGCATAGCGCGTTTGCCCATCATGGCTGGAACAGTTTTGACGAGACGCGTCCGCTTTACATCGAGGGCCGGGTGAAATCGGTCAAGTGGCAAAACCCGCATGCCGAACTGGTGGTTTCGATGAGCGCGGATGCCAGTGTTCCGGCGGATCTGGCCACCCGAAAAATGCCTGCGCAAACGATCAACGTCGATGCCGCGAAGATTTTGGCGGCAGCGACACCGCCGAAGCGGCGCGGCGACTGGACCATTGAGCTTTCGCCCATGATACGCATTGAGGCATGGAAAGTTCCGCAGCCCAAAGTGGGCGACACGGTGGCCGCGATTGCCTACACCTTCAAGGATGAAAAAGGCGCGGCATTCTCGCGCGTGGAGTATCTGCTGATCGGCAAACAGGCTTACGCGCTGCGCTCTAATCCGGCGTAATGAATGCGCCGGGCGGTGCCCGTGCGCGTCACTGCGGTTTGATCCCCGCCTCCTTGATGAGGCTGCCCCATTTGTTGATTTCGGCACGGATGAAGGCCGCAAAATCCTCCGGCCGCCCGCCCACGACTTCTGTGCCGGTCGATGTTGCCAGTTCACGCACATCGGGCGAATTGAACACACGCACCAGTTCACGGTTGAGCCTTTGGATCACCGGCGGCGGCACACCGGCGGGAACAAAATAACCGCTCCACGCGCTGGCCTCGACACCGGGTAGCCCGCCTTCCGTCATGGTCGGCACGTCGCGCAGTATCGGCAGACGATTGCGGCCCGACACCGCCAGCCCGCGCAACTTGCCGGACTTTATGTGCGAGACGATGACGGTCGCCACCAGATACCCGGTGGTGATCTGCCCGCCCAGAAGATCGGGCATTTCGGCACCCACCGATTTGTACGGCACATCGAGTA
>CAMBGJ010000213.1 GCA_945865805.1 Bordetella parapertussis
GCCCGGAATCGAAGCAAACCGCAGTTGTTCTGGCGTAGAATCCATGAGGGCAAAGACCTGTTGGTGTTGACGAATGTGTTTCTCGATAACTCACATTGTACCAATCACTTACGGTGTTCTTTGCCCTCTTTATGCAAAATTCAGGTTAACGAACTCTTCCTGCGATTGATAGGCGCGGGTTTGATCCGTGTCGATGGACGAAATACGGAACAGCATGCCGTCCGGTATGCGTCCGGTAAGCGCGAAGCGCAACTCGACGAGGCGTTTTTGTGTCGTACTTTGCACAGTCTGATCACCGACAGTGAACCAGTAAGTCACCGGCTCGTAGCGCGTGCCGATATGCCCGTACAGCCGCCGCACCGGAATTTCGCCAAACGGCGTGCTCATGTTCCCGGCTTCATTCTTCTGTATGGTGAAGCCTTGCGCGGGATAACAGATCTCCGGCTTATGCGCCTGCAAGGAGCCGCGCTGGTCGCTGCCATAAGCCAGCGACAGCATGATTGGATAGCCCTTGGAATTAACATAAGTGCGGGTAAGAATCTGGCTGTAAATCTTGTCGAGCAACTCCCGGGTTTGCGGATTGACCACCTGCACCCCGCGATCCGGCAGTTCTTTCCAATCGCCAATTTCCTTAGGCACCACCTTTTCAAGCGAAATGGGCGTCTCTTCGGCTACTTTTTTGGTGGGCTTCGCCAGTCCCACACCGACACTCGCCACGATCATCATCGCCGCGATAATCAACGAAATTTTGTTTGAAAACATGCCAAGCACCTTTCACAAGTTCCGGATAATGCATTTCGGGGATCCCGCGAATGAACGTCCGATAGGAACAACAAAACCAGCCATCAAGGCAGTCGTGCCTCATCCGCAAGACTAGCATTCTTTGCGTATTGTGTTCATGCAGGACAGCCGCCAAAGCGTGCCATCCGTGACGTATTACCTACTTTTGCGCCGCTAAACCAGTCGAAATATCGCCTCAATCCCACGCCTGCTGCCACAAAGGGCATTGCGACAAGGCATCCGCCTGCTACAGACAAGTATAATAATGCCTTTTCTCAGCGCTCACCATGTTGTTGACAGCGCCTCGGCCCGGCGAACGAACTCGGGCTGGCCCGTTTCACGGTTCCTCCGATGCCCTGGCCATCGCAGAACTGGCGGGCTCAGTGCGTCCGCTGCTGGTGGTTTCCGCCGATGCCTCGTCGGCGCAGCGGCTGAAAACCGAGCTGGCGTTTTTCGCGCCCGCGCTCAAGACGTGCGTGTTCCCAGATTGGGAAACCCTGCCCTACGATCAGTTTTCGCCGCACGCCGATCTGGTGTCGGAACGTCTGGCCACGCTCTACGAAATGATGCGCGGCACCTTCGATGTCGCCATCGTGCCGGTTACCACCGCTCTTACGCGCTTGATGCCCGTGGAGTACCTCGCCGCCAACACCTTTTTCTTCAAGCAGGGCGGCAAACTCTCGCCGGACGAACTGCGCCGCCAGTGCACCATCGCCGGTTACACCCACGTCACCCAGGTAGTGGCGCCCGGCGAATACAGTTTTCGCGGCGGGCTGATCGATATTTTTCCGATGGGCAGCGTGCTGCCCTATCGCATCGACCTCTTCGACGAAGATATCGATTCGATCCGCAGCTTTGATGTCGATTCGCAGCGCTCGATTTACAAAGTAAACGAGGTGCGCTTGTTGCCGGCGCGCGAATTCCCGCTGAACGAGGCCGCGCAAACCTTGTTTCGGCAGAATTTTCGCATCCAGTTCGAAGGCGATCCGTCAAAAAGCCGCGTCTACAAGGATGTCTCCAAAGGCGTGCCCAGCACGGGCATTGAGTATTACCTGCCATTGTTTTTTGCCAACACAGCGCGGTTTACCGATTACCTGCCCGAAGGCACGGTGATCTGCGCCCTCGGCGGACAAGAGGGGCTGCAACAAGCCGTGGATGCCTTTTGGCAGGATGCCCACAGTCGCTATGCCACCTTGCGCGGCGACCGCGCCAACCCGGTGATGCCGCCGCACACGCTGTTTCTCGCACCCGACGAAATGTTCGGCTCGATCAAGCCGTTCGCCCGAGTGGAGATTCAAAGGCGCGGTTCGGCGCTGGGTGTTGCAGCGACCGAGCAACCCCTCGCTACACCGGACGCTCAAATCCCTACGCTTGCACTGCCGCCACTCGGCGTTGAACGCCGCGCCGACAACCCGCTGCATCGCCTGCAACAGTTTCTCGACAACCGCCAGGGCCGCGTGTTGCTGCTCGCCGATAGCCCCGGCCGCCGCGACACCATGCAGGACTTTCTCGCCGAATACGGCCTGCACCCGGCGGCAGCGGTCGGCTATGAAGATTTTCGCACGGCGACCGCGCCCTTTATGCTCGGCATCGGCCCGCTGCACAGCGGTTTTACGATGGTGGAGGAACGTTTTGCCATCATCACCGAAAACGAACTCTACGCCACCCAAGCGCGCAACCGCAGTGCACGCGAAACCCGCAAGACCACCGCCGAAGGCATGCTGCGCGATCTGTCCGAGGTCAAACCCGGTGATCCGGTGGTGCACGAGCAGCACGGCATCGGCCGCTACCTCGGCCTGCAGAGCATGGATCTAGGCGAAGGCGACACGGAGTTCCTCACCCTCGAATACGCGCGTGGCGACAAACTCTATGTGCCGGTGTCGAGCCTGCATCTGATCAGCCGCTACAGCGGCGCGTCGCCGGAAAATGCGCCGCTGCACAGCCTGGGTGGCGAACAATGGGAAAAAGCGAAAAAGAAAGCCGCCGAACAGGCGCACGACACCGCCGCCGAATTGCTCAACATTTACGCCCAGCGCGCGTTGCGCAAGGGCCACGCCTTTGGCTTGAAGCACCACGACTACGAGGCCTTCGCCGAGGGCTTTCCGTTCGAGGAAACGCCCGATCAGGCCGCCGCCATCAAGGCCACGCTCGACGATCTCACCAGCGGCAAGCCAATGGATCGTCTGGTGTGCGGCGACGTGGGCTTTGGCAAGACCGAGGTGGCGCTGCGCGCGGCCTTTGTCGCGGTGGCCGACGGCAAACAGGTCGCTGTGCTGGTGCCCACCACGCTGCTGGCCGAACAGCATTTCAACACCTTCAGCGACAGGTTCGCTCAGGTGGCCGATAAGTGGCCGGTAAAAATCGCCGAGCTATCGCGTTTTCGCTCGGCCAAAGAGCAAACCGAAGCGCTGGCGGGTCTGGCCGCAGGCAGTGTCGATATCGCCATCGGCACGCACAAGCTGGTGCAGCGCGGAGTGAAATTCAAAAAACTCGGGCTAGTGATTATCGACGAGGAACATCGCTTCGGCGTGCGTCACAAAGAGCAACTCAAAGCGCTGCGTGCCGAAGTCGATGTGCTGACGCTGACCGCCACGCCGATTCCGCGCACGCTGGCGTTGTCGATGGAAGGCCTGCGCGATTTTTCCGTCATCGCCACTGCGCCGCAGCGGCGTCTCGCCATCAAGACCTTTGTCTCGCGCTTTTCCAGGGCGCAGATCCGCGAAGCCGCGCTGCGCGAATTACATCGCGGCGGGCAGATTTATTTTCTGCACAACGAAATCGACACCATCCGCCACATCGAGGAAATGTTGACCGAACTGCTGCCGGAAGCGCGCATCCGCGTCGCCCACGGGCAGATGCGTGAGCGCGAACTCGAACTCGCCATGCGCGATTTTTACCAGCAGCGATTCAATATTTTATTGTGTACGACCATTATCGAAACCGGCATCGACGTGCCCACCGCCAACACCATCATCATCAACCGCGCCGACCGTTTCGGCCTCGCGCAGCTGCACCAATTGCGTGGTCGCGTAGGCCGCTCGCACCATCAGGCCTACGCCTACCTGCTGCTGCCCGACGAAGGCAACATCACCACGCAGGCCAAAAAACGCCTCGAAGCGATACAGATGATGGAAGAACTCGGCTCGGGCTTCTTTCTCGCCATGCACGATCTGGAAATCCGCGGCGCGGGTGAAGTGCTGGGCGAATCGCAAAGCGGCGAAATGCAGGAAGTGGGTTTTAATATGTACGCCGCCATGCTCGACACCGCCGTGCGTGCATTGAAGGCAGGCCACGAACCGGATCTCGCAGCGCCGCTGGGTGTCACCACCGAAATCAATCTGCACGTGCCGGCCCTGCTGCCGGCCGATTACTGCAGCGATGTGCACGAACGTCTGGTGCTCTACAAACGGCTGGCCAATTGCAGCGGCGACGAAGAACTCGAACACCTGCGCGAGGAACTCATCGACCGTTTCGGCGATCTGCCGGGCGCGACGCGCGCGCTGATCGACTGTCACCGCCTGCGGCTGGCGAGCAAAGCCTTGGGCATCGCGCGCATAGACGCCAGCGAATCGGCGATACAAATGCAGTTCATCCCCAAGCCGCCGATCGATCCGATGAAAATCATCAAGCTCATCCAAACCAAACGGAACTTCAAGCTCGCAGGACAGGACAAACTGCGTATCGAAGCCAGCACACCAGATGTCGCCGCGCGCGTTGCGCTGATACGCGACGTGTTTAAAATGCTGGCGTAACGTGCCATCGACCGCCACACAAATATCGGACTGCCTGCCCTAATCAAAGCGATCAGCACAAACGCATGAAATCTCTACTTATTTCAATAATTTACGTTATTTTTTCTGCACCGGCATGGAGCACGCAACCAGCGCGCACTGCCGCGCCGGGCACAGCGCCACCGCCGCGCTCCGGCGAAGACCTTTTCCTCGTGCGCTACGCCGAAAACACCGGCCGTTGCGCCACCTCGCCCGCCAGCGCCTGTGTCATTGGACGCATGCCCACCGGCATGACCGTTTATCTGCTCGACCCCGCGAAACCTGCCATCTGCGAATCGCGCGTGCACAACGTTTACATGGCGGGGTTTCAAATCGGCGACGATTTTCCGCTGATGCACATGGACACCAAACCGTGCCCGTCGTTTCCGTTTCAGCTCGTGATCAACCCTGCGGGCAAGCCCAGCTATCAGCCGATCACCAAGCCTGCAAGCGCCGCCAAGGATGTTGCCGCGAAAATCGACAAGGCCGTGCGCGGCGAAATAAAACGCATCGTGCCGCCCAGCACTGAACACCCGGTGGTGTTGAGTACCAAGCCACCGCGCGTATTCCGTCTGCCGGGGCAAGCCACCACCACGTTCATCGGGATTTATGAAAACGCCAAAATCCCCGGCGACCAGACACACGTGTTGTACGCCAACGGACGCGTCAAGCTGATACACCCCGCCGCCAACATCCAATCGATGTTTGTTCTGGATCAGCGCAGCTACATTTATTACGCCTTTAGCTGCAAGCTCGGCTGCGGCTGGGCGGGCAATGTGGTGGTGGAATTCTCCGCAGACGACCTCAAGACCGTACTACTCGACGATTCAGGCTCCGCATAAATTATTGTTTAAAATCAAATAGTTACATAATTTCCGTGGCCGTAGACGCAACTTCCGCCGCACGCCGCCCGCGATGTCGCCACTGGACGCGATGGCCGAGCGGCAAATTCAGGACGCACAGAAAAACGGCGTGTTCGACGACTTACCTGGCGCGGGCGCGCCACTCAAATTGGACGACGATGCGATGGTGCCGGAAGAGTTGCGTGCCGCCTACCGCATTCTCAAAAACTCGGGCTACGTGCCACCGGAAGTGGAAGCGCTGCGCGATCTGCGCGAAATCGAACTCATGCTCGAACGCGCCCACGATGACGGCGAACGCAGCAAACTAGCGGGAAAATTCAATGTACTGCTGGCACGTGCCGGTGCGCTGCGCGGCCGCAGCATCGCCATTGACGAAGACTACTTTCAGAAAGTGGCGGAAAAGCTGGCGCGCCGGCGAAGTTAATACGTAGGTTGGGTTCCTGCGTCACCCCAACCTACGATGGCCACGATTACTACGCCGCCGCCGCGCCTCGCAACGACTGCATCATCGCGTCCAGCAAGGTCTGCGGATCCTGCGCCCCCGAAACCCCCACCGCGCGATTGAAAATGAAAAACGGCACACCGCTGATGCCGGCATTGCGCGCCTCCCTATCGCCACCCTCCACCACGTCGCGCTCGACATCACTCGCCAGCCAGGCATGCGCTGCGGCACGATCCAGCCCGCCCTTGGCCGCCACGTCCGCCAGAGTATCGACATCGGTGATGTTGGCGCCATTGACGAAATAGGCTTCGAACAGCACTTCGGCCACTGCGTCCTGCGCGCCCTGTTGTTCGGCGTAATGCAGCAGGCGATGCGCGTTCACGGTATTCGGCTGCACTTCGATTTTGCTGAAGGCAAACGGGATACCCACGGTCTCACCAACCTTCGACACGCGCTCATAGGTGTTGCCGCGCGCACCAAACTTGCGGGCAATGTATTCGGAACGCGCGATACCCTCGTTGGGCAGATCGGGATTCAACTGAAACGGTAACCAGCGCACGGCCGGTTTTACATCGGGATGCTGCTCGGCGAGCAGCTTCAGCGCGATTTCGAGTTTGCGCTTACCGATGAAACACCAGGGTCAAACGACGTCTGAAACCACATCGATTTGCAGCGGGACAGCGTTGGCTTGGGTCATGATGCAGCCCTTTCATTGAGTAAAATAATTTTGGTATTGTTCGCGCAGTTTAGCTTTCAACATCTTGCCCGTCGAGGTTTTTGGAATTGCGTCGGCGAACAACACCGCGTCTGGCAGCCAGAACTTGGCGAAGCGGGGCGCCAGATGCTCGCGCAAGGCCTCGGCGGTCGCGCTTTGGCCCGGCTTTAACACCACCACCGCCAGCGGCCGTTCGTCCCATTTCGGGTGGGGCACGGCGATCACCGCCGCCTCCAGCACCGCCGGGTGTGCCACCAGCGCGTTTTCCAGATCGACCGAGCTGATCCACTCGCCGCCCGATTTCACCAGGTCTTTCACGCGATCGGCAATTTTCATGTAGCCGTGTTGATCCATGATCGCAATATCGCCGGTGCGAAACCAGCCGTCGGCCGTCCATTTATCCTGCTCGTCCGGCAACTCGGCCATGCCGTGATAGGCCGCCGCCACCCACGGCCCGCGGATCTGCAATTCGCCCATTGACTGGCCGTCCCACGGCGCTTCGCCGCTCTCGGTCATGGTACGCAGCTCGACAAACGGCGGCGGCACGCCCTGCTTGGCGCGCACCGCGTATTCTTCGTCCGGCGTCAGGCCATCGAGTTCGCGCTTGATAAAGTTGATCGCGCCCAACGGCGAAGTCTCGGTCATGCCCCAGCCGTGTATCACGCGCATGCCGAATTGATCGAAAGCGCGAATCATCGACTCTGGCGCCGCCGCCCCGCCGCACACCATGCGCAGATTTTTTTGCAGCGTCCAGCGCTTCGGCTCTTTTTGCAGCGCCTGCAGCATGCCCATCCAGATCGTCGGCACGCCCGCCGACATCGACACTTTTTCGGATTCGTACAGGTCGAGCAGATTCACCGCATCCAGATGCGGGCCGGGAAAAACAATCTTCGCGCCCACCATCGCCGCCGAGAACGGCAGCCCCCAGGCGTTCACATGAAACATCGGCACCACCGGGCACAACGCATCGCGGTTGGACAAGCCCAGCACATCCACCGTCGCCGTCGCCAACGCGTGCAACACAATCGCGCGGTGGTTATACACCACGCCCTTGGGCTTGCCCGTGGTGCCGGAGGTGTAACACATACCTGCGGCGTCGTTCTCGTCCAACTGCGGCAATTCGAAACGGGGCGCATCTGCGAGCAACGCTTCATAGTCGTCGAACCCCTGCGGCACGGGCTTGCCGGTGAGCGACACAACGATGATGCGCTCGAACTTGACCTGCGCGCTGAATTTTTCCAGCAACGGCAATAACACGTCGTCAACAATCAGGAAACGATCCTCGGCATGGTTGACGATGTAAGCAATGTCGTCCGGATGCAGCCGCAGATTCAGCGTATGCAGCACCCCGCCCGCGCACGGGATGCCGAAGTAGGCTTCCAGATGCGCATAGTGGTTCCACATCAGCGTCGCCACGCGATCGCCTTTTTTCATGCCGAGCTTTTGCAGCGCCGCACCCAACGCACACGCCCGCCGGTGAAAATCCGCATACCGATGACGATGCAACGATCGATCTGGCAGGCGCGACACGATCTCGGACGCGCCATACAAGCGGCCCGCACGTGTCAGCACGTGCGTCAGCGTCAACGGGAAATTCATCATGGCGCCTTGCATGGATGCCTCCTTTTCACGTGATGCCTGCGTCAGCGAACCGCGCTGTCACTCGTGCAAATCGTACCAGTGGTAAAACTACGCCGCCGGACGCTGCGTCTTCTTGTAACGGCCTACAGGCACCAGCTCCGCCGTGGTGCCACCCGGCGCTTTGAATTTGACCGGAATCACGCCGGGGTCGCTGACGATCTGGCAGCCCTGCTGCTTGATCTGCTCGGTGTATTTTTCGATGTCGTCCACCTCGATGGCAAAGTGATGGATGCATGGGCCTTCGCCCGAAGCCTTCGACTCGGCGGATTGTGTACCGTCATCGTACTTGATCAGCGTGAAATCCATTGCGCCGTCAGTCAGATGACGCGACAGATGATCACGCGTCTTGCGCGTTTCGACTTCCCAGAAGCCGAATACCTTTTGATAAAACGCCGTGGTTTCTTCGAGGTTTTCGACTTTTAACGCGAGGTGCACGATACGGCTGTCCATGGAAATCTCCTTTTAGAATTCATACCCTGCCGCCGCCAGCATCGGTCGCGTCGCAGGGGATGTCAAACGTGAAATAAAATCTTTTGCCGCTGCTGCATGCGCGCTGCTGGCCACGCAAGCCGCCGAGTACGTGGCCTTCGCCTGAAATTCATCCGGCAGCGGCGCCACATACGTCACGCCCGTGATCGGCAGAATCTCGCTGTTCTGCGTGATGCCGATGGTTTGCGCATTGCCGTGGGCGGCCATCCAGTTCATCGCCGCATTGCCGTTGGGAAAAAATTTCAACCGGTCTTTGACCTCGGCTGCAATCCCCAATTGATCCAGACAAGCCATGACAATCTTGCCTGCGGTGGCGA
Source organism: Bordetella parapertussis (assembly GCA_945865805.1). Classification (GTDB taxonomy): domain Bacteria; phylum Pseudomonadota; class Gammaproteobacteria; order Burkholderiales; family SG8-41; genus UBA5216. The sequence goes on from CAMBGJ010000213.1 coordinate 9,018, forward strand.
TCGCAGGATCGGGAAAGGTAATCACGCTCGCCGCACGCAGCGCAGCACGCAAACTATCCGCGCTCGATACATCGGGCTTCGCCACACCCGCACGCACGGCAACACCGGTTCCCACTTTACCCAGATCAAACCGCCCCGGTGCCACGAAGCCCGACGCGGCCAATTCATCGATCATGGCGTCAGTCAGCACGATCACATCCACCGGCGCGCCACCATTGCCACTCAGCGCGCGGGCTTTCATCGCACCCACCGCGCCGAATTCGGCGGCCACCTCGTT
>CAMBGJ010000214.1 GCA_945865805.1 Bordetella parapertussis
GATGACGAAGTGGCGATGGTGATGGGCCACGAAATCGCCCATGCGCTGCGCGAACATGCGCGCGAACAGGCGAGCAAAAACGCGCTGACGAAAATCGGCGCGGTGGGTTTGTCGATTGCCACCGGCGGCAAATACGACGGCCTGGTGCAGACCGGCGCGAACCTGTTGTCGCTCAAGTACTCGCGCAACGACGAAACCGACGCCGATCTGGTGGGCCTCGATATCGCGGCCCGCGCCGGCTACGATCCGCGCGCGGGTGTGACACTGTGGCAGAAAATGAGCGCCGCCAATAAAGGCGCGCCGCCGCAGTTTATGTCGACGCACCCGTCGGGGCCTAACCGCATCAAGGAAATCGAGTCGCACCTGAAAGAAGCGTTGCCGCTCTACCAACGCGCGGAAAAACCCAAGCCCTGGGTTGCGCCGGTGGCCCGGGCTACGCCGCCTTAGAGCCTGTTTCGCCGCTGCCAGCGACTTAGCGGCAGCGTATGCTTGTGATCCCCTGAGCTGATTCGCGGTACAATCGCCGCAATTCAGCAGGGAATCTTTATGCGCGTAGCCATTATCGGGGGCGGAACCATCGCCACCCTGTTTATCGAACATATTCGCCGCGGTGATCTGGGCGATGCCAAAGTAGTGGCAGTAGTCGGTCGCAGTAATGCGTCGCGCGGCAAGCCGCTGGCCAGCGAACACGGCATCGCGTACGTCACCACGCTGGATGAACTGCTGGCACAGCAAGCCGAGGTGGTGGTGGAAGCCGCCTCCCACGAGGCCGTGCGTGATTTCGGTGTGGCGCTACTGGAAAAGGGTATCGCCTTGATCGTGCTTTCCGGCGGCGCGTTGTGCGATGACGCATTGCGCCTGCGCCTCGAAAGTGCCGCGCACGCCACTGGTGCGCTACTGTATGTGCCGTCGGGCGGCATTGGCGGCCTGGATGCCTTGAAGGCAGCGGCGTTGTCCGACATGGACAGCGTGAGTATCTCGGTAGCCAAACCGCCAGCGGCGTGGAAAGGCATCGCGTATGTCAAAAAACTCGGCGTCGACATGGATAGCCTGAAAAATGCCACCGTGCTGTTTGACGGCACTGCGCGCGAGGGCGTGCCGCACTTTCCCGCCAATGTGAACATCGCTGCGGTGTTGAGTCTGTCAGGCATCGGATTCGACCGCACGCGCCTGAAATGCATAGCCGATCCGGCGTTGACAGTCAACACCCATCATATCGAGATGCGCGGTAAAACCGGCAACATCAGCATCAAATTCGAAAACGTGCCATCGCCGGATAATCCTAAAACTTCGTGGCTGGCGTGTTATAGCGCGCTGGCCGCTTTGAAGTATGCCAAGTCGCCGGTGCGGTACGGGACTTAGGCATGCGCTCTAAAGCAATAGTCGCGCTATATGCGTTAGTCTTATACGGCATAGGTGCTCCAGCGCATGCGTTGGATGTGTTGCCGAACGGCGGCGCGTTTAATGCGCCGGCCCACTTCAAGGTAACGAGCGAAGTCGTCAACAAGGATGTAGGCGCTTTTACCGCCACTGTCGGCAGCATCGGCAACAGTCTGTTTGATCAGTCTTCGGGTTTTGAACCGATTATTTATCGCAACAAATACAGGGTTCTGGAGGATTCTCCAAATCGTGTCGTTGCCAGTGCCAGCGCGTTGTCCCACTTCGATACGCTGCGCGAAGGGTTTCTGGATGGCGCTGATGTTCGCGTGTATCGCATAACGAACGGCAAATTCAACCTGGTACGCGAAGACAAAGTCGCTGAGGGCGGGTTCCATGTCAGTGGTTGGGTGCGTGCCATGAAGAACGACGCCGTAGTACCACCCAATACCACCCAATACCACGCGGTTCGTATTCCGCTGGGCGGGCTATAACCGCCCCAAGGTTAAATACTACTTTACCGTGCGGGCGGTGGATCGTAGTGGCAATTTGTCCGCGCCAGCGGCTGCGCTGGCCATCGAACGTCCGGAAAACACGGGTAAGGGGGAGTCGACCAATGCGTTCGTTGACTTCAAGGCAGCCAAATCGCTGCTTGATTCCAACCCGCCGTCCGCGCCGGAAAACCTTAGCGGCAAGATAGCGCCCGATGGGGCATTGCACCTGGAATGGAATCCGGTGTCAGCTGGTAATCTGGCGGGCTATGTTGTGTTTATGTCGGACTACCCACCAGACAAGCATGCGGGACATTTCATGCAACTGGCGACCACCGCCGCGTCTGTTGAGCAGCGTATCAAGGCGGGCGATATGGTTATCGTCAGCAAGAAATTCTATAAAACATCGCGTAACCAACAAATTTCCAATCGCGTGTGGAATGCCTGGGGCGAATACAGTATTTTATTGTCGGGATTGGTTGATTTTTTTCCCGATGAAAGTGAGGGTAAGCGTTGGGAGTTGGTGAGGCACGATCCGAGCACACCTGTCGAGGATGCCGGCGAGACCTACCTTAAACTGGAGGTCGGCGCTGGCGCGAAAGAATCTATAGGCATGCACAATCATAGCGGCACGGCGCAAACGTATTATCAGGTACTCGAAAAGCGAGCCTATAAGGTGGAAGTGTGGTTACGTCGAGAATCGGGCAGCGGCTCCGTGCGCTTCAGGGTCGATCCATTTTATGCCCGGCAAATCGAGCCGATTGTTTTTGAACCTGGTAATAAATGGCAAAAATTTGTTGCTACCTTTACGCCGGAAGAGATCAATACCACCGGGCAAGCCAATCGCATGCATCTGGAGTTTTCCGGGCCCGGGATATTTAGCGTCGACAATTTTCGTGTGTATCAGGCTGACACTGAGTATCTGGACTATACGGCGCGGCAATATGGCGAACTTAAAGCTTCTGGCATGCAGGCGTTGCGCACCCATGGGTTCATCAAGACCGGATTTCGCACGTACGACCTCGCACAAATTACCAATGGCGGAGGTATCACCAGCGTCCGCGGGCGGGGAAATACGATCCCACAGACGTTGAAGTTGATCCGCAAGGCGGGGGTGCGGCCGTGGCTGCAGTTGGAATTTCATATGAGTCCGCAGGAGTGGCTCGGGTTTGTGGAATTCATGGCCGCGCCATTCGATCCGAAAACGGATACGCCGGGATCCAAGCCATGGGCGCACAAGCGCTATCGGCAAGGTCAAGCGGCACCGTGGAGCGATGTCTTTGATCAAATCTACTTTGAGCTGGGAAACGAAACCTGGAACCGGCTTTTCTATCCGTGGATATTTGATGGCATGGCCGATGCGGCCACTGGCAAGACCTACACGGGAGGGCAGGTGTACGGCCTGTACCAGGAATACATTATTTCGATCTTGCGTAGTAGCCCATACTGGCGACAGGCTAATCTGGACAAGAAATTTAAATTTGTTCTGGGAGGCTGGGCCGGACTTCCTTATGGGCGGGAGGCCGCGTTGGTATCTCCGTCGTCCCAGCACATGACAGTGGCGGGTTACAACGGCGGCTGGGACGAAGGCGAAGGGCCGCCAGCGCTTAATTCGGCCAGTTTATTCAATGTGCTTACACAAGTTAGTCAGTCGGCGATTCCTCAGGCGGAAATGCACGCTAAGGAATTGGCGGAAATCATTGCCAAACGCGCGACGCCACTGCGAACCGGAACCTATGAAGCGGGTCCCGGATATGCGTTAAATGGATTGAATAATGTCCGGGTCACCGCCGAACAAGCCCGTCAGCAGGAGCAGGTCATGAAAAGTCTGGCGGCGGGCACGGCAACATTGGATTCTTTTCTTGACAGAGCGTATCGCGGTTTCGACCTGCAGAATTTCTTTGTCTTCAAGGACGGGGAGTATTGGAGCTCGCACGCTTTATGGCATCGAGGCGGACAGGCCTACCCCTCCTGGAAGTTGTTGGCTTTGTTCAATAACGAGGCAACGGGAGATATGTTGCGCACGGAGACGATCAGTGCGCCGAGTACGGATCTGCAGGCGTATCAGCGCTGCCAGGGGGTCAAAAATGCGCCGTTAGCCGCTGTGTACGCGACGCAGAAAGGCAAGCGCGTCAGTGTCGCGGTTGTGTCACGCAAGGTGCCTGGGTATCCGCGGTCGGGGGATGATGGATTTACGTCGGTTACGGTCGATCTGCCTTTCAAGAGCGCGAAGTCGATTACATTGTTCAGGATGCAGGGCGATCCCAAGGACAACAATTTGATGGCTGACAATGTGAAAATTGAAAAAGCCGAGATTGCTGCCACATCCTTCAAGGGCCGTTTGTCGTTGAATGCTGCAGTCGGGGCAGATGCTCGCGGTCTTGCGCCAGCCGCGACGTTCTTGTATGTGTTCAATGATGTTATATATTGACCTCCCCCGCACCGTGGTATCGCGTAGCGCCGGTATCTACCTCGGATTTGCCGCCGAGCCATAGTGACGGGATGCACGCAGGCGTTGCGGGCACCTTGACGCTGCAGCGCCCAGCCACACAGGACTTTTCGCCGCCCAATTGCTGTCAGTAAACGTATACGCGGTATTGCCGCGCAATGCTCGAATCTTATGCCTGAATCGAAACCCCGAACACTTAAGCAACGCATATTTCGAGCGGGTGGCTGGACTATGGCAGGCTTGGGGCTGAGCCATGCGATGCGTTTTGGTTCCAACCTCATCATGACACGCTTGTTGGCACCGGAAATGTTCGGCATCGTCGCCATAGCTACGATCGTCATGGTTGGGTTAACCATGTTTTCCGACATGGGTCTGCGGCAGAACATTGTGCAGAGTAAGAATGGCGAGTCGGCGGTATTCTTGAATACGGTTTGGTCGGTACAGATACTGCAAGGCGTCCTGATTTGGGTATTGGCACTCGCAGTGAGCCTTCTGGTTGCCGCCGCGAAATATTTGGGTGTGACGCCTGCTGGCAGCGTGTATGCGGACCCGATCTTGCCTTATGTGATCGCGGTGTTGTCTGTCAATGCCCTTATAGTGAGTTTCGAGTCGACAAAGCTGGCCGAAGCCAGCAGAAGCCTGTTGTTACACCGGGTGGTCCAGATTAGCCTGAGCAGTCAGGTGATGGGACTTACCGTGATGCTCTGCTGGGTGTATGTCGATCTCTCAATCTGGGCATTGGTCTCGGGTGGCTTGTTTTCCGCATCACTTAGGATGCTACTTAGCCATATTTACTTGCCAGGCACCAGCAACCGCTGGCACTGGGACGACGCGGCATTTCGCGAAATTATCCGGTTCGGTAAGTGGATATTTGTCTCATCGATACTCGGTTTCCTGGTGCTCAACGGTGACAGGCTGCTTTTAGGTTTGTTTGTGAGTCCCGCCGTGCTAGGGGTGTACGTCATCGCCTATATGCTCTATTATTCGGTCGAACAAGTGCTGGAAAAAATCATGGCCGCCGTTGCATTTCCGGCTTTCAGCGAAGTGGTGCGGGAGCGGCCAGGTGACCTGCAACGCAGCTATTACCGGCTGCATCGCGCCATAGCTGCATTTACGTATTTTTGCGCCGGAGCCTTAATATGTTCCGGGCAGGTGCTGATTGCTTTGTTGTACGACCGGCGCTACGCCGAAGCGGGATGGATGCTGGAGTTACTGGCATTTTGTTTATTGACGATCCCCTTTCGACTGGCTTGGCAGTGTTTCCTGGCTTTAGGCGTGCCAAAAATACTTACGCAAACGATAGCGATTCAACTGGTGACCTTGTTCGTGCTGACGCCGTTGGGGTTTCAGTATTTTGGATTACCCGGTGCGCTGTGGGGTATCGTGCTCAGTTACTATTCAATTTTACCGGCGATGATTTATCATATGGTGAAACGCGGCATATTCGATTGGCGGCGGGAAATGCTTGTAATGCCTATGGTAGTTTTGGGTTTACTGGTTGGTAAGGGCTTCAACCTGGCGACCGGATACTGATCGCGGTGTTCAATTCGGCGATACCTGCGCTCGCGTAAGTGTGCAGCCCCAACCTACCGCTGCGCGCCACTCCCCGCAACGGAAAGGCTGGGCGAAAGGCGTTTAAGAAAATGAACCTGGTGTTTATGGCATCTTGAGTGAAAGTCCGGGCCGAAGTATATTTGGGCAATAAGCAACTGGCCGTTGAAACGCTTGCGCAAAGAGGTTTTCTAAGTTGTATATATTCCGGAGGAACGCTTGAATATTCAAGCGGGCATCGCCTCGAATCACCTAGTGTTGCGCCGCCCGCATTTTTTCCTTAATGGCAATGCGCTGTATTTTCTGGCGTCAACGCGATCCGCGCGGGCACTAGCGCCTGCGGAAGTGTCTGTCTGGAATGCCATTTAGCATCCGTTATCCCTAGATGAGCTGCGAAAGCGTTTTCCTAATGACGCGGATGCCGTAGTCGCATCCTTCCTTCACAGCGAGCTTTGCGAAACGCTGGAGCCGGATTTCCCAGAAAATCGGCGCAAGATACTGGTGATCGAGCCCCATGCCGACGACGCAGCGCTTAGCATTGGCGGGGTTATGTGGCAGCGTCGGCACACCTGTGAATTTGTCGTGGCGACCATGGCGAGCCGCAGCAATTTCACGAGTTACTATAATCTCGGGCGGGACTATTTCAATGTTGCGCAGGTCACGGACATTCGCCGCCGTGAATCTGGGTTGTTTACCGGTATGGTTGGCGGCAAGTACATCGAAGCAGGCTTGACGGATGTGGTTTTACGCCACAACGATGCCGACTGGGGGTTGGACTATTACTTGCAGCGTCGTATTGCAATCGCGGTTTCGACATCACGTAGCGCTGGCGTCAAAGAGCGAAACAAGTGGATCGATGCGGTAGTCAAAGTGCTAACGGAAACGCCATCGGAGGAAGTTTGGATACCTCTCGGATCGCCGCATTCTGATCACGTACTGACGATGAATGCGTGCCTGGCAGCGTTCGTGGCTCATCCGGACTTAATCGCAAATCGAATTGTGCGCGTCTATCAGGATGTTCCTTATGCAGCCAGATTCCCCCAGTTTACTGACGAAATGGTGGGTGCCTTGACGCACGCCGGGTTTGACCTGGAACCCGAAGCTATATCCATTGATGATGCATTGACGCAGAAGCTGCGTCTGGTGTCGTTGTATGCCTCGCAGTTTAAGATGCATGCGATGACAAAAGACATCGAAGCCAGCGCACGAATGGCAAGATCAGAGAATAGTCACTCGGAGTTGCTATGGCGCGTTCGAGCCATGCCGAAGCAGGTGGATACGCTGGGAATTGCTCCCGAATCTATACAGAAAAAGCAGCAGGAGTCCTCGGCCTGCAAATGGCTATTACAGAATAGTAATGCCACCGCCATCAGAGTGCTGCTACTTGCGCCATCAGGGCGGTGGGCAGACGATATTGATCTTTTGTGCGAGCGGTTTCCTCAGGCAAATTTCGAGGTTTATGCTGCACCGAATGCCGCCGTGGAAGTTCAAGATAAACGCTGTGATCGAGTCACCCTGCGGCGGGTAGGGGAAGGAGCTCGCGCGTGGGGCATTCTGAGCTTGCAGCTGGCCTGTTCCAGACCCAGGCCCACGCTGTTTAATGTTGGCGACAAGCGTGGCCGGGAAGCGAAATGGCTTTCCCGCCTATGGTTAGGCAGCGATAAGCTGGTGGTATCTTCGATGAATCGCGTGATTCGTGCATCCGAGGCGCAATCGCGGGCTGGGAAACTCTGAGATGAATAACAATGAGGCCTCATTGAGGCAGGTGGCGGAGCGAGTGCGCGTTGTGATCGTCAACTACAAGTCCGCCGCGCTGACTATTGCTTGTCTGAGATCGCTGCAAACCGAGGTCCAGGCGGATCCGTGGATACGCGTGGTGGTGGTGGAGAACGCATCAGGTGATGCAGACGCCTTGGGCCGCGCCATATACGAAAATGGCTGGGAAACCTGGGTGTCATTGATCATTGCGGAGCAAAATGGGGGCTTTTCGTACGGTAACAACCGAGGCATTGAAGGTGCGCTTAAACAGGCGGCACCGCCCGCGTATTTTCTGTTGCTTAATCCCGATACCTAGGTTCGCAAGGGTGCCATTCGTGCATTGGTAGAATACATGGATGCTCACAAAACCGTGGGTATCGCAGGCAGCAGCTACGAGAACGAGGATGGCTCGGAGTGGCCCATAGCGTTCAGATTTCATACTGTGTGGAGTCAGCTTGAGAGTGCGGTTCGGCTGGGTCTGGTGTCGCGGGTGCTGCGCGGATGGTTGGTGGCTAAGACGATGGGGCGTGAACCGGAGCAGACCGATTGGGTGGCGGGTGCCAGCATGATGATTCGCCGTGAAGTCATCGATGCCATAGGGTTGATGGACGAAGGCTATTTTCTGTATTTTGAAGAAGTCGATTATTGCCTGCGTGCCCTGCGCGCTGGATGGCCGTGTTGGTACGTTCCTCAGAGCCGGATCATGCACATTTCAGGGCAAAGCACCGGCGTGTCGGGTAAGGATCGAAATCTCAAACGGATGCCAGCGTATTGGTTCGCCTCGCGGAGCCGCTATTTTGTAAAGAATCATGGGCTGGCATATGCGCGGCTTACGGATTTAGCGTTCGGCTTGGGTCTCGGTATCTTTTCGCTACGGCGGTGGATTTTGCGGCAAACTGACAGCAACCCTCCCGGTATGTTCGCGGATTTCTGGAAATCAAGCGTCCTTTTTTGCGGCCGCGCCGAAGTTCTCCGACGGATTGACGGACAGCGCGTGATCGCTGAAATTGCACGGCAAAGAGCCTGAGTGTTCAACACCTCAAATACCTTATTCGTCGCGATTCGCTAAATTCTTGACCTGCATGCAACGCCCGGCAAATCCTGTTCTGTCCTTCGTGGTCATTGGCTTGAACGAGGAGGTTCGTTTAAAGGAATGCCTTGAGGCTGTGCTGGTGAACTCGCCGGCAGGGTATGATGTCGAGGTCATCTATGTGGACAGTGGCTCGCAGGATCGCAGTGTTGAAATCGCCAAACACATTCCGGGAGTGACGGTACAGCACCTAGATACCAAGCAGCCGTCAGCCGCGAAGGCGCGTAACAAGGGCCTGCGTATGGCGAGAGGGCAATATGTGCAACTGGTCGATGGCGATAGCGTGATACAGCCGGGGTGGATTCCGGGAGCACTTGATTTACTCGAAAAAACGCCGCAAGTCGCCTGCGTTTTCGGACAATGCATCGAAATGTTTCCCGAGCAGTCTCTATTCAGCCCGAGTAAAAAGATTGTACTTTAAGAGCAAGTGCCGTATGCTGTGAGTCATGGAAAAGTGCCCGGAAACACTACCGGATCTGTCGCAGCTCAACCATGAGCAGAAA
>CAMBGJ010000215.1 GCA_945865805.1 Bordetella parapertussis
GAAAAAACCGAACCGATGGCGCGCGAGATTTTTCCGCTGGGCGATGCGGTCGACAACGAAGCATGGCTCGGCCGCCGCCCCTGCCTGCCCGATATGCTGCCCGCCATCGGCCCCGCGCCCGGCAGGAAAGGTCTGTGGTTGAACTTTGGCCATCATCACCTGGGCTTCACACTGGGGCCGGTAACCGGGCGGCTACTCGCGGAGATGATGAGCGGCAAAGCAACGTTTACCGACCCGGCACCTTATCGGCCGGAGCGGTTTGGGTAAACGACACACCCATGCAATAGGTAAAAAATACTCAATAAATCAAATACTTACCTGACCATCACGCAGCAATTACTTTGCCCCCAACGCCAGCATCAACTGATTCAGCCGCTTCACAAACCCCGCCGGGTCTTCAAGCTGGCCGCCTTCTGCCAGCATCGATTGATCGAATATGACTTTTGCCAGATCGGTGAATTGATCTTCGTCAGATTCGTCTTTCAGGCGCGCCACCAGCGGGTGATGCGGATTAATCTCCAAAATCGGTTTGGACGACGGCACATTTTGCCCCGCCGCTTTCATCATGCGCGCGAAGTTCGCGCCCATGTCGTGCTCATCCGCCACCAGACAGGCGGGCGAGTCGGTTAGGCGCAGCGTGACGCGCACGTCTTTCACCGTGTCGCCGAGTGATTTTTTGATGCGTTCCAGCAACGGCTTGGAATCGCTTTCTTCTTTTTCCTGCGCTTTTTTCTCGGCTTCATCTTCGAGCTTGCCGAGTTCGAGACGGCCCTTGGCTACCGACTGCAGCGGCTTTGTCTCGAATTCGGTCAAATGCTGCATCACCCACTCGTCGACGCGGTCGGCCATCAGCAGCACTTCCACACCCTTCTTGCGGAACACTTCGAGGTGCGGGCTGTTCTTCGCGGCAGCAAAGGTTTCGGCGGTGACGAAGTAGATTTTTTCCTGCTCCGGCTTCATGCGCGCGATGTAATCGGCGAGTGACACTTCCTGCGCTTCGGTGTCGTTGTGGGTGGAGGCAAAGCGCAGTGTCTTGGCGATGCGCTCGCGGTTGGCGTAATCCTCGACCACGCCCTCCTTGATCACCTTGCCGAATTCCTTCCAGAAGGTGGTGAATTTTTCCTTGTTGTTCTCGGCGAGGTCTTCGATCATCGACAACACGCGCTTGACGTTCGCGCCGCGCATGGCTTCGATGTCTTTCGACTCCTGCAAAATCTCGCGCGACACATTCAACGGCAGGTCGGCCGAATCAATCACGCCACGCACAAAGCGCAGATACACCGGCAGCAGTTGCTCGGCGTCGTCCATGATGAACACGCGCCGCACATAGAGCTTGATGCCGCGGCGGTGCTCGCGATCCCACAAATCAAACGGCGCGCGCGCGGGGATGTACAGCAGCTGCGTGAATTCCTTGCGGCCCTCGACCTTGTTGTGCGAATAGGCGAGCGGCGCTTCGTAATCATGCGACACGTGTTTGTAGAACTCGTGATACTGCTCTTCGGTGATGTCTGATTTGCTACGCGCCCACAAGGCGCTCGCCTGATTGACGGTTTCATCCTTGCCGGTGGTTTTGTAAACGCTGTTGTCTTTGTCCCACTCTTCCACCTGCATCAGAATCGGCAGCGTGATGTGATCGGAATACTTGCGGATAATCGTGCGCAGCCGCATGCCGCTGGTGAAATCGTTGAGTTCTTCTTCACCCTCGCGCAGGTGCAGCGTGACCTCGGTGCCGCGCGTTTCCTTGTTGACGGCCTCCAGCGTGAATTCGCCGCCGCCATCGGATTCCCAGCATACGCCGCTGGCCGCAGGCTGGCCCGCGCGGCGCGTGACCACGGTCACTTTATCGGCCACCACAAACGACGAATAAAACCCCACGCCGAACTGGCCGATGAGATTGGCGTCTTTCGCCTGATCCCCAGTTAACTTGCTGAAGAATTCACGCGTGCCGGATTTGGCGATGGTGCCGATGTTGCTGATCACCTCGTCGCGCGACATGCCGATGCCGTTGTCGGCCACAGTAATGGTGCGCGCCTTGGGGTCGAACGACACGCGGATTCTTAATTCCGTGTCGTTCTCGAACAAGGCCTTATCGGTGAGCGCCTCGAAACGCAGCTTGTCGGCGGCATCCGACGCGTTGGAAATCAATTCACGCAGAAAAATCTCCTTGTTGCTATACAAGGAGTGAATCATCAGATTCAGCAGTTGTTTGACTTCGGCCTGGAAACCCAGGGTTTCCTTGGCGGGGGCGGCAGTTTCAGACATGATAAAAACCTCAATAAAAACAAATGGTTACGATAAGCTGATCAAAAGATGGGGGCGACGCGCGGCATTTTCAAGATGCGCCGGTGCCAGTGAGCATCCTGCGGTGCCGCCCACCGGTGTTTGCCGCAGACGAGATATCCGCAGTTGATCGGGAGACATCCCGCCACAAAGCACCCAATCTGAACGGCGGGATGTCTCCCGCCCTACATTACAAGGCTACTTCGCGTCTTTGCCGCGCACAAACAACAGAATCACGCCACCTATCGCCAGCACGCCCAAGCCCACCAGCGCGTTGTCCTTGTGAAACGTCAGACTGGAATACAGCAGGTAGCCGCACACGCACACAAAAATCGCCGGCAACACCGGGTACAGCGGCACCCGAAACGGTCGCGTCGCGTTGGGTTCCTTGGAACGCAACACAAACAGCGCCACGCCCACCAGCAGAAAAAATCCCCAGAACACCGGCAACGAATATTCCACCAGGCCCTTGAAACCGGCTTTTTGTGTCGCGCCCAGCCCCACCAGCGCCATCGCGATCACGCCCTGCACCACCAGCGCGTTGCGCGGCGAACCGCTGGCCGCATCCCATTTCCCCAGATAACCAAAGATCGGCCAATCCTTGCCCAGCGCGTAGTTCGAGCGTGCGCCGACGATGATGGAGCCGTTCACCGAGGTCAACGCGGCAATCGCGATCATGATCGATATCACTTTTTCACCGGTGCTGCCCCACACGGCTTTGAGTAAATCAGCCGCCACCGCATCGGAGCGCGCCATCGCGTGCAGGCCCAGACCTTTCATATACGCCAGCGAGATCAGCACATACAGCACCGCCACCACGCTGATGGCGATCAACAAAGCACGCACCATATTGCGCTCGCCCTTGACCTCGGCGGATATGTAGGCGGCGTCATTCCAGCCGCCGTAGGTGAACAGCACAAACAGCATCGCCGTGCCCAGGCCCGCCCCCAGGTACCACGGGCCGCCACCGCCAGCCGCCCCGGCCACCACGGCGGGGGGCGGTGCGGGCGGTGCCGCCAGAAACAAACCCGCCACGATGATCAGCAGCAGACCGCACACTTCAAGCACGGTAAAAATATTCTGCGTGGTCTTGCCTTCCTGAATGCCGCGATAGTTGACGGCCGTCAGCACAAACACCACCAACGCTGCCCAGATCGCCGAGGAATACGGCCCGAGGTTAATCACCCGTGACAGATAGTCGCCGAAGAGATAGGCGAACACCGCGATGGAGCCTGCCACGATCACCGTCATGCGCGCCCAGCCGTAGAGGAACGCCAGCGAGCGGCCAAACGCACGCTGAATGAAATGGTATTCGCCGCCCGCCGAGGGAAACGCCGTCACCAGCTCCGCATAACACAGCGCGCCGATGATGGAGAACACACCGCCCGCCACCCACACCGCGAGAACCAACGTTTCATCGTTCATCGCACCGGCCACGATCGCCGGTGTGCCGAACACCCCCGCACCCACGATCAGCCCGACGATCATGGTGCAGGCGTCGAATACCGTTAGTGACGCCTTGGGTTGCGCGGCAGATTGTGTGTTGCTGCTGGAGGGATCGCTCATATTATTTCGCCTCCGGCTCGTCTTGCGCGCGGGTGAGTTCGCCGCGCTTCACGCGTTTGGCGGTCCACGCGGCCTGCCTGGCCCCGGCACCTTCGCCGATGCGCACCGTGCCGGTGATGGATTCACCGCTCATCAGTCCGTTGAATTCGTGACGCTCCAGTTTCGAGCCACTACGTCCGGAGAGTGAAAAGCGTATCTGTTCCGCGACCATTTTTCCGCGCATTTCGCCGCGCAGGCCACCCGCCGAAGCGTCGCCATCAATGTTCTGGAAAAACTGTGTCATATCGAATTCATACGGCACGTCCTTGCCGCCGATGTTGATCTGCGATTGCCATTTGCCCGCAGCCACCGCCGGCACCACCCAGTGAAAAATGTAGCTGATGCCGGGATTGCCGACTTTCTTCTCCGGCACCACCAGGGTTTTTTGTTCATCCGGGTACCAGTCGCCCATGCTGTAATCGTGCGCCACCACGCGCGTGCCGGGTTTCAATTTCATGATCTTGGAACGCAATTTGAGATTCATTTCCGGCAGCAGATAGGTGGATACCACCGTGGCCGCCGAGATATCGGTCTCGAACAGATTCTGCTCGCGGAAGGTTACGCGGTCGGTGACGCCTTCCTTGCGCGCGGCCTCGTTGGCGAGCTTAAGCAGATAGGTATCGAGATCAACGCCCAGCGCCTTGGCACCATGATTTTTGGCAGCAGTGATGACAAAGCGCCCATCGCCGGAGCCCAGATCGATCAGGTAATCGTTTTTGTTGACCTTGCCCATCAACAGCATTTCATCGACCACCAGTTGCGGCGTAGGCACATACACCACGTCGCCCACGCCGGTTTGCGCGTGCGTGCCTGACGCCAGCGCCGCCACTGCCAGAAATACTGCTGCCTGTTTTAGAAATCTCATTGCTGCTCCTTGGAAATATTCTGTTTGATTCTGTTCAATGTGGTTCGATTCAGCGCGCCGCCGGCTCGAATGTCGCCGACGGTGAGTCAGTCATCCATTTACCGCGTGCCGTGCGCGTCGCGCGCCATGGCACGGTTGTGTCCTTTAAGAGGGTTTTGCCGCCATCGGCCACGATAGCGGTGGTGCCGGTGATCGTGTCGCCGTTGATGCGGCCCTCGAACTCGCGCCATCCCGACTTGCCCGCGATCTCAGCCCCCATGACAAAGCGAACGGTGTCACCGCTTATTTGTGGACTGCCGATGGCCGCCTGCCGCGTAGCGACGCTGCCTCTACCGTCAAGCCGCTGAAAGGTCTGCTCAAATCTCGCTTCGTGAGACGCCTCCGCACCGCCAACAGGCAGTTTCCACGTCCACGTACCCGAGAAATCTGCCGGCACCACCCACAGCATGATATCGCTGCGCGGCGGGCCGTACGGTTTGTTGGGCACGGGGATCGTCACCTTCTCATCGGGCGTCCAATTGCCCAAATCGAAATCATGCGACACGATGCGCGTACCGGGTTTTAACTTCAGCAGCGTCGGCCGCAACCGCATGTTCACCGATTCACCGATATACATGGTGATGATGCTGGCCTTGCCGATGTCGATATTGAACAGATTTTCCGCTTCAAACGTTACACGGTCGGCCACGCCTTGACGCTGCGCCTCGCGCCGCGCGGTCAGCACCAGGTTGGGATCAAGCTCCACGCCGTAGCCGCGCGCACGGTGCTGTTTTGCGGCGGCGATGACAATGCGGCCATCGCCCGAGCCGAGATCAATCAAATAGTCATCAGCATTAACCCGACCCATCTTGAGCATGGTGTCGACCACTGTCGGCAACGTCACCACAAACGGCGCGTCAGCGGCGCGCAGGGGCTGCACGCCAAGCATCAAAAAAAGTGCAATAAAAACAAATAGATAGCGCAACTCGGCTAACCTCATGGCCGCACCCGTTCGGCGCGCCACGCGTGCCGCGTCTGCTGCACGCCGACACCACGACGGAATTCACCTTCCATCACGCCACCCTTCACCGTGCCTTCGAAATACAGATTGGCTTCGTCTTCGCGATTGGTGTTGTCCACCAGCACAAAACTCACCTTGTCGCCACGCAGCGACGTTTGCCAGATGCCGCCCAGCGGACGATCCCCCGAGCGCACCACGCCGTCGATCTCCTGATGCTTTTGGCGAACGTCCAGATCCCACGTCTGCGCACCTTTAGGTAACGGCAACTGCAAACGCCAGCGGCCATCCATTTTTGCGGGTACGATCCACAGCATTACGTTCTTGCGCACGGTGAGTTTGACATCGGGCTTCCAGTCGCCCAGATCAAAATCATGCGCCACGATGCGCGTGCCGGGCTTCAGGCCCAGCAGCACCGGACGCAGCCGCATGTTCACCCCCGGCAGCAAATACATGGTGATGACGGTAGCGCGTGCGAGATCGGTCTTAAATAAATCCTGGCGGATGAACTGCACGCGATCCGCCACCCCGGCAGCCTGCGCGGCGGCTTCGCTCTGATAAATCAGGTTTTCATCCAGATCAACACCCACGCCACGCGCGCCGAATTTGGCCGCAGCAGAAATCAAAATACGCCCGTCGCCGGAACCAAGGTCAAAAACGAAATCGTCTTTTTTGACATCCGCCAGGCGCAGCATTTCATCCACCACCACTTGCGGTGACGGTACGAAGGGGACTTCGTAGGGCCATTGGGCGAATGCGGGCGCGATGCTACATGCCAGCAGCAGCGTTCCGATAAAATAATTTTTTATCAATAAAATCATATAGTTACGTAATCTCAACCATTTGTTGCCCGTAGACTCATCGCGGTTGCCCGCCACACTACCCCTGTCATTCCCGCGAAAGCGGGAATCCATAACACAGTGCCAGATGGCACATCGTATGGATTCCCGCTTTCGCGGGAATGACAGGGGTTGGTTTTACGTGCTTCGCTGAATCCGAAATCCTAAATCCTGAACGCTGAACGCTGAACGCTGAGCGCTGAATCACAACCCACCCACCACCCGCCGCGCCCGCCAGCTTTGCTCACTCAACTTAGGCCCATACCCGTAACGTACCACACCTGCCATTGCATCACCGTCCACGGTGCCTTCAAACCGGTAACTCACGTCATCTTCCACCAGCACAAAGCTGATTTTGCCGCCATCCATCCGCGCTTCGAACGCCGGCAAAAATCCGCCCTGCACCCGCACGCCGCCACGCACTTGCTGATACTGCTGCTGCAAATCCAGCAAAAACTCGCGCCCGCGTGTCAGCGGTGCTTCGATTTGCCAGCCGCCAGCCACCCTGGCAGGTACCACGTACAGCATGTAGGTCTTGGAAATCTGCTGCTTGCGATCGGGCTGCCATTTCTCGAAACCGTAGTCGTGCGCGACGATGCGCGTGCCCGGTTTGAGTTCAGCCAGCAGCTTGGGTTCCAGCTTCGCCACCAGGCCCGACAGCAGATACATCGTCACCACCGTCGCCTCGCGCAGATTCACCGCGAAAATGTCGCTGGCGCGAAACACCGTGCGATCACTGACACCGGCCTTGCGCGCGTTTTCCGTGCTCTCGCGCACCAGCGCCGCATCGATATCAATGCCCACGCCGCGTGCGCCGTAGTCGCGCGCCGCCGCGATCACGATACGCCCATCGCCGGAACCCAGGTCGTACACCACGTCGTTGGGCGTGATAGCCGCCAACCGCAGCATTTCATCCGCAGTGCCGCGATCAACCCACCCCGCAGACGAGCGTGCAACCTGCCTACCTCGCCGTGATGCCGGGTTTAAGATCGGTGAATCGCGCCTCGCGCAACTCGGTGCGCGTGGCGCTCCACACCTGCGCGGCCCCGGCTACGCGCGCTTCGCCGGTAATGGCGTTGTTAACGACCTTGCCATTGAATTCGTGGCTTACCGGTTTGCCGCCGATGTCCAGTGCCGCTGTAAAACGGATGTTGTCACCGGTCAGTACCGCGTCCTCGATCTTGGCGCTGCGCCCGCCAAACGACACTGTGCCGCTGATCTTCTGGAACACCTGATCGATTTGCAGTTCGTAAAAGCGCTCCACGCTTTTGCCGTCCTGCCACACCCACTTGCCTGCCACGCGCGAGGGCACCACCCAATACATCACCTTGCTCTTCTGGTCGCGCCCCACGGACTTGCCTGGCGCATCCATGGTGAGCTCGACATCCGGCGGCCACTCGCCGAAGCCGTAATCGTGCGACACCAGCCGCGTGCCGGGCTTCAAATCGAGTATGCGCGGGCGCACCATGAGATTCACTTCGGGCAGCAGATAAATTGTCAGCACGTCCGCCGGCTTGATATCGGTGTCGTGCAGATCGCGTTCGTAAAATACGGCGCGGTTTGCCACCCCCATCTTCGCGGCATTGCGGTTGGCCAGCGTCACCAGGCTCTTGTTCAGATCGACGCCAAAGCCGCGTGCACCGTACCGCTTGGCGGCGGTGATGATCATGCGGCCATCGCCCGAACCAAGGTCAATCAGATAATCCTTGCTCGTTACTTTGGCCAGCTCGAGCATTTTGTCGACCACCACCTGCGGCGTTTGCACATAGGGTGTGTCGCCGTAATCCTGTGCCTCTGCCGCCATGGCGTGTGCCGCAAAAAACACGCCGCAAATCGCCGTTAACCATACTCGCATTGTTGAATCCTTACATGAAGCCCTGCTGAAAACCTACTGGCCTTGCGCCACCACGGCTGGCGTGAGCAGGGTGCCGACGGACGCGCGTTCGGCGTTCCAGTCGTAACGCCCCTGTGTGCGTCCGCCGGATAAACTGCCAGCGCCGTTGATTTTGCCGCCGTCGGCCTTACCCTTGAATTCATGGCGCACTGGCCCTGCCCCCAGATCAGCGCTAAAACTGAAACTCAGTTCGTCACCACTGAGCTTGACGTTTTGCAATGCTGCGCCGCGCCCGTTGACCGTGACGCTACCGCTGACCATCTGGAAGGTCTGATTGAGCGTGACCGCATAACTTTGCATCTTGCCGCCGCGCAGCGGCAGCTCCCAGCGCCAGACGCCCGCCACCTTGGCCGGCACCACCCAGAAATACACCTCGCTCTCGCCGCCTGAGCCGGTGTATTTTTCCAGCGAATAAATCTGTGTGTACGCATCGGGCTTCCAGTCGCCCATCGAGAAATCGTGCGACACGATGCGCGTGCCGGGTTTCAAATCCAGCAGTTTCGGGCGCAATTCCATGTTCACACGCGGCAGCAGATACATGCTGATCACCGTGGCCTGCGACAAATCGGTCTGAAACAGATCGCGCTGGTAAAACGCCACCTTGTCCGTCACGCCATTTTTTTGTGCATTGGCGAGCGCCTC
>CAMBGJ010000216.1 GCA_945865805.1 Bordetella parapertussis
TGAAAATGCCGCTGTTCTGCTGGACGTGGCTGATTACCGCCTACCTGCTGGTGGCGTCGATGCCGGTGCTGGCCGGTGCGGTGACCATGACGCTGACCGACCGCCACTTTGGCACCAACTTTTTTAACGCGGCTGGCGGCGGCGACCCGGTGCTGTATCAGCACATCTTCTGGTTCTTCGGCCACCCCGAGGTGTACATCATTGCGATTCCCGCCTTCGGCGTGGTGTCGCAGGTGATCCCAGCGTTCTCCCGCAAGCCGTTGTTCGGTTATGCCGCGATGGTCTACGCCACGGCATCGATCGCGATTCTCTCGTTCATGGTGTGGGCGCACCACATGTACACCGTCGGCATGCCGGTCGAGGCCCAACTGTTCTTTATGTATGCCACGACGCTGATCGCGATTCCCACGGGCGTGAAAGTGTTCAACTGGGTGGCGACGATGTGGAAAGGTTCACTCACCTTTGAGCCGCCGATGCTGTTTGCATTGGGCTTCCTGTTCCTGTTCACGCTCGGCGGCTTCACCGGGCTGGTGCTGTCCATCGTGCCGGTCGACGTGCAATTGCACGACACCTATTACGTGGTGGCCCACTTTCACTACGTGATGGTGGCGGGTGCGCTCTTCTCCGCGTTCGCGGGCATTTACTTCTGGCTGCCCAAGTGGACCGGCAAGATGTACAACGAGACCCTCGGTAAATGGCACTTCTGGCTGTCGCTGATTTTCTTTAACATCACCTTCTTTGTGCAGCATTTCCTGGGTCTTGCGGGCATGCCGCGCCGCGTGCCGGACTACGCCTTGCAGTTCGCGGAGTTCAATGCGATTTCAACGGTGGGCGCGTTCGGTTTTGGCATCACACAACTGCTGTTCCTCTACGTGGTGGTGAAATGCATCACCAGCGGCGAAAAAGCCGAGCAAAAACAATGGGAAGGCGCCGACAGCCTGGAGTGGACACATCTGCCCTCGCCCGCGCCGTATCACAGCTTCACCACGCCCCCGGCGCTGAAGTAAGCGCAGTGACGAAAGAGATGAGAGATGAAGATGCCCGTCAGAAACAGATCAAACGCAACATCCGGGTTACTGCCACGGTGTTGTGGGTGATCGTGGCAACCATCTTCTTCTACATGTTAGCCAAGTATTATTATTTCGTGAAATGACGCCGACTCAATCCACTCGGGCCACGAAGGCCAGGCGGATCAACCGGCAGATGCTCGGCCGGCTGAGCCTGTTCGCGCTGTTGATGTTCGGTTTTGGCTACGCGATGGTGCCGTTTTACAAAAAGTTTTGCGATGTGACCGGCATCAACAACTTGTTGCAGCGCGATACCGTGAGCACCAATACACAGGTCGATAAATCGCGTTGGGTCACGCTGGAGTTCGATGCTAATGCCCACGGCATGCCGTGGCAGTTCGCGCCGCTGCAGCGTAGCGTGCGGGTGCATCCGGGTGAAATGGCGCAGGTCGATTTTGAGATCACGAACGACGGCAAGACCACGCTGGTCGGCCAGGCGATTCCGAGTTACGGCCCCAAGCACGGTGCGGCATTTGTGAAAAAGCTCGAATGTTTTTGTTTTAAACAACAGGTGCTGGCTGCGGGCGAAACGCGCCGCATGCCGGTGCAGTTTGTGATTGACGCGACTTTACCGGCGAGCGTAACGACGCTGACCTTGTCGTTTACGTTTTTTGAAGTGCCCGCGGCGGACAAGAAAAATGCGCTGGCGCCGCCGGTTGCTCCCGGCACAGCGGGTTAGTTCGGATGAGCGAGGGCGAGAGAACGGCGACGTTGTTTCAGGGCATTAAAATGGTGCTGTCGGCGTTTATCGGTATACGCAAACACAATCCAAAGGAAGAAATTAAAGTAACGCCGTTGCAAGTCATCATCACCGGCCTGATAGCCGCCGCGCTGTTCGGGCTGACGATAAGCACGGTGGTGCGGTTGGTGCTAAGCAAGTAGTGCAGAAGTAACACAGGCAACAGAAAAAATAGCCAGACGAACGGAATTTTGAGGATAAAAAACATGACGACGCCGCATACCGCCACCCCGGACAACACCCACTACTATGTGCCGGGACTGTCGCATTGGCCGATTACCGCTTCAGTGGCCATGGCCTTGCTGGGCTTCGGCGCGGCCTTCTCGATGAACGGCATGACCGGCGGCAACGTCATGCTGGTGCTCGGTTTCATCGTGCTGTTTTTCATGTTCGCTGGGTGGTTCAGCACCGTGGCGCATGAGTCCGAGGGTGGCCTGTATAACAAGCAGGTCGGCATGTCATTCCGTTGGGGCATGAGCTGGTTCATCTTTTCCGAGGTGATGTTCTTTGGGGCCTTCTTCGGCGCGCTAGGCTATATGCGGCTTTACTCGGTTCCCGATCTGGGCAGTCTCGAACACCAGCAATTGCTGTGGAACGGCTTTAAAGGCGGTTGGCCGACGGCCGGCCCGCACTTTAAGCCCGGCGATTTCCAGACCATGGGCGCTTGGGGTATCCCCGCGATCAACACCGCGTTGCTGTTGGCTTCGGGTGTCACCATCACTATCGCGCATTGGGGCTTGCTGAAGAAAAACCGTGCGCAATTGATCTGGGGCTTGGCAGCGACCATAGCGCTGGGCATGATCTTCCTGGGTTTCCAGATTTACGAATACATGCACGCCTATTCCGAGCTGAATCTCAAGCTCACCAGTGGTGCGTATGGCTCAACCTTTTATATGCTGACCGGCTTTCACGGCTTTCACGTAACCGTGGGCACCATCATGCTGTGGGTGATTCTGTTCCGCAGCGTCGCCGGGCACTTCACGCCGGAAAATCACTTTGGCTTTGAGGGCGTGGCCTGGTACTGGCACTTCGTGGACGTGGTGTGGGTGCTGCTCTTTGTGCTGGTTTACATACTCTAAGTAATCCAGGCCGCGCGGCTGACGCACAACAAGCTCAACAAAAAGCCGCACCCTCGGGTGCGGCTTTTTTACTGTGGTGCCGTGCTTTTTATTCGTTTACAGCCTGCCAGTGATAAAGCCGAAATGAATACCTGCCATCAACAACAGGAACAAGGTCACCGACAGCGCCACGCGCACGGTCAGCGCACGCACCATGCGCTCGCTGCTGCCCTGGTCGCGCAACATGAAATAAGCCGCCGACCCCAGGCTGTAGATGATGAACACCAGAAAAAGTATCACGATGTATTTCATGGCGGTAGTGTAAACCAGGCCCGCCGGGAGCGCCATTGAAAATCGCCGGACGCGATTTCGTGCCCGCAGGGTGGGCCACGCTGGCCACGCTGGCGGGCGTCGCCCTCACGGTGGCGCTGGGATTCTGGCAACTGGGCCGCGCGGATACCAAGCTGGCCTTGCAAACTCGCATCACCGATCTCGCCAAACAAGCGCCGCTCGTGATCGGCACGCAGCCCCTGGATATGGATAAAGTTCTACTACGGCGCGTCGAGGCGCGTGGCCGCTTCGAGCCCCGCCACGTGATCTTCATCGATAATCGCGTATACAAACACCAGGCCGGTTACCACGTGATGATGCCGCTGCGTATTGTCGGCGACAGCGTGGGCGCCGCTGAAAAATACGTGCTGGTGAATCGCGGCTGGGTGGCGGCGGGGCGCGAACGCAATCGCGCGCCTGCGGTCAAAACACCGGAAGGCGAAGTGGTCATTACCGGCATGGCCACGGTACCAACTGAGCGTTTTCTGGAATTATCGAATCAGGTCGCCGAGGGCAACATCTGGCAAAATATGGTGCTGGAACGCTATCGTCAGTCGGCAAAACTGGATGTGCAGCCGACGATCATTCAGCAAACGAGCACGGTTGACGACGGCCTCGTCCGCGATTGGCCGCCGGTCGATCTGAAACGCAATACCCATCTCGCCTATGCGGTGCAGTGGTTTGCACTGGCCGTCGCGATATTCATTTGTTACCTGGTACTCAATGTCCGCAGAAAATCCTCCGATCTCGGCGCAGACGCCCGCTGAGCAACGCAAGAGCCGTCGCACGCTGCTGCTGGTGGCGGCGGTGTGCATTGCGCCGTTCATCGGCTCGTGGGCGCTGTATTTATTCTGGCAGCCTTCGGGCCGCATCAACTACGGCGATTTGGTTGAAAACGTCGTGCTGCCCACCGGCGTGATGGCGTCAGCCAACGGCGGTAAGCCGTTCGATTTCGCCCAGTTGCGCGGACGCTGGGTGTTCGTCACCGTCGATTCCGGCGCCTGCAATGATGCGTGCCAGAAAAAACTGTGGAAAATGCGCCAGGTGCGGATGACCCAGGGTAAGTATCTCGAACGCATCGAGCGCGCTTTTCTCACCAACGACGCGCAGCCAGTCGCCGCCATTGTCGTCAAGGAATACGAAGGCACCTGGTTTGCGCAGGCGCAGGGCGGCGCACAGTTAAAAACACTTCCTGTCGGCACGCAACAAGGAACGCAGTTGAGCGATCACATTTATCTGGTCGATCCGCTGGGCAACGTGGTGCTGCGTTTCCCCAAAGACGCCGATCCGAGTCGTATGAAAAAAGACCTGCAACGCTTGCTACGCGTGTCGCGCATCGGTTAGAAACATAGGTAAGCATGTGTTTTTAAAGACTATTTTATTTACGGTTGTATTCACGCTGGTGGTGATCGTGGTGGGTGCGTTCGTGCGCCTCACCAACGCTGGCCTGGGTTGCCCCGACTGGCCGGGTTGCTACGGGCAACTCACACCCACGCAAGCCGCGCGCGATATCGCCCAAGCAGTGGCTGAACAAGGCGGCACACACGGGCCCGTGTCGTTGCAAAAAGCGTGGCATGAAATGGCGCACCGTTATCTCGCGGGCACGCTCGGCCTGTTGATACTCGGCATCGCGATTGCGGCGTGGATCAAGCGCAAGCAGCAATCGCCGTGGTTGCCCACCGCGCTGCTGGCGCTGGTGATTTTTCAGGCGGCGCTGGGCATGTGGACGGTGACGATGCTGTTAAAGCCGGTGATCGTCACGCTGCATTTGCTCGGCGGCATGGCGACGCTGGCGCTGATGACATGGCTTGCGGCGCGGCAGTGGTCGTTTCCCACGCTCGCAAATCACTCGCTGAAGCCTTGGGCCGCGCTCGGGTTGGTGCTGCTCGTGGTGCAGATCACGCTCGGCGGCTGGGTCAGCACCAATTACGCGGCGTTGGCCTGCATCGATCTACCCACGTGCCATGGCCAGTGGCTGCCAAAAATGGATTTTCAACACGGCTTTCAATTGCTGCGCGAACTGGGGCATACCACGGCCGGTGACAAACTGAGTTACGACGCGCTCACCGCAATCCACTGGACGCATCGCGTCGGCGCGGTGGTGGTCACGCTGTATCTGGCCTGGCTTACGTGGCTAGCCGCCAAAGTGGCCGGATTACGCGCCATTGCCGTCACCGTGGGCGTGCTGCTGACAGCGCAAGTGGCGCTGGGCGTGAGCAACATCCTCAGTGGGCTCAATCTGGCCGTGGCAGTGGGGCACAACGCCGGTGCGGCGCTGTTACTCGCGGCACTGGTGGTGCTAAACTTCGTGCTTTCGCGAGGATCGAGGAACCGGGATTGAGGATTTAGCAAAACATCGCTGTCCGTGCCGAGTGACTCAATCCGCAATCCTGATAGCTTATTCGTGCCGTAAAAAATGTCCTCTGCCACCGCCAACGTTCCCACCGGTTCGCGCATTTATCAGTTTTACCAACTGACCAAGCCGCGCGTGGTGTCGCTCATTGTTTTCACCGCCATCATCGGCATGCTACTCGCCGTGCCTGGCATGGTGGCGTTGCAACCGTTTCTGGCGGGCACCGTGGGCATTGCGTTGGTAGCGGGTGCGGCGGCGGCATTTAACTGCCTGGTCGAACAAAAAATTGACGGCGCCATGGCGCGCACGCGCGCACGCCCCTTGCCACGCGGCGTGCTCACGTCGATGCAGACGCTGATTTTCGCCAGCATCGTCGGCGGCATCGGTCTCGCGCTGCTGTATGTGTGGGTCAACCCGCTGACCATGTGGCTGACGCTCGCCACCTTCGTGGGTTACGCCGTGATCTACACCGTGATTCTGAAACCCATGACGCCGCAAAATATTGTCATCGGCGGTGCCTCGGGCGCGATGCCGCCGGTGCTGGGCTGGGCCGCGATGACGGGCGAAGTCACCGCCGAGGCGCTGACACTGTTCCTGATCATTTTTGCGTGGACGCCGCCGCATTTCTGGGCGCTCGCGCTCTACCGCCGCGAGGAATACGCCAAGGCCGGCGTGCCCATGTTGCCGGTGACGCACGGTGAGAAATTCACGCGCTTGAATCTGTTGCTTTACACCATCATTCTGGTGGCGTGTTCGCTGCTGCCGTTTGCCGCCAAACTGTCAGGCCTGATTTATCTCGTAGCCGCGCTGGCACTGGGCGCGGGCTTCATGTTTTACGCCATCAAGATTTATCGCGAATACAGCGATGCGCTCGCGCGAAGAACATTCCGCTACTCCATCGTGTACCTGACGGCGCTATTCGCCGCGCTGCTGGTTGATCACTATCTGCGCATCACGCTATAACGCCATGAAGCATCTGGCTGTAGTGATGGCGATGGCATTGTGGATGACGGCCAGCGGCTGCGGCCAGCAGGCCTCCACAGCGGTGAAATTTACCAACACCGATGTCACCGGCGCTGACTTCGGCAAGGGCTTCGCGCTCACCGATCACACTGGTAAGCCGCGCACGCTGATGGATTTCAAGGGCAAGATCGTGGTGATGTTTTTCGGCTTCACCCAATGCCCCGATGTGTGCCCGACCACGCTCGCTGAAATGGCCAAGGTGATCAAGGAACTCGGCCCCGATGGCGAAAAGGTACAAGTTCTGTTCGTTTCGGTCGATCCGGAACGGGACACAAAAGACCTTTTAAAACAATATGTTACAGAATTTAATCCCACGTTCCTCGGACTGTCGGGTGACATGGAAGCCACCGTGCGCGTGGCCAAGGAATTCAAGGTCTACGTGCAAAAGCAGCAGCCCAAAAAGCCCGGTGGCAGCTACAGCATCGATCACTCAGCGGGCACGTTCATATTGGACGGCCAAGGGCGGCTGCGGCTGTTCGTGCAGCACGGGGCGGCTGCGGCTTCGCTGCTGGGCGACATTAAAACGCTGCTGAAACAGGCGTCGTGATCGGTCAGAGCCAAGTGTGTAGTCGGTAGAAGTTTAGCGTCGAGCGTGCCGCTAATCCCTGCGCGAAATGCGTAGGAAAAAATTCCCCGTTCCAGCACTGGCGACCTGCTGGTATTCTAAGCACACTTCAATCCAGGTGGAAAGCTCATGACCTCTTCTGAATACGACTACATCATTGTCGGCGCGGGTTCGGCTGGCTGCGTGCTGGCCAATCGGCTCAGCGCCTCGGGCAAGCACAGCGTGTTGCTGCTGGAGGCGGGCAAGGACGACCGTTGGCTGTGGATACAAATCCCGGCGGGCATTGCGCACATCCTCACCGGCGAGCGTGCGATCTGGCGCTTTGAAACGCAGCCGGATGAGAAAGTCGGCGGGCGCAGTATCTTTTGGCCGCGTGGGCGCGCGCTGGGCGGTTCCAGTGCGGTGAACGGCATGATCTGGGTGCGCAGTGATCCGCTGGAACTGGATAACTGGGCGTCGCTGGGTAATGCCGGCTGGGGCAGCAAGGACATTCTGCCGTTCTTAAAACGCATGGAAAGTTTTTCGCAAGGCGATCCGGCGTACCGCGGGCACGACGGGCCGATGCACATCACGCGCTACAAAGATCGCGACCCCTTGTCGCAGGGTTTCATTCAGGGCGCGGAGCAAGCCGGCGTGCCGGTGGTGGAGGATTACAACGGCCCGCGCTTTGAAGGCGTGAGCTACTTGCAATACAACACCAAGGGCGGCTGGCGCAAACACACGGGCCACAACTATCTGCAACCGGCGATGAGCCGCGCCAATCTCACGGTGGAAACCGAGGCGCTGACGCAGCGTGTGCTGATCGAAAATCGCCGTGCCACCGGGTTGGTGTATCGCAAGGGCGGCACGGATATCACCGTGAAAGCGCGCCGCGAAGTGATTCTGTGCGCGGGTGCGGTGCAGTCGCCGCAATTGCTGGAGCTTTCCGGCATCGGCAATAGCGAGGTGTTGAAACGCGCGGGCGTTGCGGTGACGCACCATTTGCCCGGCGTGGGCGAAAATCTGCGCGACCATCTGCACGTGCGGCTGGGCTTTGAGACGCAACTTAACATCACGCTGAATTCAATACTACGTAACCCGTTTCTCAAAGCGAAGATGGGCGCGCGCTGGTTGTTCCTCGGTCGCGGTTTGATGAGCACCTCGTCAGCAACCTCCATGGCTATCGCGCGCAGCAGCCCCGAACTGTCGCGTCCCGATATCAAAATGCAGCTGCATCAGTTGTCGATGGCCAGTAGTCACTACGGCGGCAAAAAAGAGTCGAGCAACCTCGCCGATCGCATGGGGCTCGATCCGTATCCGGGTTTCTCTATCGGCTGCTACGTGTTGCGGCCGGAGTCGCAAGGCTCCGTGCACATCGGCAGCCCCGAGGCCGGCAAGCCGCCGGTGATCCACGCCAATTACCTGTCGGCGGAACACGATATCCACACCATCGTCGCGGCGCTGAAAATGATCCGCAAGATCGCGGCGCAACCGGGGCTGGCGCAGCACATCGTGCGTGAAACGCGGCCGGGGCCGGCGGCCAACACCGACGACGCGTTGCTCGATCACGCACGCGCCACCGGGCAGACGTCATATCACCCCATCGGCACCTGCCGCATGGGCAAGGATGAACGCGCGGTGGTGGATGCGAAGCTCAAGGTGCACGGCATCGAGGGCTTGCGCGTGGCGGATGCCTCGATCATGCCGACCATGGTGGCGTCCAACACCAATGCGCCGTCGATCATGATTGGCGAAAAGGCGTCTGATCTGGTGCTGGCGGATGCGGATTAGCGTGCAGGGAGATAAAAACGTTCGCCTTACATTTTGCGCAATCCGCCATGCATCCCGGTGCATTGCCCCAAACAAAAATCTCGGCAAAAGCCGGGATTTTTATTCAAATAAATCAATATCTTAGGCCGCAGCCAACCCCGCCATAGCCCCCTTCATCTTACCCAGCGCCTTGTTCTCGATCTGCCGTAT
>CAMBGJ010000217.1 GCA_945865805.1 Bordetella parapertussis
AGGTGAGTTGGGGAAATTGAAAGCGACTAGCGGCAAATGGAGTATTGCTCAACATTCTATTTAGCGTGGCTGAAATTTAGTTCGATTCGTTTTTCTAGTATGCACTGAGTACGATATTAAGTGCCGTTACGAAACCCCATCTGCCGCCAAGCCTCATAGACCACCACCGCCACCGCGTTCGATAAATTAAGGCTGCGCGCGGCCGTGCGCATCGGCAGCCGTATGCGTTGCTCGGCGGGCAAAGCGTCGATCAACGCCTGCGGCAGGCCGCGGCTTTCGGGGCCGAAGAGGAAGACGTCGTTTTCGCGGTACGCCACGGTGTTATAGCGTCGCTGGCCGCGTGTTGTTACGGCGAATACACGCTGTCCGGCGAAATGGGTTTCGCAGGCGCGCCAGTCTTCGTGAATGGTGACATCGGCGAATTCGCGGTAATCCATGCCGGCGCGCTCTAACTGTTTGTGTGAGATCGAAAACCCCATCGGCTTGACCAGGTGCAGGCGCGCGCCGGTGTTGACCGCCAGGCGCACGGCGTTGCCGGTGTTGGGCGGGATTTCCGGCTCGTAGAGTACGATGTCAAACATGGGCTGAGGGTGATACCCGTTTTCTGAACGCATCCGGCAGGGTGCGCGCGACGATGAGGCCGGTGACGCGTGCCGCGCCCGCGCGTTTGAGGTTGCGTGCGATTTCGTTGAGCGTTGCGCCGGTGGTCATCACGTCGTCGACCACAGCCACGTGGCGGCCGGTGAAATCTTCGTCGCAGACAAATGCCTTGCGCACGTTTTTGGCGCGTTCTTTCCACGGCAGTGCGGCCTGCGGCGCGGTGTCGCGCACTTTGCGGCAGGCGCGCGACAACAACGCAACGCCGGTGATGGCCGCGACATGGCGCGCGATTTCCTGTGCCTGGTTGAAGCCGCGTTCACGTAGGCGGGTATCCGCGAGCGGCATGGGGACGATGGCATCGGGGCGCGTGCCGAGGCACGACGCAATCGCGCTGCCGAACAAGGGCGCGATCGCCAGCAGGCTGCGGTATTTCAGCGCCTGCACCAGCGCGTCGGCGGGAAAGGCGTAGGTGTAGGGCGCGTACACGTGGTCGTAGGCAGGCGGATCGGCCAGGCAGGCGCCGCAGCGCGTGCCGGCGGTGATGGGTAGCGCGCAGGTGTCGCACAGGCTGCCGTGGACGGCGGTCAGGCGTGGCAGGCCGGCGTCGCAGGGTGCGCACAGCAGCGCACCCGCGCTGGGGCCACGACAGTAGCGCTACGAGGAGAGCAAAATGACGCATCGTGCGCGCATGCTTACACGGCTACGGAAGTAAGTAAAGATACGTAGTCAGTGAAATTTTGCCGACCTTAAAAAAACCATTAAATCAAATACTTACGTGAATTACCGGATCAGGCGGATTTTCGCACGGGTCGTTTTTGGCGTAGGCACAAATCACGACCCCTCCGCCGCCCGTGATAGCATTCCCCGCCCATGAATACGCAATCTCTACCCTACAGCGGCTGCTTCAAGGCCGACAAGAAACCCGGCACAAAGTTTATCCCGCGCCTGACGGTGCGCGCGGTTGTCGCGCCTACGGCATGGGACGACGGCTATGCGTGTTTCGGCTCAGCCGATTACTGCGACGGCGTGGCGGCTTTTCTCGCCAGGCGCGCCGCGAAATTCAGTGCGCCATGAAATCGCTGATGCGCGCTATCTATCTGATTTTATTGCTATTTTTATGTGGCGTGGCCGGTGCGCAGACGCCCGACTACGCGCGCGAAAAACGCTGGGCTGATGAAATCACGCCGGCGATTTTGGTGGGCGACGTGGTGACGCTCACGCAGGATTCCGGTCATAAATTTCTCGCGCTACACGCCGCCAGCCCAAAGGCGCGCGCGGGCGTGATCGTGGTGCACGGCATGGGCGTGCATCCCGACTGGAATCTGATCAACGTGCTGCGCAGCCAGTTGTCCGAACAGGGCTACGCCACGCTGTCAGTGCAAATGCCGGTGCTGGCGGCCGACGCCAAGGGTGAATCGTACCCGGCGCTGTTTCCTGACGCGGCCGAACGCTTGCGGGCAGCGGTGAAGTTTTTGCGCGGCGAGGGCCATCGCAAAGTTGCCATCGTCTCGCACAGCATGGGCGCGCGCATGGTGAATCATTTCATCGCCAACGGCGGCGCGGCTGAAATCGACGCCTGGGCGGCAGTGGGCATCAGCACCGGCATTTACCTGCAAGCGGAAACCTTCAAGACGCCGGTGCTGGATATCTACGGCGAAAAGGATTTCCCTGCGGTGCTGGCAAACGCCGCGAAACGCGCCGAGGCGATCCAGCGGGTGCGCGGCTCGGGGCAGGTTTCCGTGGCGGGTGCGGATCATTATTTCAACGGCACGGAAAGCGAACTCACGCGCCACGTGAAACGGTTTCTGGATAACGTGACGCGCTGATAAGCCAGCGCTACGGCGCGGGCGCGGATTCTTCGTTCGCTGCGGTCGGTTCTGCCGCCGGTTGCGCTGCCGGTTGCGCCAGACGCCGCTCAATCAAATTCACCCGCAGCCAGCGCTGCATGTCGTTCCACACATGCGTGAGTTCGGCTTCCGTCGGCATCTTGAGCGCGTGCGGTAACTCCAGCGTGACCACCGGGATGCCTTCCTTCAAGCCGCCGAAATTGCCCAGCGAGCCGGGATAGACGCCGACACGATTCAGATGCAGCCGCCCAAAGCGCAGCGGCGCTTCCACGCCGGTGGGCGGGCCGTCGAAATCGAGCACGCCGTAGGGCGCGTGGATCGACACGATCACGTCGGGCTTAAAGCGCACAATCTCATCGTGCAGCCAGCGTGATTCCGGCTCGGAAGCGGGCGCTTTACCGGGATAGCGGCGCGGATCGCGGCGGGTTTTGGTTTCCCAGTATTGCGGCGCTTCCTTCAGCCAGTTGTAGGTCGGAAAGTTGCGATTCAGATCGACCCCGCGCGCGTTCACGCGCGTGGGCGGACGCGCCAGCAGGCCGTCGGGATTAAGCACCGGGATCACGCGCCAGTGGTAAACGCCCGCGCCGTTGCCCGGCTGTTGCAGGATTTCTAGCCAGCGAAACACGATGGACGCCGAAGTCAGCTCATCGCCGTGTATGCCGCCGATCACCAGCACGCGCGCGGCGGGCACCTGCGGCGGTTTGAATTCGCGCAGCATGATGTAACGGCCCTTGACGGATTTGACGACGACCGGTTTTAACGCCGCCGACACGCAGGGCTTCAATTTAATTTGCGGTATGGCCAGCGTGACCGCATTGCACCAGTCGTGCAGCTCCCGGTCGGCCGGGACCGCAGACGATGTAGGCGCTGGGGCGGCAGCGGCACGCGGTGCGGGCGCGGCATGCGCATCGCCGCAAACCGGCGCTAAAAATATCAATAAAAACAAATAGTTACGAAATATGATGCCTACCCCTTTAACACACCGCAGGCCGCCGAATGCGCACCTTAAAAAAACACGCCCTAAAAATCACCCCACACCGCCTGCATCGCCGCCAGTGCCGCGACGGCGGCGGTCTCGGTGCGCAGCACGCGCGGGCCGAGGGTCAAGGGCGTGAAGCCCGCGCCCAGTGCAGCAGTGGTTTCGTCGGGATTCCAGCCGCCTTCGGGGCCGGCCAGTAAGGTTACGGCGTGCTGCGGGCGCGTCTGGTCGCGCAGGCGGGTGCTGGAATGCGGTGACAACAAGTAGCGCGCGTCGCCGGGCTGGCTTTGCGCAACGCCCAGCCATTTCATCAGCGGCTGCACCGGCAGAATTTCGGGCAGAAGATTACGTCCGCACTGTTCACACGCGGCTGCAGCCACGGTTTGCCAATGCGCCACGCGCTTGTCGGCACGCTCACTCGACAAACGTACCACGCTGCGCTGTGTGACCAGCGGCTGGATGGCCTGGATACCGAGCTCCACGCATTTTTGCACGGTGTAATCCATGCGCTCGCCGCTGGATATGCCCTGCGCCAGCACCACGCGCAGCGGCGATTCGCGGCT
Organism: Bordetella parapertussis; assembly: GCA_945865805.1. GTDB lineage: Bacteria > Pseudomonadota > Gammaproteobacteria > Burkholderiales > SG8-41 > UBA5216. The sequence continues at coordinate 3,990 of CAMBGJ010000217.1, forward strand.
GACTTCACGGCGCTCGGCCACCGTCAGCGTGAGTCCGGATTTGTCGATACGCTTGATTAATGCAGCGTATTCCGCGCCGCGGCCGTCAAACAGGGTGAGCGCAGCGCCCGCCTGCAGCCGCAGCACGTGGATCACGTGATGCGCTTGCCCGGCCACTACGTGACACTCGCCGTGATCGGCGATGTCGCCGGGAAAATAGAGTCGAGTCAAAATGTTACCTGGCGTTATCTGCCATTACCTCTCATGCGTACGAATCATTATGCCATAGGGCAACGCCCGCTCCGCGCGAGCCCTGTCCGTGGCACGTAGCGCAGCCGATGCGCAAAGACTAGAATCGCGCATCCTCCTGGAGAACGTGATTTGAAAATTGTCATACTGGGCGCGGGGCAGGTCGGTTCCTCCGTCGCGGAAAATCTCGCGTCGGAGGCCAACGACATCACCATCGTCGATACCAACGCGGAACGCCTCTCGGCGCTGCAGGACCAGCTCGATGTGCGCACGGTTTGCGGCAATGCCGCGCACCCCGCGATATTGGAACAGGCGGGCCTGGGCGACGCGGATTTGCTGTTCGCGGTGACGCAAAGCGACGAAACCAATATGGTGGCGTGCAAGCTCGCCTCCACCCTCTTCAACACGCCGAAAAAAATCGCGCGCATCCGCTCGGCCGACTATCTGTCGCACCCGGAAATTTTCTCGCGCGAAAACTTCGCGGTGGACGTGCCGATTTGCCCGGAACAACTGCTCACCGATTACATCGTCAAGCTGCTGGAGTTCCCTGAGGCGCTACAGGTGCTGGAATTCGCCCACGGCAAGGTGAGCCTCGCGGCGGTGCGCGCGTTTCACGGCGGGCCGCTGGTGGGGCACAAAATCTCCTATTTGCGCGAACACATGCCGCAGATCGACACGCGGGTGGCGGCGATTTTCCGCCAGGATGCGCCGATCTCACCGGAAGGCGACACCGTGATCGAAGCCGGCGACGAGGTGTTTCTGATCGCCGCCACGGAAAACCTGCGCGGCGTGCTGCGCGAACTGCGCCGCATGGATAAACCCATCAAGCGCGTGATGCTCGGCGGCGGCGGCAACATCGGGCGACGGCTCGCCAACGCGATTGAAGGCAAGTGTGAAGTCAAGATCATCGAATTCAGCAAGGCGGGCGCCGAGCGTCTGGCGGCGGAGTGCTCAAACGCGCTGGTGCTGCAGGGCGACGTCACCGACGAGGAATTGCTGGAATCCGAAAACGTCGGCGAGATGGATGTGTATTGCGCGCTCACCAACGACGACGAAGATAACATCATGTCGGCGCTGCTCGCCAAGCGCATGGGCGTGCGTAAAGTGATCGCGCTGATCAACCGCTCCTCGTACGTGAACCTGCTGCAGGAGGGCCGCATCGACATTGCGATCGCGCCGGTGCAGGCCACCATCGGCACGCTGCTCGCCCATGTACGCCGCGGCGACGTGGCAGCGGTGCATTCGCTGCGCCGGGGCGCGGCCGAAGCGCTGGAGCTGGTGGCACACGGCGACGCCAAGTCATCCCAGGTGGTGGGACGGCGCATCGAGCAGATTGATCTGCCCAAGGGCACGACGATTGGCGCCATCGTGCGGCGTCGACGCACCGTCGGCGCGGATGTCGTGGAGGAAGTAAACCACGACAAATCCAGCGACACCGATCAGGTGATCATGGCGCATCACGATACGGTGATCGACGCGGACGATCACGTGATTATTTTCGTGTTGAATAAACGCATGGTGCCCAAGGTAGAGAAGTTGTTCCAGGTCACGGCGGGTTTCTTTTGAACCCCTCGAGTAACGGATGAGAACTCTGCTCGCGGTGCTGCGCCCGCTCGGCGTGATCGGCATGGTGATGAGCCTGTCGCATCTGGCGCCGATCTTCGCCTCGTGGTGGTACGACGACGGCGCGCTGCGGGCGTTCGTGGTGTCGATGCTGTTCAACTTTCTGGTCGCCATGACCACGTTTCTGGCGACACGCAGCGTCCACTACGACTTAAAGCCGCGCGACGGCATGTTGCTGGTGGTGCTGGCGTGGGCGGGCGGCTCGGCGTTTGCCACGTTGCCGCTGCTGATGACGATTCCAGGGCTGTCGTTCACCGACGCCTATTTCGAAACTGTATCCGGTTTGACCGCCTCCGGCGGTACTGTGTTGACTGGCCTGGATGCTCTGCCGCCATCGATCAATATCTGGCGCGCGCTGCTGGTGTGGCTAGGCGGCATGGGCATCATCGTGCTGGCGGTGGCGATACTGCCGCTGTTGGGCGTGGGCGGTCGGCAGATTTTCAAGGCCGAAACACCGGGGCCGATGAAAGACCAAAAGCTGACCCCGCGCATCGCCGAAACCGCCAAGGGCTTGTGGATCGTCTACGTGTTGCTGACGATCGCGTGCTTGTTCGCCTATCGGCTCGCGGGGATGAGCTGGCTCGACGCCTGGGTGCACGCCTTTACCACCCTGGGGCTGGGCGGGTTTTCCACGCACGACGCCAGTTTCGGCCACTGGAATTCACCCACGATCGAAGCCGTCGCGATTGCCTTCATGCTGATCGCCTGCGTGAATTTCGGCACCCATTTCCTGGCGCTGCGCGGACGTAACGTGATGCCCTATTTCCGCGATCCGGAGATCCGCTTTTGCATCCTCCTCATACTCGGCAGTTGCGTCGGCATCGCGGCCTATTTGTATGCAAAAGGCACCTATCCCGATTTCTGGACGGCGTTGCGCTTCGCCACGTTTAACGTGGTTTCCGTCGCAAGCACCACCGGCTACGCCAATACCGATTACAACCTGTGGCCGCTGTTCGCGCCGTTCTGGATGCTGTTCCTGTGTACCTTTGCCTCGTGCTCGGGTTCCACCGGGGGCGGCATCAAAATGATCCGCGCGCAACTGCTGTACATCCAGATTTACCGCGAGTTCATCAAGCTGCTGCATCCGAGCGCGGTGAACCCCGCCAAACTCGACGGACTGGTCATCGAAAACAAGGTCATCTTCGCGGTGCTGGCGTTCTTGTTCATCTACATCGCCAGCCTGGTAAGCATCACGCTCATCCTGCTCGCCAGCGGGCTGGATGCCGTCACCGCGTTCAGCGCCGCTGTGGCTAATCTCAACAATCTTGGGCCCGGCCTGAACCAGGTCGGCCCGGCCACGACGTATGCTTCGTTCACGAATTTTCAGACCTGGGTGTGCACCTTTGCCATGCTGCTGGGGCGGCTGGAGTTGTTTACCCTGCTGATCATTTTTACACCCGCGTTCTGGCGCCGGTAATAAAATATCTCCTATGCAATCGGTCAATCTCACGCAGCACTTTTTGATTGCGATGCCGGCCATGGCCGATCCGCATTTCGCCAAAACGCTGACGTTCATCTGCGAGCACAACGAGCAGGGCGCGCTCGGCGTGGTGGTCAACCGCCCCGTCGATCTGACGCTGCATGCGCTGCTCGAACAAATTGAAATCACTCCGGTCAACGAGTCCTGTCGCCACACGGCGGTGCATTACGGCGGGCCGGTGCAAACCGACCGCGGCTTTGTGCTGCACAGCCCGGCGGGCGCGTGGCAATCCACGCTGGCGGTGGGCAACGATATCGCCCTCACCACCTCCAAAGATATCCTGCAGGCAGTGGCGCGTGGTGAAGGTCCGTCTCGCCTGCTGGTGACGCTCGGCTACGCCGGCTGGGCGCCGGGCCAGCTCGAACACGAACTCGCGCAAAACGCCTGGCTCACGGTCTCCGCCGACATGCGCATCCTGTTCGAAACCCCCGCTGAGAAGCGCTACGACGCCAGCCTCAAGCTGCTGGGCATCGATCTGGCGATGCTGTCGGATGCGGCGGGGCATGCTTGATCACGCGAGCGGCACAGTGCTCGCCTTCGACTTCGGCGAAAAACGCATCGGCGTGGCCGTCGCCGAAGTGTCGATCGGCATCGCCCACCCGCTCGCACCCATCCATGCCGAAGACAACAAGATACGCTTCGCCGCGATAGCTGCGCAGATCGCCGAATGGAAACCCACGCACCTTATCGTCGGTGAGCCGCACCACGCCGACGGCGGCGCACACGAAATCGCACGTCTGGCACGGCGCTTTGCACAGCGGCTGGAAGGCCGTTTTGGGCTGCCAGTGACGCTGGTGGATGAATCGTTCAGCTCGACGGCGGCCGAGGCGCGTTTGCGCGAACAAGGGCTGCGTGGGGAGAAGCTCAAGGCCCTGCTCGATTCGGCTGCCGCGGGCGAGATTCTGCAAACCTGGCTGGCGCAGCAGCGCCTGGTGCAGCGATGAATTTTGCCCGTTCGCCGCCCGGCCCGCGTTGTACCCACACACGCATTATGTTACGCTTGCGCCCCAATAAACGCCCATGAATAAGTCGGCTCAATCACGCCCGCCCCTGCCAGACGCCGAGCAATACCTTGAACGGCTGCTGGAGCAAATGAAGCCTGTCGTCGGCCCCGGCACGGGCATCATCGGCATTCATACTGGCGGTGTGTGGGTCGCCGCGCGGCTGCATGCGGCGCTCGGCATCGATATTCCGCTGGGCACGCTCGATGTCTCGTTTTATCGTGATGATTTCGAGAAAATCGGTTTGCATCGCAATGTAAAAACCTCCGACCTGCCGTTTGATGTGGACGGGCGTCGCCTGATTCTGGTGGACGATGTGCTCTACACCGGGCGCACCATTCGCGCCGCGATGAACGTGTTGTTCGACTATGGCCGCCCGGCGAGCATCCAGCTCGCGGCGCTGGTCGATCGTGGCGGACGCGAGCTACCGGTGCGCGCGGATTTTCTCGGTGGCGAAGTCTCGCTGGCGATGTCGCAGAGCCTGGAGCTCATACGCGACAGCGCGCAAAAACTTTCCTTTAAGCTGCATGAAAATTAAACCCGGCAACCATGTGGCTTGATCCGCGCAACCCGCAACTCAACAAAAACGGCGAGCTGCATCATCTGCTGTCGCTCGAAGGCCTGCCTGCCGACATCATGCGGCAGATACTCGACGCGGCCGAATCCTTTGTCGGCGTGACACAACGCGAGGTGAAAAAAGTACCGCTGCTGCGCGGCAAGTCGGTATTCAACATTTTTTTCGAGAACTCGA
>CAMBGJ010000218.1 GCA_945865805.1 Bordetella parapertussis
TCTGGCGATTTGAAAATGAAGGGGGGTGTTTCTATATGACGGTGGGGGGCTGCTGGATTCCAGAAATCAGGGGATCGTTTGAGCAAAACAGAGTGAAAGGGTAGCCGGATGGAACCAGTTTAAAAAGCGGGGGGTGCCGGGTGGGTGGGGGTCGGACTCGCAGGGATGCCAGTTCCTTGCGTAGATCGCGCTGCGGCGGCGGCACAGAGGCTGTTGTGGGCTGTTTGTGATTCCCTTCACACTTCACAAACATCAGCGGCACTCGGCGTTTGTAGCCCACCTGTCACCAAGCCCCGCGCACAGGGCAGACGGCGCATGTATTGACCTGAAATGCCTACACAGTGCCTACACGAACTCACAAATTAAAAATGACCTACACAAATTTTCATGTAAGTCATTGATTACATTGGTGCCGGTAGTCTGGATTGAACAGACGACCTACCGCTTACAAGGCGGTTGCTCTACCACTGAGCTATACCGGCGCAGCGGCGCATTATACCTGCCTGTGCGGGCGGCAGCGTCCTCATATAGTCGGCGCATCCCCCATAGCTGCCTTGGGTCGCCGACTATAATGGCGGCCATTGCAGATATCCATCAACAAGGGCAAACATGAACGGCAAACCGCCTGTGGGCTTGATCGGCATAGGACTAATGGGGATGGCCTGCGCCAAACGCATGCGTGCGGCGGGGCTGGAACTGCTCGGCTACGATGTCGATGCGAAAAAGCTCGAGGCTTTCATCAAGCTGGGCGGGCGCGCGGCGGCGTCCGTAGCGCAAATCGCGCGTGACTGCGACACTGCGGTGCTTGCCGTGTTCAATACCGATCAGGTCGAGGAAACGGTCGACGCGCTGGTGGCGGAGCGGCCCAATGGCGTGCCGCCGCTGACGGCGGTGTGCGTCAGCACCTGCGACCCGGACCGCATCTCGGCGCTCTACGCACGCACGCCGGCGTACAAGCTGCAATATGTCGAAGCACCCGTCTCCGGCACCAGTCAGCAAACCGAAACCGGCGACGCGCTGGGAATGATCGGCGGCGACCCCGCCGCTGCGGACGCAGCCAAACCCGTGCTCGATGCCATCTGCCCGCGACGGCATCATCTGGGTGCGGCAGGCAACGGCGGGCGCGCCAAGCTCGCCATCAACCTGATACTGGGCTTGAACCGTGCGGCGCTCGCCGAAGGGCTGGTGTTCGCGCAAAAGCTCGGCCTTGATCCCGGCGCGTTTTTGAGCGTGGCGCGCGAGTCCGCCGCGCAATCGCAGGTGATGGATATCAAAGGCCCAAAAATGGTCAGCGGCGATTTCACGCCGCACGGCTTCATCACACAAACGCGCAAGGATTTTTCGCTGATGCTGGAACAGGCGAAAGCGCGCGGGCAGGGTCTGCCGCTCGCTGAAACCTATGTCAGCATCGTCGATGGCTGCGTCGCAGCCGGTGAAGGCGAGCGCGACAATTCCATCGTAATTGAAGAAATCCGCCGACGTAAACCGGCATAACTTTTCAACGCCCCACCACAACAAACCACGAAGGCGCACCGTCATGAAACACACCATACAACGCATGGAATTGTTCAGCATCGACATGCCGCTCGCCGGCAACTTCACCAGCGCGGGCATCACCAAAAACGTCACCAAATGCGTGGTGATCCGCCTCACGGCGTCGAGCGGTGCCATCGGCATCAGCAGCATCGAACCCTCGGCCGCCGCGAAATCGCCGGGCACTGCCGTGGAGCTTGCGGCCACGCTGCGCGACAAAATCGCGCCCGCCATCATCGGGCAGGACGCGTTGAATCTGCACAAGTTGATCGAACTCTTCGACAAACTCACGCCCGCGCAGCCGGGTGCCGCGGCAGGCGCGGAAATGGCCTGCATCGATCTCGCGGCCAACATTCACGGCGTGTCGATGCAAACGTATCTGGGCGGGGCGGTCACCGCCGAGGTGCGCTTCAACGGCTGGATCGGCGCGCTGCCGCCGGCGGAAGCCGCTGCCGAGGGCATCCGCTGGCTCAAGGCGGGCTTCAAGTCGGCCAAAATCAAGGTCGGCGGTTTCGGCATACAGGCCGATCACGACCGCGTTGCAGCAGTGCGCGAGGCCGTGGGCAACGCCATGCAACTACGCATCGACGCAAACTGCCTCTACGACGCAGAAACCTCGCTAAAGCTCTGCGCCATGGTCAAACCTTATAATCTGCAACTCTACGAACAACCCGCGCCAAAAGAAGACATCGCGGGGCTGGCCAAAGTGCGCCGCGAAGGTGGCATCCCGGTAATGGCCGACGAATCAGTAAGCGATCACCAGAGTCTGTTGGCGGTGTTGAAGGCGGGTGCTGCGGACTACGTAAAATTCGGCATCAAACAAGCCGGCGGCATCCTGCGCGCGCAACGCATGCTGGCAACCGCCGAAGCTGCGGGCATCCCGTGCGTAGTCGGCCACGGCTTCGGGCTTGATCCGAGCACCATGGCGGAAATCCTGCTCTGCACGACATCGCGCAACGTCGTGCCAGGACTGGAATGCGTCGGGCCGCTCAAGGTGGTAGATACCGTGACGACTACGCGGCTCGATATTTCAGCGGGCACTTTGCAGGTGCCGGATGCGATCGGGTTGGGGCTTAAGCTCGATGAAGCCAAGCTTAAGCAGTACCGGCATCAAGAGCATTGATGCATCACGCAGTTGTATGGCGCAATCCTATTGCGCCGAACGCGTTACGCGTGGGTAAGAATGCCCCTGCGGCGCAATAGGATTGCGCCCTACGATTTCTAACCCGAGCTACTTAATCGCCTGCGGATTAATAGGCGATCCCACCGCCCGTGTAATCGGCAACGGCGGCCCGCAGAAAAAGAATTCGTAGACCTTGTCCTGCGCGCAATCGTCGGCCAAATCCTTGAGATAAAAAATCTCGCCCATGGTGATGCCGATCATCGGGATCACCACCCAGTGCCACGGCTGCGACGCTTCATCGGTCTCATTGGGTCGCACTTCGCAGCCCCAGGTGTCGGTGCATATGGCGGCGATCTCTTTTTGGTGTATCCACTCCGCCGTTTCAAAGGCGAGTCCGGGTGCTTCACCGCCGGCATAGCCGCCCCACTCTTCGGCTTTCAGGCGCTGTTCCATTTGGCCGGTGCGCACAATCACAAAATCGCCGCGTTTGATGGTGACACCTTGCGCCTTGGCGCAGGCATCCAGATCATCGTTGGTGATGGCTTCGCCATCGGCCAAAAATTCTTTACCAAGATGACGCGCAACATCGAGTAGCACGCCGCGCCCGGCCATTTTGTCGCGGGTTTTGTGGATGCCGTTTTTTTGTGCGCCGTTGGTATCCACCAGCTTGGCGTCGTAACCGTTCCACATTTTATCGTCGTAAAAAATATGGCCCAGCGCGTCCCACTGCGTGCCGCATTGCAGCGGCAGCGACACCATGTCGTCGGCGTAACGCAAGCCGCCTTTGTCCTGATTGCCAGCGACCGCATCGGTGCCGGTGGCAAGCATGGTGTGGATCGGATTGAAGCGGTTGCCCCACAGGCCTTTTTGCGGACCGGTGCGGTCGAAGTTAAGCCCCAGCGAAAACACTTTGCCTTTTTTTACCAGGCGCGAAGCGTCGATGATGTTTTGCGGGGTGATGTAGTTCAACGTACCGACTTGATCGTCCGGGCCCCACTTGCCCCAGTTTTTGCATTTCTCGGCGGTGGCGCGCAGGTGCGCGATGGTGAATTTTTTGGCGTCGTAGCGGCGGGTCATGAGGGGCTCCTGGCAGATACTAAACGTGGTTAAAAGGCTTTTTTGCCACAGAGGACACAGAGTTCACAGAGAAATACCCGGGACTGCTGCCTTGTTTTTGCAATGCCGTCTCAAACGTCGTCGCGTTCAAAGCGCAGACTCGATCCCTGACTTCTCTCTGTGACCTCTGTGACCTCTGTGGCTAAAGTGTTGTTCCTGGACAAAAAAATGGCGTCACAAGTCGTGACGCCATTTTACCTGTAACGGAAAAATTTACGCGCGCGGCTTCTGCATATAACCATAACGCAGATTGGTGCGGCCTTCGCCGAACTGGTCGTAGTTGGCTTTGGCTACCGCCACCACGTCGCCTTCGAGCGCGGCACGTTGGGCTGCGGTGAAGTTATACAAGCGTGCCGAGTTCTCGCCGAAGATGGCTTTTTTGACCGGGCCGTCGGCAGCCCCCATCGGCGCGAAGCCGTGTTTCTTTTGCATGTCTTCGGGGATTTCCAGGCGGCGCAGCGCTTCGAGTTGCCATTGCGGCGCACCGGTCCAGATCGCATCACTACCCCACACCACATGGTCGGCGCCCAGGCCCTTGATTAGCTGGCCCATCATCGCGGCACACAGGCGCGGCTCCGCGATGGTGCTTTGGGCGAAAATTTGCCCCAAGTCGCCGTAGACGTTTTTCACGCCGTGCTTGGCGGGGATTTCCGCGAGATCGCTCACCCAATCGACACGTCCGGTTTTCTCGAATTGCTCCCAACCCACTGGCCAAGCGCCGCCGGTGTAGCGGAAACCCGAGTGATAGATGACGAAATTCAGTTGCGGGAAATCCTTCGCCGCCTTGGCCACGTCATTGACGTTGGCGTACTTCAACAGATCGGGGAACTGCTTGGCGGTCGCGGGAGGATACAGGCCCTTATGCACGCATACGTTGGCGAGGCTCGGCGTGGTTTTGCTCCACTTCACCAGCCGTTCGTAGAACGGGTACAGCAGCTTCTCGTCGTCCAGATGCCACGGGTGCTTGGCGAGGTGCTTGTTGGTGTTGTCGCCGACGGTGTAGCCCTTGAACGAATCGGGTTTGTTGACTTCGTAATCGCGATCCACTTTTTCCAGCCAGCCCGGCGTGCCCGGCATGAAAATGGCGTGCGAGAACATGCGCTTGCTACCAGCTTTTTTGTTCACTTCGGCGCGCGATTGCGCTTTCATTTCGTTGGTGAGGAACCAGTCGCGCGGCTCTTCGGAACCGGAACCGGAAATCAGCGCCACCTTGGTGTCGCTGTCCATGTAAATCTCTTTGAAGTAGTTGGCGAACTTCAGGTCGTCGATGGTCTGCGGCTTGCCCACCAGCGTCGGGTTCCACGAGGCCTTGCCCACCGCCTCGCGCGAACGCACAAAGCCTTCGAGTCGCGTATCGTCGCGCAAAAAGTGCGTGTGCATGTCCATGATGAACTGGCCCTTCAAGCCGTCGGCGCGTTCTTTCGCCATTTCGGGCGTGGCAGCTTCGGCTTTGCTGACCGCATACATCGGGCCATAAGTTTCGTTCATCGCCACGAACGCGGCAGCCATGCCGGCCGCGCCTTGAAAGAACGCGCGGCGTGAGATGCCCTGCTTTTTCGCCAGCTCGCTGCCGAGCTGCTTCACGCGCGCTTCGAACTCGCGTTGTTTTTCAGTTTGCGGCCCCGGCACGAATTCGTCGCTGGATACCGCCTGTGTCGGTATGGGTGAGCGGAATCTGGCGGTTTCCGCCGGCACCAGTCTTGCTATTTCATCGGGTGACATCATGGTGATTCTCCTTTTCAGATGATGTTCAGCATGGGTTTCGGCGGCGATTCATGTGAACGCTCACATGCCGAAACGATAATCCACCGCTATTTTAGGGCAAGTAAACCGCACTGCACAGACAGAATGTAACTATTTGTTTTTATTGATATTTTAATTATTCTGCTTTGGCACCGGAATCCCGCACGACCTTGCTCCACTTGGGAATTTCCGTGCGCAGGAAGGCGGCAAATTCTTCGGGCTTGCCGCCGCGCGCCTCCAGGCCCTGGTTGGCGAGGCGCTCTTTTAACTCTGCCGTCGTCAGCGCTCCGTTGAATTCACTGTTGATACGCGCAATCACGGGCTGCGGCGTGGCAGCCGGCACCACGATGCCGTGCCAGGTCAGCGCTTCAAAGCCGACAAGACCCGATTCGGCCACAGTTGGCAACTCTGCCACCGATGGCGAGCGCTGCGCCGAAGTCACCGCGATCGCCCGCAGCCGACCCGAGCGTGTGTGCGGAATCACCGACGAGGCCGTGGCGAACATGAAGTGCACCTGACCGCTCATCAGATCGATCACCGCCGGGCCGCCGCCTTTGTACGGAATATGCAAAAAGCTCACCTGCGCCATGTTCTTGAACAGCTCGCCCGCGAGATGGCCCGCCGTGCCAGTGCCCGACGAAGCGTAGTTCAATTGCCCTAGACGCGCCTTTGCCAGCGCCACCAGGTCCTTGACGTTTTTTACCGGCAGCGACGGGTGTGTGGCCAGCACGCTGGGTTGTGTCGCGATCAGCACCACCATGGCAAAGTCGCGCAGCGAATCGAAAGGCATTTTCGCGTACAGCGCCTGATTGGTGGCGAGGATGCCGTTGTTGCCGAGAAACCAGGTGTGGCCGTCGGGCGCGCTGCGTGCTGTGATTTCACCAGCGATGTTGCCGCCCGCGCCGGGCCGGTTATCAATAACAATGTGCTGGCCCAGTCGCGTCGTCAGTGGGCCCGCCATCAGCCGCGCTACCGCGTCGCTGGCGCCGCCTGGCGGGTAACCAAGAATGAAGCGTATGGGCTTCACCGGAAAGTTAGGACTGGGCGCATCGGCGGCATGCCCCGCGGCGCCTGATAAAAACAGCACAACGAAGGCAAGAGCACGCATCAGACCACCCCTATTTGACGATCTGCAGCTTGGGCCGTGTGGGCGGCGGCGTGGGCGATTCCGGTTCACCGACCTTGGTGACATTGGCGATCTTGGTGCCATTGGTGCTATTGGTAGCGGTGGTGACTAGAGCGGATTGCGCCGACGGCATCGCCTGTGGGGCCTGCGCCGCCACGCCATTTTCGCTGTCGTTTTCCGGCGCGAAAAACAACCCCTGCCCGTTTTCACGTGCGAAGATGCCGATGATCGCGCTGACCGGCACCGAACACTCACGCGATACGCCGCCAAACCGCGCGGCAAAGCGCACGCCGTCGTGGTCGATGGTGAGTTTATGCGTAGCGTCGTAACTCAAGTTCAACACGATCTCGCCGTTTTTGACAAACTCCATCGGCACGCGCGTGTTCTGGTCCACCTTCACCGACAAGTACGGCGTGTAACCGCTATCCGCGCACCACTCGTGGATCGCGCGGACGAGGTAGGGTTTGGTGGAACGTTCAGGCATTTTTTTAGGATTGCGGACGAGAATCAAGGATTAAGGATTAAGAGGATCGTGGCATGCCACCTTACCCGCCTAATCCTAGATACTGAATCCTGAAAACTATTTGCGCATGACTTTTTCCGACGCGGTGAGCGCGTCGATATAGGCTGGGCGGCTGAACAACCGTTCGGCGTATTTCATCAACGGCGCCGCCTGTTTGGGCAACTGGATATCGAAGTGATCCAGGCGCCACAGCAGCGGTGCGATGGCCACGTCGAGCATGGTGAATTCGTCGCCCAGCATGAATTTTTGCTTGGCGAACACTGGCGCGATCTGGGTCAGCGCGTCGCGGATCACCTGACGGCCTTTTTCGGCCTGCTTTTGCGTGCTCTTTTCGATGGCATGCACGTGGCCAAACATTTCGTTTTCAAAGCGATACAAAAACAGCCGCGCCCGCGCACGCATCACCGGATCAGCCGGCATCAATTGCGGATGCGGAAAGCGGTCGTCGATGTATTCGTTGATGATGTTCGATTCATACAGAATCAGATCGCGCTCCACCAGCACCGGCACCTGGTTGTACGGGTTCATCACTGCCAGGTCTTCGGGCTTATTGAACAGATCAACGTCAACGATCTGAAAATCCATGCCCTTTTCGTAGAGCACGATGCGGCAACGTTGGCTGAAGGGGCACGTAGTGCCCGAGTAGAGGGTCATCATAAGGAGTTACCTGACTTGCTAAAATGAGTGAACTGTGAACTGTGATTAGTGAACAGCAAGCGCGGCGCTGTTCACGATTCACTATTTACAGTTCACGTTTCACGGTTCACGGTTCATTATTTGCCGTTCACCGTTTACGGCCTTTTAATGGACGTCTTTCCAGTAATTTTTCTTCAATGCATAGACCAGCGGGATCAGCAGAAACAGAAATCCCAGCACCAGCAAGCCAAGGGTTTTGCGACCGCGTGCGCCCGGCTCGCCCATGTAGACCAGGTAATTCACCAGATCAGTCACGGCACGGTCGTATTCCAGCGCGGAGAGCTTGCCGGGCTTGACCAGCGTGGGCACTTCCACGGATTTCTTGTGGCCATCGGCCTGCACCTGCATGGACTTCATTTCCTGCTCGCCTTGCAGCTCCCATAGCACGTGCGGCATGCCGACGTTGGGGAAGGTGGTGTTGTTCCAGCCGGTCGGGCGCGAGGCGTCGCGGTAGAACGTGCGCAAATAGGTATAGAGCCAGTCCGCGCCCGAACCATCGCCAGAGGCGCGCGAGCGTGCAATCACCGTCAGATCGGGCGGTTGCGCGCCGAACCAGATCTTGGATTCGGCGGCGTCCATGCTGGTTTTCATCAGGTCGCCAACCTTGCCACCGGTAAACGGCTGCACGAAGTTGTCGAGGATTTCCTTGTCGTTTAGCCCCAGGTCTTTCAAGCGGTTGTAGCGCATGTAATTCGCGCTGTGGCAGTTCAAGCAGTAGTTCACGAACAACGCCGCACCGCGTTGCAACGAGGCGTTATCGTTGACGTTGATCGGCGCGCGGTCGAGCTTGACGTGATCGCCAGCGGCAAAACCGAGCGCGGGCGCGAACAAGAGAGCGGCCAACAGTTGACGAAAATAGGTCTTGATCATGGTCGCTCTCCTTAGCCCGTAACCCGGTCGGGGACCGGCAGCGTTTCTTCCATCTGCGTGTACCACGGCATCAGCAGGAAAAACGCGAAATAAATCAGCGTGCCGGCTTGCGAAATCAGCGTGCCCATATCCGTCACCGACTGTGTGCCGTAGTAACCCAGGACGAGGAACACCACGACAAAAGTAGTGAGCGCCCAGCGTGAATACTTGCCTTTGTAACGTATTGATTTAACGGGACTTTTATCCAGCCACGGAAGCAGGAAGAAAATCATCGACGCCACGCCCATCAGCACCACGCCCCACACTTTGGCTTCGATCACGCCCATAG
>CAMBGJ010000219.1 GCA_945865805.1 Bordetella parapertussis
GGTCACCGCGGTAAACAGCCCGCCCACCGGCACCGTTGCCATCACCGGCACCGCCGCCCGAGGCCAAACCCTCACCGCAACCAACACCTTGGCCGATCTGGATGGCTTGGCCACGATCAGCTACCAGTGGAGCGCCGCCGGTGTTGCCATTACTGGCGCCACCGCCAGCAGCTATACCCTGACCGCTGGCGAAGTGGGCAAAACCGTCAACGTGCTTGCCAGCTATACCGATTTAGGCGGTACGGCTGAGAGCGTCGCATCGAGTCTGACGGGGGCAGTTCGCGGCCAACAATTAGGTCTTGACTACCAGGGCGACGGCAAAAGCGACATCCTCTGGAGCAACGATGGTGGTTTGGTAGCCATCTGGCAAATGAACGGCGCCACCCTGGTCAATGGCGAGGTAGTCGCCACCATCCCCACCGACTGGAAAATTCAAGACGGCGCAGGCGACTACAACGGCGACGGCAAGAGCGACTTCCTGTGGCGTAACGACAACGGTCAGGTGGCGATCTGGCAAATGAATGGCAGCACGCTGGTGGACGGCAGCCTGGTATCAGTGCCGATACCGGCTGACTGGAAAATTCAAGATGGCGCAGGCGATTACAACGGCGACGGCAAGAGTGACATCCTGTGGCGCAACGACGCAGGCTTGGTAGCCATCTGGCAAATGAATGGTGCCACCCTGGTGAGTGGCGAGGTAGTAGCCACCGTTCCCACCGACTGGAAAATCCAGGAAGGCTCGGGCGACTACAACGGCGATGGCTAGAGTGATCTCTTGTGGCGCAACGACAACGGCCAGGTAGCGATCTGGCAGATGAACGGCGCCAATCTGGTGGACGGCAGCCTGGTATCAGTGCCCATACCGGCCGATTGGAAGATTCAAGATGGTGCAGGCGACTACAACGGCGACGGCAAAAGCGACATCCTGTGGCGCAACGACGCGGGCTTGGTGGCCATCTGGCAAATGAACGGCGCTACTCTGGTGGATGGGGCGGTAGTAGGCACCATACCGACCGACTGGAAGATTCAGGATGGCGCGGGCGACTACAACGCCGATGGCAAGAGCGACTTCCTGTGGCGCAACGACAACGGTCAGGTAGCGATCTGGCAGATGAACGGCGCCACTTTGGTGGATGGCAGCCTGGTATCGGTGCCTGTGCCGGCGGATTGGACTATTCAAGGGTAAGGCGACACCACCCGATTAGCATTGCCCTTGTAATCGATTGTCCGGGTAATTGCACTGTGTTACGAAATTTCCCAAGAAACTCCTTCCCCTTCAGGGGGAAGGCGGGGATGGGGGTGGGGTGGACGCAGCCGCCCCCATCCCCACCCTAGCCCTCCCCTTAAAGGGAAGGGAATTTTCTTTGCAACACAGTGCAAGTAAAAACCCCGGACAAAAACAATCCAGTCGTTACACCACACTGGCTTCCGGCTTTTTCTCCTCGGCGAAGATCAGCTTGACCTTGTCGTCAGCATCAAGATCAACGGTCACTTTGCCACCACTGGCGAGTTTGCCGAACAGCAGTTCGTCGGCGAGCGCGCTGCGGATGGTGTCTTGTATCAAGCGCGCCATAGGCCGCGCGCCCATCGCCGGATCGAAGCCTTTTTTGGCGAGGTGATCCTTCAGCGCCTGCGTGAAGGTAATTTCCACTTTCTTCTCGTGCAACTGGTCTTCGAGCTGCATGAGGAATTTGTCCACCACACGCAGGATGATCTCGCGGTCGAGCGCGGCAAACGATATCGTCGCATCCAGCCGGTTGCGGAATTCCGGCGTGAAGAGGCGTTTGATCTCGCCCATTTCGTCGCCCACGTGCTTGTTGGGCGCGAATCCCATGCTGGTTTTCGACAATTCGGCCGCACCCGCGTTGGTGGTCATGATGATCACCACGTTGCGAAAATCCGCTTTGCGCCCGTTGTTGTCGGTGAGCGTGCCGTGATCCATCACTTGCAGCAGGATATTGAATATGTCCGGGTGCGCTTTTTCGATTTCGTCGAGCAGCAGCACCGAATAGGGTTGCTTGGTGATTTGCTCGGTGAGCAAGCCGCCCTGATCAAAGCCCACGTAGCCCGGCGGCGCGCCGATAAGCCGCGACACCGCGTGGCGCTCCATGTATTCCGACATATCAAACCGGATCAGCTCCACGCCCATCACGTACGCCAACTGGCGTGCGACTTCGGTTTTGCCCACGCCGGTGGGGCCGGAGAAAAGGAAGCTGCCGATGGGCTTCAACGGATTACCCAAACCGCTGCGCGCCATTTTGATCGCGGTGGTCAGCGCGTCGATGGCTTTGTCCTGGCCGAAGACCGTCGCCTTCAAATCACGGCCCAGCGTTTTCAGCGAATTGCGGTCATCGTTCGACACCGTTTGCGGCGGTATGCGCGTGATCTTCGCCACCACTTCCTCGATTTCGTGCTTGGTGATGACTTTTTTCTGCTTCGATTTTGGCAAGATGCGTTGCGCAGCACCCGCTTCGTCGATCACGTCGATGGCCTTGTCGGGCAGGTGCCGGTCGTTGATGTAGCGTGCGGCTAATTCCGCTGCGGCCGTCAGCGCACCCGCCTTGTAGGTGACGCCGTGGTGTTCCTCAAAGCGCGACTTCAAGCCCTTGAGGATTTGGATGGTTTCTTCAACCGACGGCTCCAGCACGTCGATTTTCTGAAAGCGCCGCGACAGCGCGTGATCTTTTTCGAACACGCCGCGAAACTCGGTGTAGGTGGTCGCGCCGATGCATTTCAACGAGCCGTTCGACAGCGCCGGCTTCAACAAATTGGAGGCATCGAGTGTGCCGCCCGATGCCGCGCCTGCGCCAATCAGCGTGTGAATTTCGTCGATGAACAGGATCGCGTTCGGATTCTCCTGCAACTGTTTGAGCACCGCTTTCAGCCGCTGCTCGAAATCGCCGCGGTACTTGGTGCCGGCGAGCAGCGACCCCATGTCTAGCGCGTAGACGGTGCTTTTTTGCAGGATATCAGGCACCGATTCTTCGACGATGCGCCGCGCCAGGCCCTCGGCAATCGCGGTTTTACCCACGCCTGCCTCGCCCACCAGCAACGGATTGTTCTTGCGCCGACGGCAGAGGATTTGTATCGCGCGCTCCAACTCTTTGTCGCGGCCGATCAACGGATCGATCTTGCCCTGCTGCGCCAGCACATTGAGATTCTGCGTGTAGGTTTCCAGCGCGCCGCCCGCGCTCGGCGCTTCCTGTTCGGCCTCGGATTCATTTTCGGATTTGGCGGGCGCGGCTTGCGGCGTCTTGCTGATGCCGTGCGAAATAAAATTCACCACGTCCAAGCGGGTGATGCCCTTTTGATTCAAAAAGAAAACCGCGTGGGAATCTTTTTCGCCGAATATCGCCACCAGCACGTTGGCGCCGGTGACTTCTTTTTTACCCGACGATTGCACATGCAGAATCGCACGCTGAATCACGCGCTGAAAACCCAGCGTGGGCTGCGTGTCGACCTCTTCACCAGCCAGTATCGGCGTGTGTTCGGTGACAAAATCCGCCAGCAACTTGCGCAGATCATCCACCTCGGTGGCACAAGCCTTGAGCACCTCCGAAGCCGACGGGTTGTCCACCAGCGTCAGCAGCAAATGCTCCACGGTAATGAATTCGTGGCGCTTTTGACGGGCCTCCATGAAGGCCATGTGCAAGCTGACTTCCAGTTCCTGAGCGATCATTGAAATCCTTATTTGGCGGCTGGTAATAATTCAAGTGGTTCAAGTCGTTCAAATAGTTCGACAGCGGTTTAATTCTCTTCCATCATGCACTGTAACGGATGTTGGTGCTGTTTGGCGTACGATCGCACCTGATCGACCTTGGTTGCCGCCACATCCTTGGAATACACGCCACACACCCCCATGCCTTCGCGATGCACTTTCAGCATCACCGCGGTCGCCTTTTCGCGATTGAGCGAAAAAAACTTCTGCAGCACGATCACCACAAACTCCATCGGCGTGTAATCATCGTTCAAAATCATCACCTTGTACATAGGCGGCGGTTTGGTTTTAACCGGTTTCGCCTCCAGCACTGTGTCTTCGCGTTTTCCTACCATGGTTCTACATTACTCAACATAATCATCATGCACGGAAGGGTTATTCCGCGCATTCCGCACACTGGGTTCTATTTTGGACGTAATCGCGGAAAATTCAAGTGCCTAACGTGACAAAAGTCCGAAACCAGCGATTTCTTGCTTCTGCCGGTTTTGGTGTATGCTTTAATTCTGCCCGAAATCGGATGGCAGTTCGCGTGGTAACAAGGGCAGAAAACAGCAGGCGGGCTGCGGCTTGCCGTAATTGCCTTGTGTTTCCGTGTTTCAGGAAGGACGAAGTATGCCAACAGGTACCGTGAAGTGGTTTAACGACACCAAGGGCTACGGGTTCATCACGCCGGACGACAAAAGTGAAGACCTGTTTGCCCACTTTTCAGCCATCCAAATGGGCGGATTCAAAACGCTCAAGGAAGGCCAGAAAGTTTCGTTCGAAGTAACGCAAGGCCCCAAGGGCAAGCAGGCGTCGAATATACAAGGGGTGTAGCACCGCACCTGCCGCGCGATACACCTGCGCCGGGTCATAGAAACTGATGGTTGCAAGCCATTGGGGTGTAGGGGTTGCGCTCGCTAATGATGATTTGATTTGCACCCGCTGCTTTACACGTAGCGGGCAGGCGTATGTTAGTACGCGCCGTAGCGCAATTCCGCCCACCCCGCAGCCGCGACACGCCAACCTTTCGCCCACGATACGAACAATACGAATTGCCGCACGATTTTTGCGCTCTTTTATAGCTCGCCCAAAGAATGCGATAATTGCGCGGTGCAATAACCCCCACGGAGACTTAGAACCATGACTGGCACACTCGATCTTTTCAAAATCGCCAAAGAAGAACAAGACGGCGATCTGTTTAAACATCTGGACAGCGTTTTCAAGCGCTCCAAAACCATGCCGCGCGGCATCAGCGACGCGGTGATCTGGGAAGGCGGCAGCGACGCGGGCGGCGTAAAGCCGGTAGCGCATGCGTTCACCGACACCTTCGCACTGAACGGCACGATCATGGCGCTGGATGTGCTGGGCCTGCCGTTCCTCGGCATCCCGATGATGGCGCAGTACCGTCACGACACGAAATTAAAGCCGCTGGAGTGGTTCGGCAAGATGGATTACACCTGTCTGAAGTGGTCCACGGCAGGCGACTTCATGGTGAACGACGGCGGCAAAAAAGTGGTGGTGGCGGGTAAATCCGCCAACGCGCCGCTGCGCACCGCCGCCGGCGTGTATTGCAATGTCCGCCCCTACGGCTCGATCACCAACGTGCGCTTCATGCCCGGCCTGCCGTATTCGCAAGACAACAAAAAGTTCGCAGTCGATAAAGCCACCGGCAATATTCACTCGCAAATGAACACGCCGGGTATCCGCATGGCCTACGCTGCGCGCCTGTTCCTGCAACTCGTGAACGACCGCAAGTGCATCGGCCGTGTCGCCACCAAGCCGACGCAGGCGAAAGAGGACGCCGTCAACGCCGGCATCATGCGCTGGCTGCTGCAAGGCACGAAGTTCCAACTGAAGCGCCAATACGCGGTGGATGCCTACGAAGAGCACAAGGAAAACGTTGATGCCATCGTGGCCCTGCTGCCCAAAGATTTCAAAAAAGGCATGGAAAACTGGAGCGGCGATGTCTACGAGCACATCTCCGACACCAACTTTGGCCTGCTGCTGCACGACATGATCAACCACCGCGAATGCATCATCTACGCAACCGATCTGGATGGCGACCGTTTGACCGACCTGATGGCCGACGCACCCGATGTGCTGCGCGCCTGGGGCCAGATCGTGCTGGATCACGCCAAAACCGGCAAGGACATGAAGCAGGTGTGGAAAGACATGGGCTTCACCATGACCAACGGCAAGGACATGACCAGCGTGATGTATCGCATGGAAGGCGCGCCGATATACGAGCAAACACTCGGCTCGGCCGACGCCATGTTGCTGCGTTTGCTGGCGGGCGACGAGACGGTTGGTGGAACGAAAGACCCGTATGATCCGCGCATCCACTTCGTGCTAATCAACGAGGCCTACAAGGCCGCCAATCCCGGCAACAAGCAACTCGCCGATTGGCTCGACGCGCAGCTCGCCACGTTTGACAAGATTTATTCGTCGGGCAAGCGTCCGCGTTACATCGACGGCTACAAGGCGTTGAAAGCAGCGATCAAGCCTTGGGGCACGGCATAATCGCCTCCGCTCTGCATCAAGCATGAGCAAATAATGCCCGCTTCGTGCGGGCATTATTGTTTGTATCCATGATCATTCTGTTCAACAAGCCGTATGGCGTGCTGTGCCAGTTCCGCGCGGTGGCGGGACGGATGACATTGAAGGATTACCTGCCGCAACCGGATATCCACGCAGCGGGCCGGTTGGACGCCGACAGCGAAGGCCTGCTGGTGCTCACCAGCGATGGCCGCGTACAACATCGCATCACCGACCCCGGGCACAAGATGCCAAAAACCTACTATGTTCAGGTAGACGGCATACCGGACAGCACAGCGCTCGAATTATTGTGCCGTGGCATTGCGCTCAACGATGGCGTCACGCTGCCGGCCGATGCGCGCGCGGTCGATGAGCCTGCATGGCTGTGGGCACGCGAGCCGCCGGTGCGCTATCGAAAAAACATCCCGACATCGTGGATTTCACTGACGCTACGCGAGGGCAAAAATCGCCAGGTGCGGCGCATGACGGCAGCGGTGGGCTACCCGACGCTGCGCCTGATACGCTACGCCATAGGCCCCTGGAATATCGATGGGCTAGCGCCGGGACACTTGAAAAACCTGCCTTGATCTCATGGTTATTTTTTTAAGTATGTGTTTTAAATGATTTTTTTATGTTTATCACAAATTCGTCAACCAACCCGCAAGACGCTCGTTATTGGATTTGACCGTGCAATCTGGTCGCCCGCCCGACTCCCAAAGAAAGCGGCTTATTCACTAACCAAATGAGGAATCCAAATGAGCAAACTGTTCGCAACCCTGTTGGCTGGCGTTTTTGCTGCTGCCACCGTGACCCCCGTAATCGCGCAGGACAAGAAAGACGCCCCGAAAATGGAAGCCAAAGCCGACGGTAAAGGCAAAGGCGACGAGAAGAAAACCGACGGCAAAGCCAAAGCTGCGGAAAAGAAAGCCGACGCACCGAAAGCTGACGCACCGAAAGCGGATGCCCCCAAAGCTGACGCGCCGAAAGCCGACGCCAAGAAAGCTGACGCACCCAAAACCGACAAGAAGTAATCGCGGTTTTTCAAATGAAAGGCAGGGTCTTTTGACCCTGCCTTTTTTTATTGCCGCAACAACGGCGCGTTACAATACCGCCCTGCAAAATATCAGTACCGTGGTTAAAACATGAACGGCAAAAAACGCATCGTGGTGGGCATGTCCGGCGGGGTGGATTCCTCCGTCGCTGCACTGCTGTTAAAGCAGCAAGGCCATGATGTGGTGGGCCTTTTCATGAAAAACTGGGAAGACGACGACACCGAGGATTATTGTTCGTCGCGGCAAGATCTCGTCGATGCGGTGTCGGTGGCCGACACACTCGGCATCGAGATCGAGCAGGTAAATTTTTCCGCCGAATACAAAGAGCGCGTGTTCAGCGAATTTCTCACCGAATACAAGGCGGGCCGCACGCCCAACCCCGACGTGCTGTGCAACGCCGAAATCAAATTCAAGGCGTTTCTCGATCATGCGGTGGCCATGGGTGCCGATCACATCGCCACCGGCCATTACGCGCAGGTGCGCGAACGCGACGGCCTGTATCAACTGCTGCGCGCCGACGACGGTGCCAAGGATCAAAGTTATTTTCTCTATCGCCTGAATCAGGCGCAACTGTCGAAGGCGCTGTTTCCGCTCGGCCATCTGAATAAGACCGAGGTGCGCGAGCTCGCGCGCAAGGCCGGGCTCGCCACGCACGACAAAAAAGATTCGACCGGCATCTGCTTCATCGGCGAACGGCCGTTTCGCGAATTTCTCAATCGCTACATTCCCGCCAATCCCGGCGACATCTGCACCCCCGACGGCGCGTGCGTGGGCCGTCACACCGGGTTGATGTTTTACACCCTGGGTCAGCGCCAGGGCCTCGGCATCGGCGGCACGCGCCTGGGCGACGGCGATGCCTGGTACGTCGCGGAAAAAGACATGGCGCACAACCGCTTGGTGGTGGTGCAGGGCCATGATCATGTGCGCCTGTTTGCCGACCGCGTCACGGCGGTAAATTTAAGTTGGGTCAGCGGCGCAACACCGCCCTGCGGCTGGGTCTACGGTGCCAAGACGCGCTACCGCCAGAAGGACGGCCCCTGCGTCGTCGCCTCGGCCACCAAACTCAGTTGCGCCATCGAGTTCGCCGAGCCGCAATGGTCAGTCACGCCCGGCCAGTCCGTGGTGGTCTACGAGAGCAATGTGTGCCTGGGCGGCGGCATCATCGAATCCACCGCGCTCACCAGCGCCGCTGCCGAAGCGATCCTGCTGCGCCAGCAGACGCACGCCTAAAAGCACGAATAGCTGGCCGTCACAAACAAACTTGACGGGTTTTCCCGCGCAGGAGTAGTCTCACGGGGTTTCCCAACCGGAGTCCTCCCATGAACGCACCTGTCGAAAAATTCATCCTCTTTCTCCAACCTGGATGAAGTTCCTGCCTCAGAGCGAAAGAGTTTCTTTCGAAAAAGAAGATTGACCACGAAGTAGTCGATATCCTGAACGATCCGGGCGGCCGTGAAAGGCTGCTGGCACTGGGCCTGCGCAACGTGCCCGTGGTATCCAAGGGCAAAAATTACGTGTTCGGCCAAAAGCTCGAAGACGTCGCCGAATTCGTCGGCCTTGAAGGCACCGGCCACACGCCGCTGCCACCAGAGCAATTGACGAAAAAGTGGCTCATCGCGTTGCGCGCCTCGCAACGTTATGTGCGCCAGTTGCCGGATCCGTTGCTGCTGCAGGACGTGATTCCCAATCGGCCGCGGCATATCCGCATTATGAGTCACCATATCTTCCGTATCTGCGAAGCGTTTC
>CAMBGJ010000220.1 GCA_945865805.1 Bordetella parapertussis
CGTGGTGTAGGGCGCAATCCTGTTGCACCGTATGCGATGCATCACGCAAGACATGCGGCGCAATGCGCTTCGCCTTCGGCAAGCCTGTCCTGAGCATGATCGAAGGGCTCAGGACAGGCTTATTGACGCCCCACCAGGTACGGGCCGACGTTAATCGTGTTCCAGGTAGCCCGCAGTAATTTGTTGGGGTGACAAAGGAATCCCGACGCAACCGCTGGACGCGTGATTTGTCCGAGCCATAGCCATAGAATACCCATCCCATCCCGCCCACACCAGAGAGTATCCCCCATGCCCAAAACCACCGGAGCACGCTACTTCGCCGAAGTCATGAAGGGTTACGGCATCACGCACGCGTTTTTTGTGCCGACGATTTTGATGGAAGCGTTGGCCGAGATGGATGAACTCGGCATCCAGTAAATTCTCACTCACGGTGAAAAGGCTGCGGCCTACATGGCCGACGGCTACGCGCGTGCGGCGAACCGGCCGAGTTTGTGTATGGGGCAGCAGATTGGTGCTTCCAACGTCGCGGCGGGTCTGCGCGATGCCTATATGGCGGGGGCACCGGTGATCGCGATTACCGGCGGGCCGGGCACGCCGGGGCGTTATCGCCATGCCTATCAGGAGGTGGAGGATTTCTCGCAGTTTGATTCGATGACCAAACTCAATCTGCAGCTCGACGATGTTTCGCGTCTGCCTGATCTGATGCGGCAACTGTTTCGCGCGGCCACCACGGGGGCACCCAAGCCGGTACATCTGCGGCTGCGCGGCTCGCACGGGCAGGGCATCGAGTGCGAGGCCGATCTGCCCGTACCGATTATCGAAAAAGAGTACATGACGGTACCGGCCTACCGCCCCGAGCCGGAAATCGAACGCGTCAAGGCCGCACTGGCGGTGCTGGCCAAGGCGCAGCGGCCGATTATTGTTGCGGGTGGCGGTGTTACCGCGTCGGGTGCGCAAGCCGAACTGGTAGCGTTTGCCGAGAAGCTGCAAATCCCCGTGGCGACATCGCTCAATGCCAAGGGCGCGATTCTCGACACGAATCCGCTGGCCGTGGGCGTGCCCGGCGTGTATTCACGTGAGTGTGCAAACCGCGCAATTTCGGCGGCTGATTTGGTGCTATTCATCGGCAGCCACGCCGGTGCGCAAGTGACCGCCAATTGGAAAATTCCCGCACCGGGCGTGACGGTGATACAGGTGGACATCGACGCGCAGGAACTCGGCCGCAATTATCCCAATGCGGCGTCGGTGCTGGGCGATGCCAAAGCCACGCTGAAACACATGATCGCGCTGGCAGACGCGCCGTCGGCGGGTGCCAAGGCTTGGTGCGCGCGCGTGCAGCAGATCGTCGCGGATTGGCGTGTGAGTGTCGCCGCGCACTACAACTCGGATGCCGCACCGCTGCGCCCCGAACGTATTTGTAAGGAAATCACCGAAGCGCTGCCCGCCAACGGCGTGGTGGTGTCCGATACCGGCCACGCAGGCATGTGGACGGGGCGGTTGATCGAGATGCGCCACACGACGCAGCGTTACATACGCTGCGCCGGATCGCTCGGTTGGGGCCTGCCGGGCGCGATGGGCGTGAAGTGCGCGTTGCCGGATCAGCCGGTGATTCTGTTCAGCGGTGACGGCGGTTTTTATTACCACATCGGCGAACTCGAAACCGCCGCGCGCCATGGCATCAATCTGGTGATGGTGGTCAACAACAACAGCTCGCTGAATCAGGAAATTCCGCTGGTGGGCAACGCCTACCGCGGCAAGCGCGGCGACAAATACAAGCCGGATGAAATGTGGCGTTTTTCCAAGACCTCGAACATCGCCAACATCGCGGAGGCGATGGGCTGCGCGGCGTTCCGTGTGGAGACACCGGCGCAGTTGCGTGATCTGTTGCCCAAGGCGATGGCGATGAACAGGCCGGTGGTGCTGGATGTGATCAGCGATGAAACGGCGCTGGCACCGACGGCTTGGACGCCGGGCGGTAAGAGTGCGCATTAAACATTACCCATTGATGTGGGTTGGCACGCTGCTCACCGGCAGTGTGCTGGCCCAGGATACTTCGACAGGCTCAGGACAGGCTTTCCCGATGAGGCCCGTTCGCATCATCGTCGGCCCTGGCCCCGATATCATCGGCTGTAACGGTCTGATCGTGCGCAAAAATTACAACGAATATTTCCAGTACTTTAACCTTAAGGCCAGTGGCTATGTATAACCTGCACCTCACGCCGGAACAGCAGGAATTTCGCGACGCGGTGCGTGATTTCGTCGAGCGCGAAATCAAACCGGCGATCTTGCATCCCGATCATTTGCAAAAGTTTGCCAAGCCCTTGCCGCTGACGCTGATCACGCAGGCGGCGCAAATGGGCTTGCGTAGCCTGGCGTTGTCCGAAGCACATGGGGGGGCTGCCGCAGACAATCTCACCTCGTGCATCGTTGCCGAGGAACTTGCCGCTGGCGACATCGGCATCGCCATCACGCTGGCGGAGACCTCGCGTCTGGCGCAGTTGCTGTTTGATCAAATGATGACGGCTGAGCAGCGTCAACGCTTCTTGCCAGCGTTTGTGGCGGATGATGGTTTTCATCTGGCGTTTGCCGCACAGGCGGGCGACCCTGAGCGTGGTTGGAAATACCATCGTGAAATTAACCAAGTGCCGCAACCCAAATTACGCGGCGCGCGGCAAGGCAATGGCGACTGGATCATCAACGGCACCACAGGTTTTGTTCAGAATGCGCCGGTGGCCCAGCTGCTCGCGGTGCAGGCGGGCACGGACGCGGGGCAGCTCGTTTCGCTGCTGATCCCGGCTGATACGCGCGGTATGCATGTGCGCGATTTGGCTGTCGGCGGCGAAGGCGTCAAGTGGTTTCACGGCAGCGGCGGTGAACTTGCGTTCACGGATTGCCGCGTGCCCGCGTTCCATGTGCTGGGCGAGGGCGGTGCTGCAACGCTAGCGGCGATCGCGGCGGGGCGCGGCAGCCCGGTGATGTCCGCCATGAATATCGGCATCGCGCGTGCGGCGCTTGATGCGGCGGTAATCTATGCCAAGCTGCGCGTGCAGGGCGCGCGGCACATTGTTCAGCATCAGGCCATCGGCAATATCCTTGCCGATGCCGCGATCAAAATCGAAGTCGCGCGCAACACGGTGTGGCATGCCGCGTGGGCGTCGGATCACCCTGAAGCGGTGGCGGATCGCAGCGTGTCAGACTTGCCGTTGCAGACCATCGCCAAAGTGTTTACCTCCGAAGCCATGCATACCGCCACCGAGGAAGCTGCCGAGTGCTTTGGTGCCATGGGCGTGATGATCGACATGCCGCTGGCGAAGTATGTGCACGAGGCGCGTGTGTTTCTGAATTCCATCGACAGCAACAGCGTGGCCAAGCTGCGTGTGGCCGAGGCGGTGGCGGGGTTTTTGCGTGCGCCTGCGGCGTAGTACAGACAATTTTTTTGAAAGGCAGATGTCCATGCGTGCAAATTTTCTTCTCGTGGGAATATTGGTGTTGCTGTCGGGTTTGCCCGTGGCGCACGCCCAATCCACACCCAGCGGCGAGGTGCGCGAAAAATTCGTGCCGATCACGGTGACCGAAGTCGCGCCAGGGCTGTTTTTTCAGTATCACCATCAGGAATCGAACAACGCCTGGCTGGTCACCGACGAGGGCGTGCTGGTTGTCGATACACGCCAACACCCGAGGCGTGCCGAGAAGTTGCTGGCAGCGATCCGCAAAACCACTGACAAGCCGATCAAGTATGTGGTCAACACCCACGCGCACGGCGACCATTACTTCGGCAACCCGGTGTTCAAGCGCGAAGGCGCGACGATCATCGCGCATCGCGATACCGCAATTATGATGCAAACGCACTACGGCGTGGAAATGAAACGTCGCACCGGATATTTCAAGCACACGCAGTTTGATCCGGGCGAGGTGCGGCTGGTGCTGCCCGATGTGACCTTCGATGCGAAAATGACCCTCACGCTGGGCGGCCGCGTGGTTGAGCTGCTGTACCTCGGCGCCGGGCAGAATCCCGGCGACACGCTGGTGTACTTTCCCAAGGAAAAAGTGCTGTTCTCTGGCGGACCGTTTTCGAAAAACAGTTGGCCCAACCCGATGTTTACGCCGTCAGTAGCGAACTGGGTGGAGCTCTTGCGCAAGATGGCGGCGATGGACGTGGATCAATATCTCGGCGGCCACGGCGATATCGGGGCGAAACAGGATGTGTTGAATGAAGCACGGATGCTGACGGATTTCGATGCCGGCATGCGCGCCGCAGTAAAAAAAGGCATGAGCCGCGAGGAAATTTTCAACAGTGCGCCGTTTGAGAAATACAAAGATATCCGCAACTATCATCGGATGAATCTGTTTATCAACAGCTATTACTATTTCCTTACTACGGGTAAGCCGGAAGTGGCGATGCCTTAGAATTTTGATGTATCCGGGATTCGCGTGGGTCACAAACCACTACTGTCATTCCCGCTGTCGCGGGAATGACAGGGATAGTCTTGTTTGCTTTGCCTGACGTTGAGGCATTCAGGGCAATACCCATTGAGGGCCGGATGAAGCAGACGTCGTTACTTGCCGAGGTGTCACCTATGATGTATCGCGCTTTGTTGTTATTGATTGTCACAAACCTCGCAAATTTGGCCCATGCCCAAGACTGGCCACGCCGCCCGGTGCGCATGGTGGTGCCGTTCGCGGCAGGTGGCGGCAATGACATTTCCGCGCGCATCATCGCGCAGCCGCTCACCGAGGAATTCGGCCAGCAGTTCATCATCGACAATCGGCCGGGGGCTGCGGGCAACATCGGCATGGAAATCGTTGCGCGTTCGCAGCCCGATGGCTACAACATCGTGGTGGGCAATGTGTCGACCAACGCGATCAATCCCACGGGTTTTAAGTCGGTGCTGAAGTTTGATCCGGTCAACGATCTGGCTGCGGTGACGATGATTTCGCGTATCCCGAATCTGCTGGTGTCGGGCGCGGGTTTTCCGCCGAACACCATGAAGGAACTCATTGATTACGCGAAAGCGCGGCCCGGCCAATTGAATTACTCCTCGCCGCTGGGCGGTTATTCGCATATGGACATGCTCGATTTCAACGTCAAGGCCGGCTTGAAAATGGTGAATATTCCGTCACGTGGCGCGGGCGCTTCGTTTGCCGCGATCATCGCGGGCGAAATCCACGCGTCTTTCATGAACGCAGCGACATCGATGCCGCAGGTGAAGGGCGGACGCATGAAGGCGTTCGCCGCCACCGCGCAAAAGCGCCTGGGCGAATTGCCCGAGGTGCCGACCATGAGCGAAGCGGGGTTCCCGAATACCGGCAGCGATTTGTGGGTGGGCCTGTACGTGCCGGCCAAAACGCCGCGCGCGATTATCGACAAACTGCACGCGGCGGTGGCCAGGGTGACGCAGCAGCAAAACGTGCGCGACGCGTTTGTGAAGGCGCAGGTGCCGATGGCGGTGAGCGCCTCGCCCGCCGAGTTCGAGGCCTACACGCGCGCGGAAGTGCAGCGCTGGGCGAAAATCATTCGCGAGCATAATGTCACGTTTTAGTAGCAGGAGAAAATCATGACTATCGTTCAGGGTCGTGCGCTTGTCGTTACAGCGGCGTTACTGTGGATCGCGGGAGGCGTCAGCGCGCAAACGCCTTCCGGCCTTTCCAGTCGTCCGCTGCGTTTGCTGGTGCCATACCCGCCGGGTGGCGCCAACGATACCAACGCGCGCGTGGTGGGCGCGAAGATGACGGAACAGCTCAAACAGCAGGTGATCATCGACAATCGTTCCGGTGCCAACGGCATCGTCGCCACCACGGTGATCACCAAATCCGCGCCTGACGGCCACACGCTGATGGCGGTGGACGTGGCGCATGCGGCCAACCCGGCGCTCTTTGACAATCTGCCGTACGACACGGTGAAAGATTTTTCGTCCATCGGCATGGTGGCGCGCCTGCCGATGGTGCTGCTGGTGCATCCGGGGCAGCCGTACAAGACCGTCAAGGAACTGGTCGCGTACGCCAAGGCCAATGCCGGCAAACTGAATTACGGCGCGGCGGGCGTGGGCAGCGCGATGTTTCTGGTGGCGGAACTGTTCAAGACAGCGGCGGCCATCGATTTGGTGCAAATTGCGTACAAGGGCGGCGGGCCGGCGATGATCGAATTACAGGGCGGGCAATTGCCGATGGCGTTTATTTCCGTTGCTGCGGGTATGCCCATTGTGCAATCGGGCCGCGCGCGGGCGCTGGGCGTGAGCAGTCTCACGCGTTTTGCGCCGTTTCCGGAATTGCCCGCGATAGCCGAATCGGGCGTGCCGGGGTTTGAGTTTTATCTGTGGCAATCCATCACTGTGCCGGCCGCAACACCGCGCGCGATCGTGGCGCAACTGAACACCGAACTGAACAAGGCACTGTCCGCGCCCGACGTGAAGGAACGACTGCTGCAATCGGGCAACGAAATCGTCAGTGGCACGCCGGCACAGGGCGACGATTTCATCCGCGCTGAAGTCGCGCGCTGGAAAAAAATCATCAAGCCCGAGATGAAATTAAGTCGTTAGAAAAAGTTCAAATAAATCAATGACTTATGTTTATAATCTAAGCCATTCCATTCTGTGCCGTGTAGGGCGAATGCCGCAACGCAGGCAAGTGTTAATTCGCTGCTCAAATCGAACAAGAGGGTGTAGTAGTGACCGCAAACCAAAAATTCAATGACTTTTCCAATGTCGGTTACGACGAGGCGCTGCGGCGCGCGGAAGATTTGATTCCGTTCTTGCGCGAGCACGCGCCCGCCGCCGACCGCGCCACGCACATGGTGCCGGAAGTGGAAGCGGCGCTACACAAGGCGGGCTTGTTTCGTTATCACCAGCCGAAGGCATGGGGCGGCATGGAATTGGATTTTGTAGCGTATGTAGACATCCCCGAAATGCTGGCGCGCGGCGATTGCTCGGTGGGCTGGAACGTCGCCAACCTGAGTTCGCATCACCGCAACGTGGCGCATTTCTGTGAAGCGGCACAGCAGGAAATGTGGGGCGAAAATCCCGATTGTCTGATTGCCTCTGGCATTGCGTTCGCGCAGGGGCGCGGCGAGGCGGTAGAGGGCGGCATCCGGCTCACCGGCCGCTGGTCGTTCAGCTCCGGCGTGGACATCTCGCAATGGAATATGCTCGGCTGCCAGTTGCGCGAGGGCGACAAAATCGTCGATTACCTTTACAGCATGGTGCCGCGCGCGCAATACGAAATCATCGACGACTGGCAGACGCTGGGCATGCGTGGCACTGGCAGCCGCTCGGTCAAGTGCGACAACGTGTTCGTGCCCACGCATCGCACGCAATCGATGTTTGCGTCGAAGCCGGGACATGAGTTTCCGGGGCTGCGCATCAACACCAATCCAACGTTCAAGGTGCCGGCCTCGTCGCTGGGCGGGCACTGCATCGCGGGCGCCATCACCGGCAACGTGCAGGCGGCGGTGGATACCGTGATCGAGATGGTGAAGTCGCGCAGCACCAGCTACACAGGTGCTGCAATGCGCGATTTTCACAGCGTGCAGTTTCGCGTGGGCACTGCGGCGGCTAAAGTGGACGCCGCGCGGCTGATTCTGCGCAACGATTGTCTGCAAGCCGATGCGATGGCCAAGGCCGGCAAGACACTCGATCTCGAAGCCAAGGTGCGCAACAAACGCAACTGCGCCACGGCGGTGAAGTTCTGCATCGAGGCGATCGATTCGTTGGCGGAAATGGCAGGTGCGAATGGCATCTACGATAGCCAGCCCCTGCAACGCATGTTTCGCGACGCCCATGCGGCGGCGGCGCACATCAACTTCAACGTGGATGTGCAACTGACGCCGTGGGCGCTGGTGAAGTTTGGTGGCGAGTTTAAGTCGCCGGTGATGTGATACCGGCAAAGCGAATTGACGAATGGAGATGTAAGTATGAGTTTTTGTAAAATTGCTTTCGCACTGCCTTTGGTTCTGCTGCAATGTTGCCCAACCGCCTTCGCACAAACCAATTACCCGACCAAACCCATTCGTCTGATCGTCCCCTTCCCCGCCGGTGCGGCGAGCGATGTGGTGGGACGCATGCTGGGGCAAAAAATGTCCGAGATATTGGGCGAGCAGGTGGTGGCGGACAATCGCGCTGGCGCGGGCGGCAATCTGGGCATCGGACTTACCGCCAAGGCGCCGCCGGACGGCTACACCATTTTGATCGCCACCGCGAGTATCGCGGTGAGCCCCGCGATTTACGCGAATCTGGGTTTCGATCCGGCGAAAGACCTGGCGCCTGTGGCGCGTTTGTCGTCGACACCGAACATTTTGCTGGTGCATCCGTCGGTGCCCGCGAAGACCCTGCGCGAGTTCATCAACCTTGCGCGCGCCGCGCCGGGCAAGCTCAATTTTGGTTCGGGCGGCGCGGGCACCACCAACCATCTGGCCAATGAACTGTTGAAGCACCTCGAAAAAATCAACATCGTGCATGTGCCGTACAAAGGCGTGACGCAGGCGATGACGGCGATGATGGGCGGCGAGGTGGATGAAGTGGTGATGCCCGTCACCACGGCGATTCCGCAAATACGCGCGGGCAAAGTGCGTGCGCTGGCGGTGCTGATGGAGCAGCGCATCGCCACCTTGCCCGACGTGCCCACCGGCAAAGAGGCGGGCGTGCCGGGATTCGTCATGCCGGTGTGGTACGGGCTGTTCGCGCCGGCCGCCACGCCGCGCGATATTGTGCAGCGGTTAAACCAGACGCTGGCACGCGTGCTCGCCCTGCCG
This sequence comes from Bordetella parapertussis, assembly GCA_945865805.1. Lineage (GTDB taxonomy): Bacteria > Pseudomonadota > Gammaproteobacteria > Burkholderiales > SG8-41 > UBA5216. Next base: position 8,744 of record CAMBGJ010000220.1, read on the forward strand.
GACGTGCGCACAAGGCTCACCGACCAGGGCGTTGATCCGTGGCACGGCACGCCAGAACAACTGGGGGAACTGCTGCGCAAGGACATCGAGCGTTTCGGCGTGATTGCGCGCAGTGCGGGTTTGAAACCCCAATGAACTGGTAGACATCATGTATTGACCTGCCAGGCCTCAAGCGAGGCGGATTAAGCTTGGGGTTTGAGGGCGCCAGCACAAACTGGCAAGTAGTAGTTGGTGGAAGTCCAATACGAGGAAGAAATGGCGAATCACCTTGGCCCCGAGTCATGCGTA
>CAMBGJ010000221.1 GCA_945865805.1 Bordetella parapertussis
GTGCTTCATGCTTTGTGTCGTCATGCCCTAACAACGTACTAGGACATGTTTGGTTGACTTGTTAATAAGGTTCTTATCGTTGCTCTGAGCGGTTACCTGATTATCAGTGGATCGGGTCCCCGTCCGCCGGCACATCTACCTCGAATGCATTGGCGATGCCGGAGACAAACACAAAGAAATTCAGCGTGGCCGTGATCTCCACCAGCCATTGCACGCCGTGGCGCTTGCACAGCACATCGAACAGCGCCTTGTCGGCACGGTGCGTGCGCGTCAACTGCAACGCGTAATTCATGATGTCGCGTTCGTCGTCTGCGAGCTTCGCCGGATCGCCCTGCGCGCGGATGTGATCGATGAGGTCTTCGCGTATGTGGTGCTTGCGCGCCTGCGCCACCTGCGCCGCCCACACGTAAGGCGCGTCGCACTCGCGCGCGGCGGCAAGGATGGCGACAAAGCGCAGCTTCGGCTCGACGATGGTGTCGTCGCGCACAAAACCCACCATCGGCGCCAGCCGCTCGGCCAGCGCCGGGCTATGCAGCAGCACGCTGAACGGCCCGCGGATGTGGCCGAAGATTTTCAGCACGACATCAGCGGCGGCGTGGTGCTCCGGGGCAAGATCGGACTTGGCGGTAATGGGCTTGGTGCGAGGCATGGCGGGTTCCTTTTTTTGTGCAATTTATGCGTGATTGATGTGCGTGATTTGCGACGTATACGTACGTATCAGCACGAGTTTATACCGCAATGCCGCCCGTGCGCGCACCCAGTGCCAAATCGCACACGGCCTTGTGAGACACACCTTGTGCTAACCACACGTGTGCAAGTCCCACCCCATGGTAGATCCGCCCAGCACCGTACGCCCGAATTTGCAATAAATTCACATGGTGCCGCCACTCAAAGACTGCATCGCGCGTAGACTCGTCGGCTCTGTTATTGCGCGCGTTTGTACACAAGGAAGTGCGGTTCATCATGAATAAAACATCTCCGAATCCGGCGGCACAAGGCACGGCTCGCGAGTATGTGTCGACAACCGTTGCCGCAGGCGGCGCGAGCGTAAACCGTTTGTCGATGGCCTTTGCGTTGATGGTCACGTTGTTTTTGATCATGACCGGCATGGGTCTGTGGACACTGACGGATATTTCCAAATTGGTCGGCAACGTGGTGAATGGCGGCGCCAAAGAGGAGCGCCTGATGCGCGAGTGGCTCGGCGAAACCCGCACGAACGCGGTGCGGGCCGTAGTGCTGACGCGCACCAATGACGCGGAACTCAATACCCAGTTGATGCCAGCCTTGACCGCTGCGACGAAGCGAATTTCCAAGCTGCAGAAGAGCGTTGAAGCATTGCTGTCCTCGCCCGAGGGTAGAGCGTTGTTTGCGGACGTGGGCGAAAGACGCCAGCAATATCTGGCCGCGCGCGCGGCGGCTATGGATGCACATAAATCCGGTGACCGCGCGCAAGCTGTACGTCTGGTCGATGCGCGCATGTTGCCAGCGGTGGATGCCTATGTCGCGGCCATCCAGGCGCTGGTCGATTATGAAATGGAATACGTCGATCGCAATGGACAGCAGGCCATGGCCAGCGCGCAAGCGGGCCGCGTGACATTCGCCATGGCGGCGGCGGTCATTTTGTGTCTTGCCATCATCATTCTGTTCTGGATCGTGATGAACATCACCCGGCCCCTGCTGAAATCACTGAAAATTGTCGAAGCCATTTCCCACGGTGATCTGTCGCGCCCGATTCGCCCCAGCGCCACGGGCGAAGCACGGCGGCTGATGGTTGGACTGGAAACCATGCGCAGCACGCTGTCGCATCAGGTGCGCGCCATCCAACGCTCTGCCGCAGGTCTTGGCTCTGCCGCGACAGAAATCGAGCAGGGCAATCTCGATCTGAGTCGGCGCACCGAGATACAGGCCGCCGCTCTTGAGCAAACCGCGGCCAGCGTCAACGAACTGACGGTGGCCGTGAAGAACAACACGGATAACGCCCGCGAGGCCGACCGGCTTGCCGCCGTGGCAACCGGCGTCGCCGAGCGTGGCGGCGAGGCCGTGCGCGGCGTGGTACGCACCATCGCGGATATCTCGACGTTGTCGGCGAAAATCGCCGACATTTCCGGTGTGATTGATCAGATCGCCTTTCAAACCAATCTGCTGTCGTTGAACGCGGCCGTGGAGGCTGCCCGCGCGGGCGAACAAGGCAAGGGCTTTGCCGTGGTGGCCACCGAGGTGCGGGCGCTGGCGCATCGTTCCGCCCATGCGGCCGGGGAGATCAAGGCATTGATCGCCGATTCTGAAGCCCGCGTGGACACCAGCGTGCGTGAGGCCGTCGGCGCGGGCAAAACCATGGACGACATTGTCGCATCAGTCAAACATCTGAGCGAAATCAATGCCGCGATCGCTGTCGCCAGCCGCGAGCAGCTCATAGGGTTGGAGCAAATCGGCAGTGCGGTTATCCAGTTGGATTCCTCCACGCAGCAAAATGCCGCTCTGGTGGAGCAGACCACGACGGCCGCGGCGCAGATGTCCGATCAGGTTGTCGCGTTGACCAATCTGGTCACCCGCTTTGTGCTGGAAGAGCACGCGGCAAACCGGGGTGTCGTCGAAACGGGCGTGCCGCCGGACGGCATCACTACCCGGCGTCCGACCGACCACGCCGCCACCCCGTCACCGCGCGTTGGCTCAGCAAATAACCGCCGCGTAGGCTACGCGGCGTCTTAAGCTCGGGCGGTGGTCGGGCGCTAACTCTTGAACTTCAAATACTGCTTGATGGTGGCCATATCCGGGTTGTTGGCCAGCAGCTTGCCGTTGACGCTAAAGGTGGGGGTGCCCACCGCGACGCCCGGCATGGCCTGAGCCCTGAGCAGGGTGTTGAATTCCGCCATGCGCGGCGGGTCCGTGTCGAGAAAATATTCGTTGAACGGTATGCCCGCAGCGGTAAGCCGCGCACGTTTTTCAACGCAGTAAGCACAGGTGGTGAGCGAATACATCACCACCCGATTGCCGGGCGCGAGCTGGTCCGCGATGTTGGCCTCGGCCGTGTCGGGCGCGAGCAGAAAGCGCGTGCCGTAATACAGCACGCCGATAACCATCAGGTATTTGAACAGTCTGATCATGCAAATCCCGCCGTGATACGTGGCTGAAAGTTTACGCCCGAACGGGTTATTTCACCGTTTCAATTTCAGTGACCTGATAGCCACCGCTGATTTTCTCGGCGTGAAAGCGCACCTTGTCGCCGGGGCTTACCTTGTCGAGCAACGCGGCGTCTTTCACTTGAAACACCATGGTCATGGGCGGCATGTCGAGACTCTTGATCGGGCCGTGGCGAATGGTGAGCTTTTTCGCGTCCTTGTCGATACGGCGCACTTCGCCATCGGCCATGGCCGCGGTGTCGCTCGTTGACTGCGCCGGGTGATGGGCTGAATGATCGGCGCCTTTTTGTTGTGCGTAGACCGGCAGGGTGAACGCGGCTGAGAGCGTAACTGCGAATGTGGCTGCGAGAGTGACTTTTTTCATGGTTTTACCTTTTCATTTACGGTTGGACCCGGCGTAGCGGGCATAGGTGCTATAACGTCCATCCCCCCGCACCAGGAGTACATCGTAGGTATCTTTTATATCGGCCTCCATGCCGGGCGAGCCGCGCGGCATGGCAGGTACCGCCAAACCCAGTGCGCGCGGTCGCTCGCTGATGAGACGCTTCACCTCGCGCGCGGGCACGTGGCCTTCGACCACATAGCCATCGATCAACCCGGTGTGGCACGAGCCGAGCGCTTCCGGCATGCCGAGCCTATTGCGATGCACGCCGGAGTCGCTGACCGGGACAGGCTTCACACGGAAGCCGTTGGCGGCGAGGTGTTTCACCCATGCGCCGCAGCAGCCTCAGTCGGGGCTGTGATAGACAGTGATTTCCGGTGCGGCCCTTGGCCTTGGTATTGGCAAGCGCGCGCATGCTTGCGCATGCGGCGATGCTTCCTGCGATGATCTGTAACGCCTTGCGCCGTGTGTTCATGGTTTTCTCCTTCACTTGACTATCACCTTGCCGATCATGCCGGCCTCGAAGTGCCCCGGCATCAGGCAGCCGTAGTAGAACTCGCCCGCCTTGGTGAACTGCCACACCATCGGTTCCGATTTGCCGGGCTTGACGTGCGCCATATGCGGCTCGTCGTGCTCCATGTTGGGATGCTTGCGCATCACTTCCATGTGTTCCTTCAACTCTTTCATCGTGCCGAGCACCATTTCGTGCATTACCTTGCCGGAGTTCTTGACGACAAAACGCACGGTGTCGCCGCGATTGACGGTGATTTCCATCGGCGAGTAACGCATCGCATCGGTCATGTCGATGTTGACGGTGCGCGTGACGCGCTTGGCGTCGCCTTCGCGGCCGAAGTCTTTTTCTTCCACCGTGGTTTTTCTCGCCGCTGGTTTTTTCTGCTGCGCATCGCCGTGGCTCCACGCGGGCGCCGTCGTGAACGCACTGGCTACCAGTATCGTAAGCATTTGTTTATAAACGGTTTTCATAATTTTCGACTCCTTAGTGTTTATGGTTAACAGGTTTACGTGCGCGAAGATCTGTTGCCGCAGGTTTGGTGGATGCGGGGGGTGCGGCGGCTGGCGGCGCGGCGCGTTGCGCCACCGGCGTAGCACCCTTCCATTCGTACGACACGGTACCGGGCGGATGCTTGAACCAGCCGGGGTCTTTGTAGTCATTGCGCGCGAGGCCTTCGCGCACTTTCACCACCGTGAACATGCCGCCCATTTCAATCGGGCCGAAGGGCCCCCCGCCGGTCATCATCGGCAGTGTGTTGTCGGGCAACTGCATTTCCATCTCGCCCATGTCGGCCATGCCGCGTTCGCCCATCACCATGTAGTCGGGAATCAGCTTGATGATTTTTTCGGCGACGCCGCGGTGATCGACGCCGATCATGGTTGGCACGCTGTGCCCCATCGGGTTCATGGTGTGATGCGATTTGTGGCAGTGAATCGCCCAGTCGCCGGGTTCGTCGGCGACGAACTCAAACGCGCGCATCTGGCCGACGGCGACATCGATACTGACTTCGGGCCACTGCGCTGATTTCGGCACCCAGCCGCCGTCGGTGCAGGTTACCGCGAAATCGTAGCCGTGCATGTGGATCGGGTGGTTGGTCATCGTCAGATTGCCGAAGCGAATTCTCACACGGTCCCCCTTTCTCACCACAAACGGTGAAATACCCGGAAACGCGCGCGAGTTCCAGCACCACAGGTTTTGATCGAGCATAGTGTTGACCTTGGGCACGGCAGCACCCGGCTCGATATCGAAAGCATTGATGAGAAACACGAAGTCGCGATCGACGCGATGCAGCGCGGGGTTTTTCGGATGTACGACGAAGAACCCCATCATGCCCATCGCCATCTGCACCATCTCGTCGGCGTGCGGGTGATACATGAAGGTGCCGGATTTCTTCATCTCGAATTCGTAGACGAAGGTTTTGCCGACGGGGATCTGCGGCTGATTCAAGCCGCCGACGCCATCCATGCCGTTGGGCAACAAAATGCCGTGCCAGTGGATGGTGGTGTGCTCCGGCAATTTGTTGGTGACAAAGATGCGTAACTTGTCGCCTTCGACGCACTCGATGGTGGGGCCGGGGGATTGACCATTATAGCCCCACAGTTGCGCGGTCATGCCGGGCGCGATCTGGCGGCGCACGGGTTCGGCGACGAGGTGAAATTCTTTCCAGCCGTTGTTCATGCGCCACGGCAGCGTCCAGCTGTTGAGCGTGACGACGGGGTTGTAGAGGCGGCCATCGGGCGGCATGAGCGGCGGCATCGTGTCGGCATTGTTGCTCGTGGGCGCTTCGGGTACCGCGCCTTGCGCGGCACGGCTGACGGTGGCGGCGGTGAGCAGCGCACCTGCGGATGCGAGGAAATTGCGACGTGAGTTCATGGTCAGGCGCCTAATGTCTAATGTGTATGTTGATCGCTGCCGAAGTGGCCGCCAGCATAGCCGCGCAATTGCGCATATCGAGTGACCTGCTCCTGCGTGAGCAACGGGCGCAAGCGGCGGTGCGTCTCCAGATGCGAAAGGCGAAATTCGCCTTGCAGCGCGGCTACCGCGCGCACCTGTTGCGCGAGTTCCGCTTCGCCTGCCTTGCCGCTGGCGAACAATTGATCGAGGGCGCGTTCGGCATCAATCAGCTTCGCGCCTATCGCGCGCGCTTCGGCCTTGTGTTCGGCCATCAACTTTTCGGTGGCGACGCGTTGTTCCGGCGAGAGCGCGAGCTTGTCGGCCAGTTCAAGCGCATGCATCGGACCGGGGTAGTTGTTGAGCTCCGCCGCACGGGCGTAACCCATGCCGCCCCCGGCGAGATATTGTTTCACTTCGCCGGCGGATAGCGCCTTGATGTCGCGCTTTTCCTGCCCGGCATAATTGGCGTGTTGCGCTTGCGCGGTAGACGCCAGCATCACGGCGGCGCTGATTAAAAGCAGCATGCGGAAGTTCATGACTATCTCCTGGAATTTAATGGTTAATGTTCAGCCGCCGCGCCACCTATGGGCGCGGCCACAGCCGATAAACCCATCGCGCCCGGCGATTTACCGGTGAGCGCGAGGTTGAGGTTGGATTCCGCCAGCCAGAAGTCGCGCTGTGCATCAATGGCGCTGGTGACGGCGGCGATCTGCTGACGCGCGTCCGCCAGCAGCTCGAACACGCTCATCAGCATGCCGTTGTAACGCAGCAGCACTTCTTCAGAGATGTGTTTACGCAGCGGCACGATTTCGTCGCGGTAGTGTTTGGCCAGATCGTAGGCGGTGCGGTACGCCGCATACGCCTCGCGCACTTCCGAGCGCGCACGCACCGCCGTATCTGCGGCGCGGTTCACAGCCTGCATATAGGTGTGTTCCGCGCGCGCCACCTTGGCGCCGCCCCAATCGAAGATCGGCAGGCGCAATTCAATTTCGTAGCCGACCTGGCGCGGATGCCCGCTCTCGCTGTTGCGCTGGTAACCGACCTCAAACACGTTGATGAAGCCGGTGGCGCGCGTAAGGCCTAGGCTGGCGGCGAGATTTTCCGCTTCCTGCATCGCCGCTTTGACATCCAGCCGGTTTTGCAGCGCGTGCGTTTCCAGATCACGCATGTCTCGCGCGGCTTTGGGCAAGGCGGGCAGCCGGGCGGGGACGCGAAATTGCGTGTCGTCTCCCCACAGCCCCATCAGCCGCGTCAGTTGTTCGCGCTGCGACACGGCATTTTGCCGGGCGCGCGCGAGTTGCGCCGTGGCTTCGGCGTAGAAAACCTGCTCACGCGCGTGATCGAGCTTGCTGAAATTGCCGGCGGCCGCCATGCGCCGGGCCAGTTCAGCGCTGGCCTCGGCGGCTTGTTTGACCTGCTCCGCATAGGTTGCCGATTCTTGCGCCGCCACCGTCGCGTACCACGCGCGGCGGGTATCAGCAGCGATCTGCAACACTTCGCCCGCGACGCGGCCTTGCGTCAAGGCGAAACGGCGCCGTTCCAGTTCCGTACGCAGCGGCAGGGTAATCAGCCCCAGCACGTCGAACAAAAACGTGCGTTCGATTTCGATCTCATCGGCGCGCCGCAACCGCGTGAATGAAAACCCCGGATTACGCAACCGGCCCGCCTGCACCACGTCGGCTTCGGCGATGCCAAGATCGTTATACGCCGCCTGCAAGCCGCGATTGTTCAGCAGCGCGAGTTTCACTGCGTCATCGGCGCCGAGCGGTTTGGCGAGCAGTTCACGCGTGGCGTTGCGCGCGACTTGTTTGTCTTGATCACTGCGCAGCCAGGTCGCCTCCTGCTGGATGCGGCTTTTGGTGAGCTCGTTCACTGCGCCCATGCCGCCGTCGGGTGAGAACGACGCGCAGCCCGTGGCCGATAACACCACGCACAACGTAAGTATCTGTTTTTTAATCACTTTTTGTGCTCCGCCGGATGGGCACTGGTGGCAGACGCGGGCGAGCGGGTGCCGGGTGCGTTACCCGCAGCGCCGCCGAATATGCCGATATGGCCGCCAGCCTTGTGCACCTCGTCATTCAACGCGCGCCACGGCGCAAGATTCTGCTCGCGATAAGGCTGGTAGCCGGTGAATGCCGAGTTGTAGGGTGTTGCCGGCACCGGCGCGCTGGCCTCCGTTGCTGCAGGCCGGGGCGGCGCGGCCATTTTCACGGCCAGGTCTTTGGCAGGCTCGGCGGCATGCGCCATGGGCCACACCGCAGCCAGCCACACTGCGTAATGCAAATAGCGAAACATGGTAATCCTCATAACAGGTTGGAATGTGCGTACACCCAGTGGCCTGCCTTCAAGCGGGCCACCGTACTGATTGGCGCTAACGAGGATTAACCGCGCGGCGGGCCGTCGGGAGAATCGGGGATATAAAGTGTCGCCAGCGGCAACACAAATTGCGACACATCGCCGAATTTGCGCGCGACGGCAGGCACCAGCGCGCCCGACACCGCATTCATCACCTGATGACAACAGGCGTGCGGGGCAATATCACTGTCCTGCTGGTGAGTAGACGCAGGCGCGTGATCACCACCCTGCGTCGCGTGCTCGCCCATTTGCGTGTGGCAAGGCATGGCGGCCATGGCTGTCATGGTGTTCGGATTCATCGCGCGATGCACCGGCGCAAACGCAGCGGCAATACCCTGCACCGGCAGAATTAACGCCAGTAGCAGAATGATCAGGGTGCGTGTGCGGGACATGTGGGGCATCATAGCTTGCGCGGGTTGTGTAAGCAATGACCTGATTGGAGGGGGATTAGTTCCCATTGCCGCCAAGGCGAATGCAAAGGCACGCTTGCCTGTCAGCGTCGTTGGGTAAATACTACGCAAACTCAACTGGAGACATACCATGGCCTATCAATCCCTCACCCTCGAACAAATGGAATCAACCCGTGTCGCGCGCTTTGGCAAGCTGCAAACGTACCAGCAACAGAATATGGATGCGCACAATATTCCGCCCGGCGCTGTGGAAAAGGTCACCGCGCGCAAGGTCTACCCGGTGATGGCACCAC
>CAMBGJ010000222.1 GCA_945865805.1 Bordetella parapertussis
CCCAACGATCCGCCGTTTTAGTTACGCATCGTGCTGACCGCCGCGTGACGAACACGTCGCGCACCGCTCCCTTGTCCGTTCGCTAAACCGCGCATCCACCCCCAAAACTACGCGCCTCAAAATGACGCGCGTTTACTACCCCGTTAACATTGGCACGCCCTTGTGGACGATCAAGCGAGTGCGGCTGCTGATCGAGCGGCAATTTGGGGTGAGATACAGCAAAGTTCATGTGTGGCGGCTGCTGGGGCAATTGGGCTTCTCCAGCCAAAAGCCCGAGCGGCGGGCGCTGGAGCGCGATGATGTCGCTGTTGAACACTGGAAGAAGAGCACTTGGCCTGGCCTTAAAAAAAAGCCCGGCGAGAGGGGCGACTGATCCTGTTTATCGACGAATCTGGCCTGTCGCAACGCCCGACGCGCATGCGTACTTGGGCGGTCAAGGGCGAAAGCCCGGTGGTGCAATTTCACTTCAACTGGGATCACATCTCGGTCATCGCAGGAATGCACTTGGCCGGCGCGTGCTTCCGAATGTACGAAGGGTCGGTCAAGAAGGAGCAGGTTGTCGAATTTCTCAAGGCGCTCAAAGCGCACTTCCGGCAACCGTTGCTGATTTTGTGGGACGGCGCCCGACCTCACCACAGTCGCCTGGTGCGCGATTATGTCGATTCCACCGACGGGGATATCCAGATTAGCTTCTTGCCGCCCTATGCACCCGAACTGAATCCCGTCGAATACCTGTGGGCGTGGCTCAAGCGCCACGCTTTGGCGAACTTCTGCCCCGATACGTTGGACGAACTCACGCATACAGCACGTGCCAAACTCAAGTCTGGTCAACGCCGACGTTCGATCATTGCCTGTTGTTGGAAGCAAGCTGAGCTGTTTTGATGTCACACGGTTACGTAACTCTCAATAGCACCGTACAGAGTGACAAGGCGACAATGCGAATGCGTGTTGACTGATAGGTGACGGACATTTCTTCCCCGCTTGTGGTCGTGGATGCTATCACTATATGGATTGCGTCCCTAGTCAAACTACGATTGCCGAGGAACTCAATCCGACTTGGGGGCATCAGCCCGATCGCTCAAGAAATAAACTCGCGCCAAGTTTTAGGATAAAAGCTTACATGAATATCTGCAGCGTTGAAACTTTTTCTTTTTTCTGGGTTCGCTGTGCGCGCAATCATTCTCGCCCGTCGTTGTGCAAAGTCAATATGCATATTCAACCCATCGCGGGGCTGAATCATGGCGCTGCGCGTGCCTCAATTCAGGAACTCGGTATTATGGATGCCATCCGGTTTATGTGTCACTTCTAGACTGGACGCGGTAATTACACGGCTGAGCGCGACCAGTTATTTGAGGGCATGTCGGTCAAAGAAATCGTCAGCCAGTTTCAAGCGCGGCGCAATACCGATGCCCGATAGCGTGGATACTGTTTGTTGCGGGCAACGGCAAGGTGGCAAGTAAAGTTACGGTGCTAGATAACACACAGCGCGTCGAAGAAATCGCGCGCATGCTGGGCGGGGTGAAAATCACCGACACCACGCGCAAACATGCGGCGGAAATGCTGGGCGTAAAATAGTCAATAAAAACAAATAGTTACCGTAATGGCGTTGACGCGTCGGCGCGCGCGCCGCTACACTGAAAACGGTGGGGGTATCGCAGACTCCCCGCTGCACCGCGCGGTAAAGACGCTCGCGTCCAAGCTCTGCATCCGTCCTGAACTGAAAGGATTTTGAAGCCATGGATGCCGCTATTTCCCCTAGAGAATTGCAAACACAACTCAACGGTGCGCAACCGCCGCTGGTGATCGACGTGCGCCACACGCCGGCCTATCGCGGCGCCAACAGTTTGATTGCGGGCGCGCTGCGGCGTGATCCCGCATCGGTTGCCGAGTGGTCGCGCTCGCTGCCGCGCGCACGTAGCGTGGTGGTGTATTGCGTGCATGGGCACGAGGTCAGCCAGAACGCCGCCACAGCCTTGCGCGAGGCGGGGTTCAGCGCGCACTTTCTCGATGGTGGCATTGAAGAAGGCTGGATCGGCCATGGCGGTACCGTCGCGCACAAGCCCAAGGATGCCGCCACGCGCTGGGTAACACGCGAGCGGCCGAAGATCGACCGCATTGCCTGTCCGTGGCTGGTGACGCGCTTTGTCGATCCCGACGCGGAGTTTTTATATGTGCCGGCGGCGGACGTGAAGCGTATTGCCGCGGAACGCAACGCAGAGCCGTATGACGTGGCTGATGCGGCATTTGGTCACGTCGGTGAGCAATGCAGCTTTGATGCGTTTATCAAAGCTTATCGTTTGTCGGAGCCTGCGCTCGACCGGCTGGCGACCATCGTGCGCGGTACGGATACCGGCGCGCTTCAGCTTGCGCCACAGTCAGCGGGGTTGCTGGCAATATCGCAGGGCTTGTCGCGCAATTTTACCGACGATCACGCGATGCTGAAGCAGGGCATGGTGATGTACGACGCGTTGTACGCCTGGTGCCAGGAGGGGTTGGACGCAACCTCGATGTGGCAACCGGCGGCGTAACCGCTGCGCGAACGCTCAGGGGCTGCGGCGTTTGCGCATAAACCGCTGGATGTTGCTGGCCTTTTCCTGGTGATCGTAGCCGATGCCGAAGCCCAGCGGTTTGGCTGACGCGCCGTAGGCCTCCAGCAAATCTTTCTGCATGCGGTTGCCGAACAACTGGATCGGCCCATCATAGGTGCCGAAAAACGCGCGCTCCCAGTGGTCCGGCGAGAAGTGTCTCAGCGGAATCCCAGAGTCGTCCTGCACGATCAGATCCGTTTTTTCGAGGATAAATTCGCGTATTTTGGAAAACTGCGCTGCGTGCATCAGGTACGAGGCGGATTTCAGATAGGTAGCCTTGGGCGCGGTGTTCTCGAGCCACTTGAGCGCTTGCGGTGCCGCCGTCAGGCCGTTGTCGCTCAAATCGGCTTTGAAGTAGTGGAGCGTGCGCAGCCGTTTCTCGCCGGGCTTGGAGAATGTGACACGCAATCCGGGCACGCGGCCTGCCGGTGGCGTGCGTAGCTCCGCTGTCGTACTCTCGCGCAGGGTGCCCTCGGCATCCAGCAGAACAGGATCGGCCCGATGCACCGCGAAGCCGTGGCGCGCGATAAACAGCAGCAGTATCGGCGTGACACCCGAGAACTGGTTTCTGCTGAATTGCGCTTTCATGTCCAGGGTACGAAAAAAGCTGTAGGCCAGGATCGAGCCAACCGATGCACGCAATTCAGCGAGGCTGTTATTGAAGTCTGCCTCGGACAGCGTGGCGAGGTCGGGCAGCTCGCCCACTGGCTCAAGGCCGACGAGCACCATCGCGGACGCGCTGGGGAACATGCCCAGCGCGTAAAGGGCATCTGGGCCGCTGAACGGATAAAACAACAGCCCAGCGGCCTGCGGCTGTGGCGCGACTTCATCTTGTGCGAATTTCATCGCCGGCTTGAGCCGCGTGTTTTCGAACGAGGACCACGAGCGTGTAAATGCGTCTCGATGCTGCTTGACGGGCGCCAGGTTGGCGAGCTTGGCGAGGGGGCTGCCGCTATCGGCAGCCTGGCCCGCGAGAATGCGGCTTGCGTCCGTCCACCACGCGGCATTGCGTGCCACTGGCGGCGGGTCGGCCGGCGTGGCCGGCGCGGTCGACGGTGTGTGCGCCAACGCGGGTGCCGCCGCGAGCAGGCTGGCTGTCATGACGCTGCAAAGCGCGCGATGGAGACGATCCAGGGGGAATGTCATTTTTTTTAAAATGTAATAAAAACAAATACTTACGCTAAGTCTCTAAAACTGCCATCGTGGTGTATGGGCAAGACGTCGGATTATGTGATGCGAAATCTGGTGGAGTTGAGTCTGGTTAACGTGCCACTGAGCCAGATGGAGTACACACCGCGATTTTACGCTTTTGATCTACCTGCGGCTACCCGATTTGCATGGTGGCGCGCGTGCACGGGGTGTCGGTTGCCAGCTTAAGCCTTGGGTAACCGGCGCGGACAGGTCGTGTGCGTGCAATCCACGTAGATATGCAGCGAGTGATCGTGGATTTTGAAGCCGCGCGCAGCGGCGATTTCCGCTTGGCGCTTTTCGATTTCGGCGTCGTAGAACTCTTCGACGTGGCCGCACTGCATGCACACCAGATGATCGTGGTGACTGCCTTGATTGAGCTCGAACACCGCTTTGTCGGATTCAAAGTGATGGCGTATCAACAGGCCTGCCTGCTCGAATTGCATCAGCACGCGATACACCGTCGCCAGGCCGGTGTCGGTGCCGTCCTTTTGCAGCAGCTTGTAGACCTCCTCGGCGGACAAATGGCGCACCGCGCTCTTCTCGAACAGCTCGAGGATACGCAAGCGTGGCAAGGTCGCTTTCAAACCGCTGGTTTTCAGATTTGTGGTGGAATTCAACGGCTTCTCTATCGGAAGGGGGGTGGTCTGGGCTATGATATTAGGTATTGCCCAGCGTGGAAACCTTGCTCGCAGCGGGCGGTCTAAAAAGGCCGCCACAATGCTCAGCCTAAACCTATATGTCTCAAAAAAACAATCACTTAATCTTTTTGCTGTTGCTGATCGGGGGCTGCAAACAAATGCCCGAAATGTCGATGCCCACGCTGGGCCTCGGCCCGCACAAAATCGACATCCAGCAGGGCAATGTGATCACGCAGGACATGATCGATAAACTACAGCTCGGCATGACACGCAGTCAGGTGCGGTTTGTATTGGGCACGCCGTTGCTGATTGACCCCTTTCGTACCGACCGCTGGGATTATGTGTACTCGCTGAAAAAGCGCGGCGAGCTGCTGGAGCAGCGTCAGCTCAAGGTGTTTTTTAAAGACGATAAAATGGTGCGTTACGAGGGCGATGTGGTTAGCGACACCAGGCCGGGCGCGGCATCTACCGCAGGCGCCAAGCCGAGCGTGAAGCCTGATGCAAAGCCCGTTGCCGCTGCGGCCAAGCCCGCCGCACCCGTAGAGCCGCCAGCGCCTGCGACGGCGGCAAAGACTGAAAGCGATGGCATGGTAGCGCCGCCTCTGGATGCCCCCCCCATGCCGCGCTTGACCATGAAGTCGGAAGAAACCGATCCCGCCAGCCCACTTGGACCGGCGGCCGCGCCGGATACCAAGCCTGCTGTGGTGGCCAAGCCTGCTACAAAGCCTGAAGCTAAGCCAACGGAAAAAACGCCCGCGCAGCCGGGCTTCTTTGGGCGGCTGTTGGGTGGTTCGCCCAGTCAGCCTACGCAGCCGACAGAACCGACACAACCGACGCTGGCACCCGCTGCTACCGCGCCTATTCCTGCGGAAAAACCCGTGGCCTTGCAACCCGCGCCGAAACCTGTCGTGGCACCGGTGGTGGCCAAGCCGACCGTCAAACCTGAAGCCAAGCCTGCCGAACGCGGATTTTTCGGACGCTTGCTGGATGCGGCTGCCAAGCCGGTGCCGCCGAGTAGCTTTGCAGGAGGCGAGCGCATTGCCGAGCCGGGCTCGCCGCCGCCGCCATTTGTTGATCCTGTACCCGCGCCAAAATAGTGGCGGTGCATGGCAAACAGATCGTCAGAAGTCGCCGGGCGGTATAAGTAAAATGTTAATTAAAACAAGGGGTTATGCATGCCACTGAATATCGCCATTGCGGGCGCCAGCGGGCGCATGGGCCGTACGCTGATTGAAGCCGTGCTGCGCGGCAGTGACGTTAAATTAGCCGCCGCGCTCGAAATCTCGGGCAGCCCGCATCTGGGCAAAGACGCGGGTGAATTCGCCGGATCGCCCTGTGGCGTGAAAGTCACTGACGATCTCGATCGTGGCCTCAAGGGCTGCGATGTGCTGATCGATTTCACGCGGCCCGAAGGCACGCTGCATCACGTTGCGCTGTGCCGAAAGCTCGGCGTGCGCCCGGTCATCGGCACCACCGGTTTTGACGATGCGGGCAAACAGGCGCTGGCGGACGCGGCAAAACAAGTTGCGCTGGTGATCGCGCCGAACTTCAGCATCGGCGTGAATGTTACCTTCAAGTTGCTCGAAACCGCAGCCAAATCACTCGGCAAGGGTTACGACATCGAAGTCATCGAAGCACATCACCGCCTGAAGGTCGATGCGCCGTCGGGCACTGCGCTACGCATGGGCGAGATCGTCGCGCAGGCCACTGGGCGCGATCTGAAAACCTGCGCCATCTATGGCCGTGAAGGCGTCACCGGCGAGCGTAAGGACGACACCATCGGATTTTCGACCATACGCGGCGGCGATCTGGTCGGCGACCATACCGTCATGTTCATCGGCTTGGGCGAGCGGGTGGAAATCTCGCATCGCTCGTCGAGTCGCATGAATTACGCCACCGGCGCGGTGCGTGCCGCTCAATGGGTGATGGGCAAGGCGAACGGGCAGTACGATATGTTCGACGTGTTGGGGTTTCGCTGACATCTGTCGCAGGCAGACACGGCGCTGGCGAGTCTAAGCTGCCTTGAGCGGCAAAGTGCTGCCAGTGTGAAAGACATCGTGAAGCTGATTGCGCGGCGGAAAAGATCACGCTGGTGTTCGATAAATGATGCATTGAGCCGAAAGCCCGGTGCCAGCGTTACGCTACCTTCACCGTAACGCCTTTGGCTGCCGACGCCAGTATCGCTTCCAGCGCCGTGACGTTGTGTTCCTCATCCCCACCCGCCAGTGCCAACGGGCGTTTTTCACGCACGGCGTCAGCGAAGTTTTCCAGTTCGGCGCGCTCGGTGCTGGTGTCGGGGAAGCTGATGGTTTGCGGCTGCGGGTGCATGTAGGGATTCGCTGGGTCGAAAAAGCAGGTGCGCAGATTCCAGGTGGTCAGGTGTTGCACGTCGCCGACTTCGGCCCAGCCGCGCGAGCCGCACACTTGCAGGCGCCAGGTTTCGGCGGTGGCGATCACAGTGCCGAGATATGCGGTGGCGCCGCCGCGAAATTTGAACAACATGGAGGTGGTGTCGTCGGTGCCGTAGTCGAGCGCAATGCGATGGCTTTGCGCGTGCACGGTGTCGATCTTGCCGGCGAGGTAGAGCATGGCGTCAACCACATGCACGCCGCGCCCGGTCATGCCACCGCCGGGGCCTTCTTCGCGGTTTTGCCGCCAGTGGTCTTTGCTCACGCGATAGACACTGGGGCCGTTGAAATTGCCTTCCATGTGCAATAGTTTGCCGAGGCGGCCATCGTCGAGCAGTTGCTTGATGGCTTGCAGCGCGGGTTGAAAGCGCCAGTTGTAGCCGATCGCCAGCGTGACATTTGCTGCGGCGCAGGCGCGTAACGCGGCTTGCGCGCTGGCGGTCGTCAATGTGAAGGGTTTCTCGGTGAACACGGGTTTGCCGGCTTTGGCGCAGGCAATGATCTGCTCGGCGTGCGCGGTGTGCGGCGTGGCAAGAATGATGGCCTCAACCTTGGGATCGGCCAAGGCCTTGTCGAGACTATCCACCAGCGGAAAGCCCTTCGCGGCGGCGTAATCGCGCGCGTTTTCAGGGTGGCGCAACACGCCCATAACGACACGGATTTTGTCGCTTTTGCCCTGGATGTGATTGACGAGGTTCTGGCCCCAGCGACCGAGGCCTACGATGGCGGCGTTTAGCATGATGGAGTGTTCCCGTAAGTATTTGTTTTTATTGAATAAAATTAATCAACACTTAATCGACCTTTGCGCCCGATTCCTGCACGATTTTGCGCCACTTGGGTGCTTCGGTTTTGATCAGCGCGGCGAATTGTTCGGGCGTGCTGGACACCAGATCAACCCCATGCGTGACGAAGCGCTCCTGCATGTCGGGCGTCTTGATTATGCCGCTCATTTCAGCATTGAGTTTCGCGGTGATGGCGGGTGGCAGTGCGGCGGGGCCGAGCACGCCATACCAGGGCGTTACGTCAAAACCCGGCACGCCTGATTCGGCCACGGTTGGCAGTTGCGGCGCTTGCGGCGAACGTGTCGCGCTGGATATCGCGATGGCGCGCAGCTTGCCAGCCCGCACGTGCGGCATGGCGGTGAGCAGGTTGCTGAACATCATCTGCACGCGGCCGCTCATCAGCTCCGTCAGCGCCTGTGCGTTGCCCTTGAACGGTACATGCACGATGTTGCTGCGGGTCATGCTGCGCAAGACCTCGCTGGTGAGATGGGTGGGGCCGCCGTTGCCCGCCGAAGCGAAATTCAGTTCGCCGGGGCGTTTCTGCGCTAGCGCCACCAGCTCCTTGACGTTGTTGGCGGACACCGACGGATGCACGATCAGCGCCAGCGGAATCGTCGCCAGCAGGGTGATCGGTGTGAAATCCTTCACCGCGTCGTAGGGTACTTTGGCATACAGCGCGGGGTTGATCGCATGCGTGCCGACATGGCCGAGTACGATGGTATAGCCGTCGGCGGGCGCGCGTGCCGCGATCTCGGCGCCGATGCCGCCACCCGCGCCGCCGCGGTTATCCACCACGATGGGTTGACCCATGCGCTGCACCAGTTTTTCGCCGATGGCGCGCGCCAGGATATCGGTGGGGCCGCCGGGCGCGAATGGCACGATCCAGCGGATGGGGCGTGTGGGGTAGGTTTGCGCATGGGACACGACTGCCGTGAGCAGCAGGCACGGTAGTAGTGATACGCAGTTTACGGTAAACGCAGCGTAACGGCGCATGAAGCGGGGTAGGGTATTCATGGGCGACGCATGTTACTACGTGTGACGTGTGACATAAACGTGTGACAGAACCCGCATCGCGCGCGGGGTACGCCAGGCGCACAACAAATAATGTGCGATTTGCCGGTGAGTCATTTGTGTTGTGATTTATTTGCGTCTAAGTTTCGGGTATTGCGCTGCTTCTTGCCATGCCATGAGAGTTGAGTGTCATTCGGAGCCGTGGCACAGCAGGGCGATGGGAGGGCAGCGGTGTTTTATCATTATAAATATTTGATTTAATGTGATTACTTTAGGGGACCTCTAATAATTGGTTTGCAAAAGCAGGGCCGCCAAATTCGTGATGCTTGCGTCATGT
>CAMBGJ010000223.1 GCA_945865805.1 Bordetella parapertussis
AAAATGATCATCGAGAAAGACGTGTGGATTCCGCTGCGCGACGGCACGCGCGTGTGCGCGGATATCTTCCGCCCGGAAAGCAGCACGGAAAAATTCCCGGTGATCATGTCGCTTGGCCCCTACATGAAGGACAAACTGTGGGTGCCGCCGCTCGATCTCGAGGAAAAACCCAATCCCCATATGAATTGGGAGACGGTGAATCCGGACTGGTGGTGCCCGCGTGGTTACGCCATGCTGCGGGTGGATACGCGTGGGTCAGGCAAGTCGCCGGGTAAATCGGAGCCGAGTTCGTATCAGGAATCGCTTGACGCCTACGATTGCATCGAGTGGGTGGCGAAGCAGCCGTGGTGCTCGGGCAATGTCGGCACCTGCGGCATTTCGTATCTGGCGGCGTTTCAGTGGAAAGTTGCGGGCCTGCAACCGCCGTCGCTCAAATGCATTATTCCGTGGGAAGGCCGCGCCGATCAGTATCGTGATCAGGCGTATCACGGCGGTGTGTTCGCGTTTGGCTTTATCACCAGTTGGGCCAACCGCAATACCGCCTGGAACCTGCTCGACAAGCCGCGCAGCTACAACCCGGATGCATTTGACAACAACCTGCTGTGGAACTTCATGCGTAACGACCTCGACTCGGAATACTGGCGCATGGCGAGCGCGCGCTGGGACAAGATCGAGGTGCCGCTGTTCTCCGCCGGGAACTGGAGCGGCTTTGGCATGCATCTGCGCGGCAATACCGAGGCCTATCTGTGCGCGAAATCCAAACACAAAAAATTGCGCATCCACAGCGGTACGCATTTTCACGCGTTTTATGCCGAGGAAGGCCGCATCGATCAATTGCGCTTCCTGGATCACTGGTTAAAAGGCATCGACACCGGCTTCATGGATGAGCCACCGGTCAAGCTCGAAATCCGCACTGGCGGCACCGAGCGTTCTGCGTTCCGCTTCGAGGACGCTTGGCCGATACCGCGCACGCAGTGGACCAAAATGTATCTGCGCGTTGATCGCCAGCCGGATGCCAACCCCAAGGGCGCGGAAGGCGAATTGGTGAAAGAAGCGTTGACCACGGAATCCAAAGTAAGTTTCGGCGCCGCAGCGCCTTCCCGCCCCGGCAAGATTCCGCGCGGTGCGTCGTTTGAAACGCCGCCGATGGCGGAGGACACCGAAGTCACCGGGCACATCGTACTCAACGCGTGGGTGTCGAGCACTAATGAAGACATGGATATCTTCGCCACCATCCGCAACATCGGCCCCGACGGCAACGACGTGCTGGAAATGGGCCAGATGGGCGAGCCGCTGCAATGCGTGACCAAGGGCTGGTTGCGCGCCTCGCACCGCAAGCTCGACCCGGAAAAATCGCTGCCGTATCGCCCCTATCACGCGCACGACGAGCGGCAGCACCTCAAGCCCGGCGTGCCAGTGGAATGCCAGGTGGAAATCATCGCCACCAGCATGGTGTTCAAAAAGGGCCACAAACTGCGTCTGGATATTTCCCCGGCCGACGGCGTCGGCACGCAGCACTTCACGCATTTTCCAGCGGACTACAACCAGGGCGGCATCAGCACGATTCATTCGGGCGGGGATAAGGCGACGTATTTGTTGTTGCCCATCATTCCGCCGAAATGAGCCGCCAGCCGTAACCGTTTGCAGCCCTAACTGAAAAACCTTTCAATGAAAAAAACTCAATTAAAACAAATAGTTACAATAACATTGTTAGGTGCGGCGAGCGCCTTCCCCGCCGTGCCAGCGCTGGCGCAGAACTATCCCGTGAAACCCGTGCGTCTGGTGGTGCCCTTCCCCGCCGGCGGCGGCGTGGATGTCACCGCGCGCATCCTCGCGCAACGACTTACCGAGCGCGTGGGGCAATCGTTCATCGTGGAAAACCGTTCCGGCGCCAGCGGCATCATCGGCACGGAGTTCGTCGCTAAAGCCGCGCCCGACGGCTATACGCTGCTGGTTGGCTCGCAAACGACGCAGGCCGTGGTGCCGGCCATCTACAAAACCAATTACAACCCGGCGCGCGATTTCGCACCGATCACTGAAATCGCCAAGTCGCCGATGCTGCTGCTAACGCATCCTTCGCTACCGGTGAGAACGGCGGCTGACCTCATCAAGCTCGCCAAATCGAAGCCCGGCGAACTGACGTTTGGCGCAGCACCCGGCGCCACCATACACATGGCGGCCGAGCTCTTCAAAATCATGGCGAAAATCGACATGCGGCTGATTCCCTACAAAGGCGAAGGCCCGGCCATCGTCGATGTGATGGGCGGGCAAGTGCTGCTGATGTTCTCCAACATTCCCGTGTCGTTGCAGCAGGCCAAGAGCGGGCGCTTGCGCGTGCTGGCGGTGACCAGCGCCCAGCGCGTCGCCACGTTGCCAGAGGTACCGACCATCGCTGAGTCGGGCCTGCCCGGTTATGAGGCGGCGACCTGGTTCGGCTTTTTTGGCCCCGCCGCCTTGCCGCGCGATATTGTCAACAAACTCAACGCCGATGCGGTGGCGGGCCTCACACCGCCGGACGTGAAAGAGCGTCTCGCGGGTCAGGGCTATTTTGTGGTGGCGAGCGGCGTGGAGACATTTACCGCGTTCATCAATGCTGAAATTCCACGCTGGGTGAAAGTGGTGAAAGAAGCGAACGTCAAACCGGAGTAACTCCCGATGCGTTACGAACTCTATTACTGGCCGCACATACAAGGGCGGGGCGAATACGTGCGCCTGACGCTGGAAGAAGGCGAAGCGGATTACATCGATGTGGCGCGGCTGCCCGAGGCCGAAGGCGGCGGCAGGCCGGCCGTCGCGCGGGTGTTGCAAGACGCGGCAAACAAGCACCCGCCCTACGCGCCGCCGCTGTTGAAGGCAGGCAAGATCGTCATTTCGCACACGGCGAATATCCTTCAGTATCTCGGCCCGCGTCTGGGGCTGGTGCCCAAGGCAGACGCGATGCGGCTTTACGCGCATGGCCTGCAATTGACGATGACTGATTTTGTGCGCGAGTCGCACGACGTGCATCACCCCATCGCCAACAGCCTGTATTACGAAGATCAGAAAGCCGAGGCGTTGCGCCGATCAGGGCATTTCAGAAACGAACGCCTGACGAAATTCACGAATTATTTCGAGACCGTGATCATGCGTGGCGGCGGCAAGTACCTGCTGGGCAAATCGCTGTCGTATGTCGATCTGTCGATGTTTCAGGTGATGGCATCATTAAACTATGCGTTCCCGCAAGCCATGGCGGGCATGCGCGAGAAAATCCCGCGTCTGCATGCCTTGCATGATCTGGTTGAAGCACGTCCGCGCATCGCGACATACCTCGCGTCACCGGCGCGCCTGCCGTTTAACACGCACGACTTGATGCGACATTATCCCGAACTGGACGGTTAGCCATGTCACTGGTAGCCCACAAGCAATTGATTCAGCGTCTGATTGCCGAGGGCCACAACCGGCAAAACGCCGTTGCCGCTGCCGCGTGTTACACCGAAGACGCGCTGAATCACCAACGCAAGGCTGGCCGCGCGGGCATGCAAGCGGTGTTTGAAACGCTCTACGCAGTGTTCCCGGATTTTCATTACACCATCGAGGAGTGCGTCGCCGAAGCTGACCGCGTGGTGTGCAAAATGATCATGACCGGCACGCATCGCGGCCAGCCCAAGCTGCCCGAAGCGTTCAGCGGCATGCTCAACGGTGTTGCGCCCACGGGCAAGGTGGTGACGGTGTTGCAGTTTCACAGCTTTCGTATTCGCGACGGCTTGATCTGCGAACACGCGGCAGTGCGCGACGACATGGGCATGGTGCAGCAGTTGGGGTTGGTGCGCCGACCCTGATGGATGGTGCCCGAGCACTCAGCCCGCAGGCAACACACTCGCCCCGGCCAGCCTTCGTATCGCTTCGATCACCGCACGCGGACTGGCCTTGTTCTGTCCCGCGATGTCGTAAGCGCTGCCGTGTGCCACGGACGAAAATAAAATCGGCGTGCCGATGGTCAGCCCCGCCGTGCGATCTATCGCCAGCGATTTGGCCGCGACATGACCCTGATCGTGTGTCATCACCACGCAGGCATCGTAACCTGGCTTATGGAATATCGTATCCGCGCCGAATGGGCCATCGGCATCCATTGCTAGCGCCTGCGCATCCGCAATCGCGGGTGCGATGATCAGACGCTCGTCGTCGCCGAATAGCCCGCCTTCGCTCGCGTGCGGGTTAAGTCCCGAAACAGCGATACGCGGCGACGCAACGCCGATGCGTTTCAGCGCCGTGTGCGCCGCCTTGATTGAATGCAGCACACGTTCACGCGTCACCAGTTCAATGGCGTGGCGCAGGCTCACGTGCAGCGTGGTGTGCACGATGCGCATTTCACGCCCTTCGCGCTCAAAACAGATCATCAGAAACGCATCCTCGACGGGCGTATTCGTGCAACGCGCGACAAACGACGGATAGCCGTCGAACTCGATACCCGCCATTTTGATCGCCGTTTCGGTCATCGGCGCGGCAACCACCGCATCGACCTCATGACGCAACGCCGCTTCAATGGCCGCACGCCCGCTATCGAGCGCGGCCAGACCATGCGCTGCGGCAAGCTCGCCGATGTGGAGTTCACCTGCTTTGAATTGTGTGCGCTCGACCAGCGCCGTGACGTCGCTATTCACGCGATCCATGGCAGTGGCAACACTGTGTATGCGCGGCGTTAATCCACAAGCACGCGCGTGGGTTTCCAGCACACCGCGGTCGCCGAACAATATTGGTCGACAGATCGCCCGCACCCCGGCATCAAGCGCCGCCTTTAACGCAATCTCCGGGCCGATGCCGGCGGGGTCACCCAGAGCGATGGCGATACGCGGTAAATCGGGTGGGGGCATGGCGTTCTCTTTGGCTGGAGTGGCGTTGGGCTTTGGCAGGCGCGTAATGTAGCGCGAATCCCGCTTGGCAGAAACGCCCGGCGGCGCGGGCCATCCGGTAAAATGTTTGTGCACACCACGAACGAACACAGGTATCGCACCATGCTCACCCAGCAAGAAAACGACACCCTTACACAAACCGGCCCCGGCACCCTGATGGGCGATTTGTTCCGCCGCTATTGGCTGCCCGCGTTGCACGATTGGGAACTGCCCGAAGCGGATTGCCCGCCGGTGCGCGTCAAGCTGCTGGGCGAACGGTTGATCGCGTTTCGCGACACGCAAAACCGCCTGGGGCTGATCGACGAATTTTGCGCACATCGCGGCGTATCGCTGTGGTTCGGGCGCAATGAGGCATCGGGCTTGCGCTGCCCCTATCACGGCTGGAAGTACGATGTCACCGGCCAATGCACCGAGCTGCCCTCGGAAGGCGACGATGGCGCGGGCCCAATGTGCAAACGCATCAAGTTGAAATCGTATCCGTGCATCGAAATCGGCGGTGTGATCTGGACGTATATGGGCCCGCCGGAATTGCAACCCGCGCCGCCCGCGCTGGAATGGACACAGGTGTCGCCGCGCCAACGTTATGCCTCCAAACGCTTGCAGGAGTGCAATTATCTGCAAGCCATCGAAGGCGGCATCGACTCATCGCATGTGAGTTTTTTGCATGGCGGCGCGCTGAAAACCGATCCGCTGTTTGTCGGCAGCAAGGGCAACGAATACAACGATCACGACCGCATGCCATTTTTTGAAGTGGCAGATTTTCCCGGCGGCCTGTTGATCGGCGCGCGGCGCAACGTGAGTGACAATCCCGAGCAATACTACTGGCGCATCACGCCGTACATCATGCCCTCGCACAGCATCATCCCGCCGCGGGCGGGGCATCCGCTGGGCGGCCACGTGTGGGTGCCGATCGACGACGAAAACTGCTGGGCGTGGAGCATCAACTATCACCCCAAGCGCGATCTGAAAGAATCCGAAGTGAACGCGATGAAAGACGGCAAGGGCATCCACGTCAAATACGTGCCGGGCACGTTCACGCCGCTCGCCAACAAAACCAACGACTACCTGATGGATCGCGCGGCGCAAAAAGCTGGCGTGCATTACTCCGGCGTCGAAGGCATCGCGATGCAGGATGCCTCGTTGCAGGAATCGATGGGCGCAACACAGGATCGCACCAGGGAAAATCTATGCCCCACCGACCGCGGCATCGTGATGATGCGGCGGCTGTTAAAACAAAGCGCCGACGACAACCGCGCAGGCAAACCATTGCCGGGCATCGACCCCACGGAACAACACGTGCGCTCGTGCTCGCTGCTGCTGCCCAAGGAACAGGCGTTTAAGGATCATGCGCGGCATGGGTGGTTTCCGGCGCTCGGGACGGATCCCGTAACTGTTTGATTTTATTGAATAATTTACTTCCTCTGTAGGCTTCGCGTGACACTGCTGACAGACTTCAAGGTAGTGCAGATCGGCGATGGTTCGGCCGCTGCCGTGTGTGGCCGATTGCTGGCCGACGCGGGCGCGCACGTAACGTGCATCGACACCAACACAGGCACGCCCCTTACCACGTATCTTGACCACGGCAAAAGCGTGGCGCGATCACAAGCCGAAGCACACCATGCGCTTGCCGACGCCCGTGTCATTGTGATTGAAGGTTCGCCCCAAGCGCTGGCGGCTGGACGTTATCCACCGCTATTGCTGCGGCAGATGAATGCCTCCGCCGTTCTGGTATTGATTTCGCCGTACGGCCAGAGCGGGCCGCGCGCTGACGACCCGGCCACCGATCTCACGCTGTGTTTCGCCAGCGGGATTTCGCGTTTATTGACGGGGCAAGTGGATGATCTTTCCGAAGCGCCCATCGCGCCCACGGGCGGACAATCCGCCTTCATCGGCGGTGCGGCTGCCGCGTGCGCGGGCATGCACGCGGCGCTGGGCTGCACACCAGGCACCGACATCGACGTATCGATACAGGAAGCGCTGGCGACGTTGGCGATTACCGAGCTGACGCGCGCGGGCGTGCACGGCAGAAGCTGGGCGCGCAAGCGTTTGACCGACGGCAACGGCGCAACGGTAACGATACTCCCGGCGAGCGACGGCTACGCGGCGATTTCACCGCGTGAAGAAAAACAATGGCGCTCGTGGCTGGCGGCGATGGGTTCGCCCGCGTGGGGCAGCGATCCGCGTTTCATCAAGAAGCCCGACCGCGTGGCGAACTGGGATGCCCTGCACGCACTGATGTCGACGTGGAGCCGTGAGCACAACAAACAGCGGATCGCCGATACGGCACAAGCCGCGCACGTGCCGAGTTTTCCGCTGCGTGAAGTGGCTGAACATCTGGATTCGCCGCAGTTGCGGCATCGCGGTTACTTCAGGCCGCTTGTGGTGGGCGGCGCTACTGTTCAAGCACCGGGTAATCCGTTCGGTCTTCAGCTCACGCAGTGCGAGCCACGCGCGTCGCAACCGCCAACGCCCGGCGCGCTGCCGCTGGCCGACGTGCGCGTGCTCGATTTCAGTTGGGTGATCGCCGGGCCGACCACCACGCGCTACCTCGCGGCCATGGGCGCCGAAGTCATCAAAGTCGAAGCACCCGGCGCGGGCGATCCGGGCCGCACGTCGGAACTGCACACCGTGCTGGGGCAAGCCAAGAAAGGCATCGTGCTCGATCTGAAAAAGCCCGAAGGCCTTGAACTCGCACGGGCGCTGGCGGTCCGCTGCGACATTCTGGTCGAGAACTACGCCACCGGCGTGATGGATCGCCTGGGGCTGAGTGCTGCGGCTCTCAAAGCGTTGAACCCCCATTTGGTCTACATCTCCGCCTCGGGCATGGGGCGCACGGGGCCGGATTCACACGCCGTGGCTTACGGCACGCTGCTGCAATGTTATGCGGGCTTCGCCGGATTAAATCGTCACCCCAACGTGCCGCCCCGCATCGGCATGGCGTGGCTTGATCCGATGTGCGGTCTGCTGCTGGCATTCATCGCCGCCGCTGCGGTGTGGCAACGCCAACACGGCGGCGCAATAGCGCGTGTCGATTTTTCAATGGTCGAGGCGATGCTCTGGACGATGACGGAGCCTCTGCTGGCGTCGCAGTTCGGCGCGCCCGCACAGCCTATGGGCAACACCTCACAACACTGCGCCCCACACGGCGTGTGGCGTTGCACGGGCAACGATGACTGGCTCAGCATCGTTGTGCGTACCGATGACGAATGGCGCGCGCTGTGTGGCGTTGTGCCGGATGCTGCAAACCGCGCTGGCGCGAATCTTGCCCAGCGCCGGGAAGCCGCCGACGCCATCGATGCGGCGCTTACAATGTGGGCCGCCCCGCAAGCGGCTGCAGCAGCAGCGGATGTGTTGTTGCGCGCGGGCGTACCCGCTGCCGCACTGGCGCGATCGAGCGATCTGGTGCAGAGCGAACATTTGAACGCACGCGCGTTTTGGGACAAACACACCAAGGGCGTGTTGCCCGGCCTGCCCTGGCGCGCGAATGTAGGCCGCGCAACGGGCGCAGCACCAGCACTGGGCGGTGACGCCGAGCAGATATTGATCGAGGTGCTTGGGCTGACAGCTGATAAAGTTGCTGCGCTGCGCGCTGCGGGCGCGCTGGGTTAAAGCCGACGCGGCTATCCCGTTAGGCATCAAGCAAAAACAAGTTGAACGCGGCACAAGTTTCTCTGTAAGGTGCTGCTGGCAACTTGGGGCAATTCAGTCATTCGATTGGAGACGCCTGAAGACCTTCACCGCAGAGGCGCAAAGGCGCAGAGGGTACGCAGAGAACGGCTTTCCTCTGCGGGGGTTCTCCGCGCCTCTGCGCCTCTGCGGTGAGGGGGCAACGCAACGTACGTCCAAGTTATTTTTCCTTGATGCCTTAGCCTGAATTTTGCATAAAGAGGGCAAAGAACACTGTAAGTGATTGGTACAATGTGAGTTATTGAGAAACACATTCGTCAACACGAACAGGTCTTTGCCCACCATGGATTCTACGCCAGAACAACTGCGATTTGCTTCGATTCCGG
>CAMBGJ010000224.1 GCA_945865805.1 Bordetella parapertussis
TATTGAGTTTGAGTTGCGCTTCGATGTCGGCCGACAGGCCCGCCAGAATGACGCCGGCCTCGGGGTCATCGCGCAGCAGACCGAGGGCGGCAGGCACCGTCACCGAGGGGCCGTGATCGCCCCCCATGCAATCCACCGCGACGGTTACACGCATCGAATGCCAGCCGACAAGTAAATCAACACCATGAAAGCGTGGGAACCCTACACAGCACCCAACGGCGCGTTATTCGCCCTTGCCTTTGATGACTTTTTTACCGCGGTAAAAACCGTTGGGACTGATGTGGTGGCGCAGATGTACCTCGCCAGTCGTCGGCTCGAGCGCCAGCGGCGCCGCCGTCAGGGCATGGTGCGAGCGATGCATGCCGCGCTTGGACGGCGATTTTTTGTTTTGTTGAACAGCCATTTCATTACTCCTTCGAAAAACGCCAGTTAATTAAACTATTGATTTTTAACACTTTTTACTTCGGCTTCAACGCCTGCAACGCACTGAATGCGTTCAGCGCATTGAGCGCGCTAGCAGCCTGCACATTCATCACATTCGCGCCAGTGACCGCCGCCGGGTCTACCCTACCCTTGCACACGCTGACATCGTGCCTGGGGTAAGGCGGCAAGGCCAGCAGCACTTCATCTTCCACCAACGCAGCCACATCCAGCGTCTTGCTCGCCACGATGCAATCGGGCTCATCGGGATCCGCGCCGATGGCTTCATACTCCGCATCGAGCGCTTCCGCTGCCACCAATCGTACCGCGTTGTCCACCTGCACCTCGTGCGCCATGCCCTCCAGGCAACGCTGACACTGCAACTGCACCACGCCGCTCACGCGCACCCGCAATAGCGGCCGTTCACGTGCGTCGGCTTCGCCGTTTATGGCATAGTCGAGGTTGCCGCCGCCGCCATGCAAACTTTGCGTCAGACGCGGCAAATCAGCGACCGCCACAACGCCCGCCACCCGCTGCCGTTCACGCGCCAGTTTCAGACTATCGACGATCATGGCCTATGGCTACTATGGCTACTTTGAATTCCGTATATTCTTATTTCGTATATCGTAAATCTTGTCACGACGGAGCCCTGTTTCTACCCGGCTCCCATCCCACCAATCTCACCCGGCTTTCGTCGAATTTTTAACCCGCGTGGGCGAACGAACGTGAACCATCAATTGTAGTATTTCCCCCGCGCTTTGTCAAAGCTGTAATTAAGAAAATCCATAAAAAGCAAGTACTTAGCTTACATTACGGCGCTTAAATCATGCCCAAAATCCCACCTTCGCCCTTAATGCCATTAATTCTGGCTTCGTCGTCGGTGTACCGCCGCGAATTGCTGCAACGTCTGCGGCTGCCGTTCGAGTGCGTTTCGCCCGCCATTGATGAAAGCGCACGGCCCGACGAGACGCCCGCCACCACCGCCGTGCGTCTGGCGCTCAAAAAGGCGCGTGCCGTGGCCGCGGCTCACCCCCAGGCGCTGATCATCGGTTCCGACCAGGTCGCTGAACTCGACGGCACGCCGTTAGGCAAGCCCGGCAACCACGCGAACGCCGTCTGCCAACTGCGCGCCATGCGCGGCCAGCGCGTGGTCTTCCATACCGCGTTGTGCCTGCTGGATGCCGCCAGCGGTCGTCACCAGCTCGAAAACGCCGTCACGACAGTGCTGTTACGCGCCCTCACCGACGCGCAGATTGAACGCTACCTGCAACTCGAACAACCCTACGACTGCGCCGGCAGCGCAAAAGTTGAAAGCCTCGGCATCGCCCTGGCCGAAAAAATCACCAGCGATGACCCCACCGCGCTGATTGGCCTGCCGTTGATCATGCTGGTGAGCATGTTGAAGCGGGAAGGGATTGAGGTGCTGGGGGGCTGAGTATTTTAAGGGAATACTCATAACTATTTGTTTTTATTGATATTTTATAGCATTCAGGCCCGATAGCAACAACATTCTCACTGCAGAAACGCAGCGGTTACGCAGAGCACGGGTTCCCTCTGCGGGGGTTCTCTGCGCCTTTGCGTCTTTGCGGTGAGGCAGTTTTTACCTTCAGACTGAGTAGCCACGAGCCGTCACCTCCGTAACAGGAATCGACAGCGTCGCCACCACGCCCTCGCCGGATTTGCTTTGAATCACCACTTCGCCGCCGAGGTAGCCGATGCGTTCTCGTACGCTCACCAGCCCCAGCCCGGCGGCCACGGCCTCGTCACCATAGCCGCGCCCCTGGTCACTGACGGTGACCACCAGCCGTGCGCCGACACGCTGCTGATCCACATGCGCTCGCCTGACGCCGGCGTGGCGAATCACGTTGAGCAGTAATTCGCGCACGGCTCTAAACGCCACCACGCGCGCCAGTTCGCCGAGCGGCTTGGCTTCGCCGTCGTCGCTCAAACCCACCTGCAGACCATATTGGCGGCGCATTTCCTCCGCCAGCCATTCCAGCGCGGGCGTCAAACCGAGCTCGCGCAGCACCGGCGGACTCAGTTCAAACTCCAACGTGCGTATGGCCGAGGCGCTTTGCGCGATGATCTGCACCGCTTCTTGCAATTGAGCGCTCTGCTTGCTCGCGCCCAGCAGCGCCGACTCGATCTTGAGCCGCGCCAGATTGAGCGACTGCCCGACGCCGTCATGCAGGTTTTGCGCGATACGCGTGCGCTCGCCTTCGAGCAGCTCTTCCTGCCGCGCCGACAGCCGCCGCAGCCGGTCGTTGGTTTCGCGCTGCGCCGTCAGCGCGGCAACGCGATCGTTGATATTGCGGCACACACCCTGAAACGAAATCACACGGTTTTTCTCCCACACCAGACTGACCTGCTGCCCGAACCAGATCGGCAGTCCGCTTTTGGTCAGCGCGGCAATTTCGATGTAGCCGCTAGTGCGGCGCTCCTTGATAGCTGTCTGGAAAAAATCCCGTAGTGCCAGGTGATGATCCGGATGCACCAGCTCAAGATAGTGGCGATCCACGAGATCTTCGCGCGCATAACCCAGCATCTGTAAAGCGGCGTTGGTGTTGAAGTAGGTGAACCGCCCTTGCGCGTTGGTCTCGTAGATGAGATCGACGGCATGCTCCACCAGCGTGCGGTAACGCTGCTCACTGTCACGCAGCTTGTCCAGCTCAGCTTGCTTGCGCTCGGTAATGTCGCGCGAAATAGACACCAGGCCCGTGACCGTGCCGCCGCCATCGCGGATCGGCGATAGAACAATTTCCTGCCAACTGTCGCGTGTATGGGAGCGCCGCTCCACGCGGATCGGGCCCGGCGCGCTCAATGCCTGTTTGTCCTCGGCATCCAGCAGCGCCGCTAGGTCCGGTGGCCGCAGATCATAGACGGTCTTGCCCAGTATTTGATCCTCCGCCACACCGAAGAGATCCTGCGTGGCGCGGTTGAGCATGATAAATCTGCCCTGCACGTCTTTCAGTTGCACCTGATCAGGTATCGTATCCAGCAACGTGCGAAAGCGCTGCTCGGATTCACGTAACGCCAACTCGGCGCGGCGACGTTCGGTGACGTTCTCGCACATGATCAGCAGCAGCAACGCGCCGTCATCGCACGGCACGGCAACAGCGCTTTCACGCACCCACAGCGTTTGCCCATCCTTGCGCACCTTGGTGATCTCCCAAGTGTGCACCCGGTCGGCCTCGCGCATGCACTGTGCCAATTGCGCATTCACCTGATCGTGCAGATCCGGCGGAAACACCGCCGTCACGGGTCGGCCGTT
The DNA here is from genome assembly GCA_945865805.1 of Bordetella parapertussis. GTDB lineage: Bacteria > Pseudomonadota > Gammaproteobacteria > Burkholderiales > SG8-41 > UBA5216. The sequence goes on from CAMBGJ010000224.1 coordinate 3,692, forward strand.
CAGTTCCTCGACCTGGTAACCCAATTGATGCGCGCCTTGCGGATTCACCGACATCACCAATCCCGATGCGTCCAGCGTGAAGTACATCAACGGATTATTCACGAACAGATTGCGGTAGCGCGCCTCGCTCACCTGCAAGCGTTTTTCGTTGTCTTGCAACGCCGCCGTGCGAGCCGCCACCTGCGCCTCCAAGTCATCACGTGCACGCATCAAGGCCACCTGCGCCAAGCGCCGCTGCGATGTCACTGCCACCAGCATCAAGGCGGCGGCACTGGCGAGTGCCAGGAAAGTCTGCACCATCAGCAGGCTTTCCAGCGGCGACTGCGCGCTGGTGGCGTACGGGCCGCGGCCGGATGCTGTTGCCTGAAGTCCAATGAAGGTAAGCAGCGTGATTTCCAACGCCGTAGCCAACATGCCAAAACGCAAGCCGGCCCAAAGCATCGGCGGCAGCAACAGAAACGCCAGCGGCAGGCGAACGCTAAACACAAAGTGAAAGGCCAGCGTCAGACACGCCATCAACACCAACGCTTCGTAGCGTTTTGCGCCACGCGGCAACACGAGGGCAAGACGGGATTGCCACGCTGCCAATACCAGCGGCGCGGCCACCAGACTGCCCAGCGCATATCCTGTCCAGAGACCCATCCACGCCATGACGCCGGTTGCCTGCCCCCCTAACATCGCCAACGCGAATTCGACACTGGCGCTGATCGCGGCACCGGGCACGGCGCTAAACACCACCAGCGCCAGTACGTTTCGCGGCACCTCAAAATGAAAAGGGAAACCGCAAATCCGTCGCGTAAGCCAAGCCGCAGTGCCAGCGCCTGCGACATGCCCGATGGCATCACCCACGGCATGACCCACGCCCAATTGGCACACCCCTATGCTGGCGAGACTATCGGCCGCCAGTGCGATCAGCAGCAGGTGCCACCAGCAGCGCTGTTCGCTCAGCAGCAATACGCCGAGAAGAATCCCCCCCGAAAAAGCGACACCCGGCCTCTGGCCATGGTCGACCACAAGACAGTTACCCAGCAACGCAACCAGGAAAATGGCTGCCGCAAAATAACAAAGATTTCTCGCATTACAGGTCATGGGTGCCCATGGTTGGAGCCTACCGTGCAACGGTGTGGATGGTCTGGCGGGTCTGGCTCTACAGGCGGCCAAGTCAGCAATCGGGCTAATGCCCTATGGGTGGCGTAACTATTTGTTTTAATTGATTATTTTTTTCCATCGAATGCAGTGGCCGCATCCCCCAGACGCATGAATACCGCCCCGTGGTCCTTCAGCGTGCGGATGAGCTTTTCCAGCACGATCATGCGGTGCCCGCGGCCGATCACGAACGGATGAAAGGTATAGGTGATCACGCCCCAATCGAGATGATCACGCAGATACATAAAATCATCCGTCCAGTTTTGCAGCACGTGATGCGCGTTCATATTGCCCGGCAATATCGTAGTGTTGGTGCGCACGAATTCAAAATGCGGGTAATCATCGAGTGACCAACTGATCGGCATTTCGATTAACTTGGTCGCCGCGCCGAACACGGCCGGTTTTTCCAACTCGATGATGTCGCCCTGACGCACCCGATACGGCGTGTAGTCGTCGCCCATCATGCTGCTATCGTAGAAAAAATTGTGCTTGAGCAGGAGCTCCACCGAGTGCGGGCTTAAATCCCAGCTCGGCGAGCGGTAGCCGCGCGCATACGCGCCAGTGAGTTTTTTGATTTGCTCGTTGGCGCGCACAAGCCCTGCTTCTTCCTGCTCGCGCGTCATCGCGGCGGGCGGTACGTGCGTCCAGCCGTGATGGCCGATTTCGTGGCCGGCGGCGAAAACGCGTTGGCATTGATCCGGGTAGGTTTCCAGCGTGTGGCCAGGGATGTACCAGCTTGACGGCACATCGTACTTTTTCAGCAAATCGAGGATGCGTGGCGCGCCGACATGGGCACCAAACTCGCCGCGCGAAATCGGCGATGGCGACATCATGCCGCGCGAAATAAAGCCCGACATGGAGTCGAAGTCGAAGGTCAAACAAACGATATGTTTTTTCATAACCATTTGATTTTATTGATAATTATGTATGGAGTTCAAACTCGCCATTAATCTCTACCGCGATGCCGCGCGGCAACGATACCTGGCCCACCGCCGTGCGCGCATGGGTGCCGAACTGCGGCCCCCACAGTTCAAAAAACAAGTCCGACGCGCCGTCAATCACCTGCGGCGGCTGCACAAAATCCCCCGTGCAATTGCACATGCCAAAAAGCCGCAGCACGCGCTTGACATGATCCAGATCGCCGCAGTGCGCCTTGATCGTCGCCAGCATCGTCAACGCCACCGCGCGCGCGGTGGCATAACCTTCGTCCATCGTCATATCAACGCCGAACTTGCCGGTCTGGCGCACGCCCGGCAGCTTCGGCAAATCAAGACCATGCCCCGACAAATACAGTATCGTGCCGGCCTGCGTGCAGCCGGTGCGATTGTTCTTGGGGAAGGTGAACGGCGGCGGCAGTTGGTAGCCCATCGCGTTTAATTTTGCTTCGATCTGGCCCATGGGAATCCCGATAATTTCGGTTGGTTAAAATGCGAAAAATCGTTGAAGTGAGTTACTCCGCCTTGATCCCCACCTCATCCCCCAGCTTGCGCATCGCGACAATGTAATCGCGCACCATGGTTTCAAACGGCGCGGGGGCGCTCGATACCGGCTCGGCGCCCAGCGCTGCCAGCCGCTCGCGCATTTCCGGCAGCTTGAGGATGCGCGCCATTTCAGCCGACACTTTGGCGCGTATCGCCAGTGGCGTGGTGGCGGGCGCGAATACGCCGAACCAATCGTCGCCCTCATAACCTGGCAGCCCCGCCTGCGCGATGCTGGGTATGCCCGGCAAAAAGCGCGCGCCAGCAGGTGACGTGGTCACCAGTATCTGCAACTTGCCCGCGCGCGCCAGCGGAATCGCATTCGGCCCCGGCGCAAAGGCATACAGCACGCGGCCCGCCATGGCATCGTTTACCGCCTCAGGCGTGCCGCGAAACGCCACGTGATCCGCTTTGATTTTCGCCAGATGCGCCACCGCTGCGGCATGCATATGCGCAGTGCTGCCTAAGCCCGCCGAGCCATACAGAATGCCCTTCGGCTCTTTTTTGGCATAGGCGATCAGTTCTTTCAGCGAACCAAACCCGTGCGATGGCGACACCACCATAAAACTCGGCGAGCGCGCCATTTGCCCGACGCCAGTGAAATCTTTGTTCACATCGTACGGCAGATTGCGGTCAATCGCCGCACGCACGGCAAAGGCGCTGGCCACCGCCAGAAAGGTGCGGCCATCGGGCTTTTGCTGCGTCACATGCTGCGAGCCAACGACACCGCCCGCGCCGACACGGTTGTCGACAATCACGCTGACTTTCCACGCCTCGCCCATGTGTCTGGCGATCAACCGCATGATCACATCGGTACCGCCACCGGCGGAGAATGGCACCACGAAGCGCACCGCTTGCGTGGGGTAGCTGGCGACGGTTTCGGTTTGTGCCTGGACGTGGGTCGGTAACGCCAGCGGCGTTGCCAGCATCAGTACGGCCAGGGATTGCAGCGCGCGCCCTGTAGTGAAACACGTCATAGCCTCTCCTGTTTTTATTTATTATTCAACAGCTTATGCAACATACACCCATAAATCCAGCATCACCACCGCCCCTGGCACCGCCAGCGCGGGCACTTCAATCGCGGAAAACGGCAGATGCTGCTTGGGCAAGTGCCTGTCCCAAACCTGCCACGCAGCATTGAAATCCGCCAGGTCTGTGTGAAATTGCTGCGCGCGAACGACGTTGGTTAGCGATGTGCCCGCCTTGCGGCAGATGCGTTCGGCTTGCACGAGCATATGTTCCATTTGCAATTGCACGGCGCTGCCGAAATACGGCTGGCGCTCATCGATTTTTGCACCGGCGGCCAACGCGCCGGCGGCATCGACCGCCATCAAGCCGGATAAAAACAGCAGATCGCCCGCACGTATGGCTTGCACGTGGCCTTCGAAAGCTGTGGGTACGCCGGCGTCGATCACCTGCTTTTTGGTTTTGCCGCCGTGCCTGGCGTTACGCACGCTGATGGTGTTGATTTCGATGCGCCCTGCTTCGCAAATAAAGCCCGGATTCGCCGTGGTGATAATCGATGTCGCCGGCGGCGCTTTGGGAAAGTGCTGCGCCCACACTTCGTTGAATGCGGACACGTCGTCGATATCGCGCAGATACACTTGGGCCTTCACCACGTCAGCCAGCGTGTTGCCGACGGTCGCCAGCGCTGGTTTGAGCTTGCGCTCGATGATGAAATCCGTTTCCAGCTTGATCGGCGTGCCTTTCCAGAGGTGACCCGCGGGCATGCGCGCGGCGGGGTCGATCGGGCCTTCTTCGGTCTTGAAGGCTTCCGCCGTTTGCCCGGCGACAAACACGTAGTCACCGCAGGTCAGCACCGGGCTGTAGCTCGAGGTCGCATGCACCGGCAGATTCGCCGGGTGGTGTTGCGTGACTTCAAATCCTTTGCCGGATACGACGGCCATGAGTTGCACTTCCATGTCCTGCCCGGCGAGCAGGAATTTCTGGTGCAGGTTCGAGGTGCTGGGCGGCACGTGGCCGCCGAAAAAGGCGCGCCGCACTTCGTGATAGGCAGGCACGATTGGGCCTGCAGTGTAGTACTGATCGACGCGCACGACATTCGCGCGCGAGCTGCCGCCCGCTTTTAATACTTTGTCAAAATTGGCAAAAATACGCCGCGCTTCTTTTTTGGTTTTGGGCACGCTGTGTCGCGGCGCAGCCTCATCGAGCACCTCGGGTGCCATGCCGTTGACGAAATCCGCCGTACCCTTGTGGCCGGTGGCGAAAATCCAGCGCCCCGCGCGCACGCCAGGCGCGTAGCGTATGGCGCCCGGTTGCAGGGTAACGGGCAGCAACGGCGTGACGGTGGATTTTTTCGGCATGGTTTGGCGTGGTAAATAATAGCGATTGTGATGGCGGATTCTACAACGCTGCGCGCGTGCGCAATCCGCGTCTATCACGGTAGCGCAGGGCAATTGCATCAAAACCCTATAAGAATGAAATAGTTATGAGAAAGGTCAAAGGCTTGTACTTTTTCGCAAAGCTGTGTAGTTTTCTGTCTTTTTGGAGTGGCGATGGAGACAGAAAAGCCTGTGAGTCTTGCCGAAGCGTTC
>CAMBGJ010000225.1 GCA_945865805.1 Bordetella parapertussis
GATACTCGATCCGGTGCTGGCCAGCGGCCGCGGTGACGAACTCGCCAACGACGACATGCTGATCGCCATGCGCGAACTGCTGATTCCGCAGACCACGATCATCACGCCCAACAGCATGGAGGCGCGGCGCCTTGCATTGGACGACCGCAACGAAGGGGACGACCCCAGCCTGATCGAATGCGCGAACCGCATCATCGCCTCCGGCTGTGAGTACGTGTTGATTACCGGCACGCATGAAAACACGCAGCAGGTGATCAACACGCTGTACGGCGAAGACGGCGTGGTGAGCGCCGAATCGTGGCCGCGTCTGCCGGGGCAATTTCATGGATCGGGCTGCACGCTGGCATCGGCGATCGCCGCGACGATAGCGAACGGCCTGCCGATGTCCGAGGCGGTGAAAGACGCGCAGGAATACACCTGGCAAACGCTGAAATCGGCGTTTCGCGCGGGGATGGGCCAGCACATACCCGATCGATTATTCTGGGCGCGCGAGGAAGCTCTGGACGAAAACGACGAAGCGCTGAATGACGACAGTGCAGAAGGAAAAAAAGGGAAGGAACCCTCATGACGCCCTCGGACCAAATTCGCGGCCTCTACGCGGTAACGCCCGAGACCGAAGACAGCGCGCTTCTCGCAGCCCAGGTGCGCGCGGCGCTGGAAGGCGGCACGCGTGTGGTGCAGTATCGCGACAAGAGCACCGATCGCGCACTGCGCCGCTATCAGGCTTCCGCGCTGCATGCCTTGTGTTGTGCACACGGTGCCGCGCTGATCATCAACGACGATGTTGAGCTGGCGATGGAGATCGATGCGCATGGCGTGCATCTGGGCCGCGAGGATGGCTCCATCGCCGCGGCGCGCGCTCGCATGGGGCCGCAAAAAATGATCGGTGCCACGTGTTATCGCAACCTGGATAACGCCGAACGGGCGTTGGCCGAAGGCGCGGATCACATCGCTTTTGGCAGTTTTTTTGTTTCCTCGGTAAAACCCGGCGCGGTGCGTTCCACGCCAACCATACTCACCGAAGCCAAGCGCAAATTCGGCGTGCCGGTGGTGGCCATCGGCGGCATCACGCCCGAGAACGCACCGGTGGTGATCAGTGCCGGTGCTGACAGCATAGCGGTGATCACGGCGCTGTTCAGTGCCACGGATATCGCACAAGCGGCGCGTGAATTTAATGCGTTGTTTCCTGCGTAGTTCAAGACCTTCCCTCACCCCTGCCCCTCTCCCGGAGGGCGAGGGGTTCGTAGTATTGCCCATCTCCCGATGGACGGAGGGCTTTCCCCCTTCTCCCTCCGGGAGAAGTGCCGGGGATGAGGGAAGGAAAGCACCTTAGTTCATGTTTGAGGGCTGTCATGAAACAAAGCCAAAAGCTGTTTAATCACGCGCAACTCCTGATTCCCGGTGGGGTGAATTCGCCGGTGCGGGCGTTTCGCTCGGTGGGCGGCACGCCGCCGTTTATCCGCCGCGGTCGCGGGTCGCAAATCTGGGATGCTGACGGCAATGTGTATATCGATTATGTCGGCTCGTGGGGGCCGCTGATCGCGGGCCACGCGCATCCCGAGGTGATCAAAGCCGTGCAACAAGTGGCCGAGCGCGGGCTGTCGTTCGGCGCGCCGACCGAGGCGGAACTGGAAATGGCGAGCCTGCTGGTGAAGCTGGTGCCGTCGATGGAACAGGTGCGGCTGGTGAGTTCCGGCACCGAGGCGACGATGAGTGCCATACGCGTGGCGCGGGGTTTTACGCGGCGCTCGAAGATCATCAAGTTTGAAGGCTGTTACCACGGCCACGCCGACGGGCTGCTGGTCAAGGCCGGCTCCGGCGCGCTGACCTTCGGCCAGCCGTCCTCGGCAGGCGTGCCGGCGGAAATCGCGGCACACACGCTGGTGCTGGATTTCAATGACGAAGCCGCACTCAACACGGCGTTCGTGCGCGAAGGCAAAGACATCGCTGCGGTCATCGTCGAACCGGTGGTGGGCAACGCCAACCTGATCGCGCCCAAGCCAGGCTTTTTGCAGGCGCTGCGCGAGCTGTGCACGCGGCACGGCGTGGTGCTGATTTTTGACGAGGTGATGACGGGGTTCCGCGTGGCGCTGGGCGGCGCGCAGGCGCTTTACGGCATCACGCCGGACATGACGACGCTGGGCAAAGTCATCGGCGGCGGCATGCCGCTCGCGGCGTTCGGCGGCAGGCGCGACATCATGCAGTGTCTCGCGCCGATCGGGCCGGTGTATCAGGCGGGCACGCTGTCGGGCAACCCGGTGGCGGTGGCGGCAGGTCTTGCCACGCTGCGCATCGTGCAAACGGCGGGCTTTTACGACAAGCTCTCGGCCACGGCTTACGCGCTGTGCAAGGGGTTAAGCGAGGCGGCCGCTGGTCATCAGGTGGCGTTTTCCGCGCAACACGTGGGCGGCATGTTTGGTTTGTATTTCCGCACGACGGCGCCGCAGACTTACGCGGAAGTGATGGAATGCGATAAAGATCGCTTTAACCAGTTTTTTCACAGCATGCTGGCGGAAGGCGTTTACCTCGCGCCTTCGGCTTATGAAGCGGGATTCGTGTCGTCGGCGCACACCACGGCGGATATCGACAATACCGTGGCAGCGGCGAACAAGGCGTTTGCCGCCCTGTAAAATAGTGAATTAAAACAAATACTTACAAACAAATCCCTTTACCGCAAAGGCGCAGAGGGAACGCAAAGAAACCCTTGAATTTCTTTGCGGCAGTTCTTTATGTCTTTGCGGAGAGGTTTTTTGGGAAGCGGTACTTGGCGAATTACCGCAGAATTACCGCAGACCGGCGAGATACTCCGACACCGCCGCCATTTCGCGATCGGATAATTTGGCGGTAACCGTACGCATCATCGCGTTGGGATCGTTCTTGCGCTCGCCAGCACGGAACGCCTTAAGTTGCGCGAGGGTGTATTCTGCGTGCTGACCCGCGACGCGCGGATACTGCGCCGGCAGGCCCGCGCCGTTGGGTGAATGGCACGAAGCGCATGCGGCAACGCCCTTGGCGGGTATACCACCGCGATAGATCAACTGACCCTGCTTCACCAACTCGGGATCGCGCGCGGTGCGCGGGCGCGCGGTTTGGCTGGCGTAATACGTCGCGACGTTTTTCATGTCGTCATCCGACAGCGGAGCGGCCATGCCAGCCATCACGGCATTATTGCGTTCGGCGGGCTTACCGTCTTTCGCTTTGAAGTTGCTTAACTGCTTGTAGAGGTATTCGGCATGCTGCCCAGCCAGGCTGGGATTGACGGCCAGCGGGCTGTTGCCGTCTGGCCCGTGGCAGGCGGCGCAGACTTTTCCGGCAATTTCCTGGCCTTTGGTGGCGTCGCCCTTGATCACGTATTGCGCGAACGCTGTAGTAGTGAGCGCCGTGTGCACACAAAGCGCGGCGGCAGTCGCCAAAATCAGCCGGAAAGTCATGAGTACCCCGTTGTCGGATCAATGTTACTGTAGCCCCGTATTGTATAGTACTCTGCCGACCCCGCGCCAGACCGGAATTCTGGTTAATTAACAACAGCCTATGACCACTCTCGCCGTCGAATACCTAGCCTCCGCACACAAGATGGAGGAGATGCTGCCCGATAGCGGGCGCGAAGTGGCGTTTGTCGGCCGCTCCAACGCGGGGAAATCCAGCGCCATCAATGCGTTGGCAAATCGCCACCGGCTGGCTTTCGTGAGCAAAACGCCGGGGCGCACGCAGACGCTGAATTTCTTCAGCGTCGGCAAAAACATACGCTGGGTGGATTTACCCGGTTACGGATTCGCCAAGGTGTCCAAGACCGAGCGCGAATACTGGGGCCAGTTAATAAGCGCTTACCTGTCTGAACGTAAGTCATTGATTGGATTGATTTTATTATCCGACTCCCGCCACGGTATCAAGCCGCTCGATGAGCAACTGATCGGCTGGTTTGCGCCCACCGGCAGGCCCGTGCATGTGCTGCTGACCAAGTGTGACAAGCTGTCGCAAAGTGCGTGCACCAAGTCACTGCGCGAGGCGCAAGCGCTGCTGACGCGCCGCTATGCCAATTGCTCGGTTCAGCTATTTTCAGCGACCGCCAATAAGGGTGTCGGCGAAGCAAATTCTCTGCTCGCGAAATGGCTGACGGGGCCGTAGCAGCTAAGCTGCTTTACCGCAGAGGCGCAAAGACGCAGAGGTTACGCAGAGAACTGCTTTCCTCTGCGGTGAAGGGGTTGTACGGCAAAGAAAAAGCCCCCGGCTAAGGGGAGTAAGCCGGGGGCCAAAAAAGCCTTAATTGCAAGTTTGCGAATCAAGGCACCCGCCCAGGGAGGTGAAGCGGGAGACGTAAAACGCCGCCTATTCTTAAGACGCTTATAATCGGCGGGAGTTCCCTAATTATTTCTCTCATAAAATCAAACGCTTATGACTAAACATGCTTTTGGGGCCTATCCCCAGCGCCGGATGCGCCGCATGCGCCGCGACGATTTTTCCCGCCGCCTGATGCGCGAAAACCGCCTAACCGTGGACAACCTGATTTACCCGGTGTTCATCATCGATGGCAAGAATCGCACGCAAAAGATCGATTCCATGCCCGGCGTCGAACGCTACACCATCGACAAACTCCTGCTGCGCGCGGAAACCTGCGTGAAATTGGGCATCCCGGCGATGGCGCTATTCCCCGCCGTCGAACCGAGTTTAAAAACCGCCGATGGCCGCGAAGCAATCAACCCAAAGGGCATTGTGCCGCGCGCGGTGGCGGCGTTGAAAAAACATCTGCCGGAACTCGGCGTCATCACCGACGCCGCACTCGACCCCTATACCACCCACGGCCACGACGGCGTGCTCGACAGCAAGGGTTATGTGCTCAACGACAAAACCGTCGGCGCGCTGCAAAAACAGGCGCTGGTATGCGCGGCGGCGGGCGTGGATATCGTCGCGCCCTCGGACATGATGGATGGCCGCATCGGCGCGATACGCGCAGCGCTGGACGGCAAAGGGTTCATCCACACGCGCATTTTGTCGTACGCGGCCAAATACGCGAGCGGTTTCTACGGCCCCTTCCGCGACGCCGTAGGCTCCAGCAAAACACTCGGCGGCGGCAATAAATACACCTATCAGATGGATCCGGCCAACAGCGACGAGGCGCTACGCGAAGTCGCGCTGGATTTGGAAGAAGGCGCCGACATGGTAATGGTTAAACCCGGCATGCCTTACTTGGATATCGTGCGCCGCGTGAAAGACGAATTTCGCGTGCCGACTTATGTGTACCAGGTCAGCGGCGAATATGCGATGTTAAAGGCTGCGGCGGCGAATGGCTGGCTGGATGAGCAACGCGTGGTGATGGAGGCATTACTTGCTTTCCGACGGGCTGGGGCGGATGGGGTGCTGACTTATTTTGCGGTGGATGCGGCGGGGTGGTTGAGGGAGGCCAACTAAACCATCGCGCGATCCAAGTATCGCGCCAGCGCGTAGGTCGGTAGGCGTAGCGGTTCCGACACAAATTTTGTTGCGCCATCACCGCTGTCGGAACCGCTACGCGTTCCGGCCTACGTTCCCGCCAACAATTCCTCCACCGCCGCCAGCTTCGCTCGCTCGATAGCTTTCCCCACTGGCGAAGTCTTCACCGGCAGCCGTGCATCACGCGGTGACAGCACGGCGATTTCGATTTCCACGCCGTCGTCATCCACCGTAAACAGCGGCACAGTGATGCGTGTTTCGCCGCTGTACAGGCTGGTTTGATCCGCTTCGTAGTCAGCGCCCAAGTCGATCAGGTGTAGTTCAACGCCTTTGATATCGTCGGTGAACAATTGCAACTGGATGCCGGCGTATTTGCCGGCGATGCCAGAGAGCACGTTGCCCACCAGATGCGGGTTGAATTTTTCCAGCGCGGTCATGGCGCGCACGGCGATTTCGCGCAGTTCCGTGAGTTGCTCGCGGTGGGCGTCGGGGTGGTAGATCTCGCGATACTCGCGCAGAGCCACGTCAATTTCGTCGTTGCCGGGCAGGTTGCGCGTGTCGGCGATGCCCGCCTGGCGTGCGGCTTTGCGCTTGGCCAGACCGTGATCTTCGATACCGTCTTCGGCCATCAGCCGCGCAGCCAGATGCGCTATGCGGCTGCGTTCGTCACTCTTCGACATTTCTCTTTTAAAACAATTGGTTACGTGCGCTATCGGGAGCGGGCGCTGGCGGTGCGCCTTCGGCGGGCGTTTCGCCTGGGGTTTCTCCGCCGCGTGGACCGTTTTCCTGATACACCGCTTCGGCACCGGTGCCGACTAATCCCTTCGGCGCTTCCAGCGGCACTTCGGCCACGCCTTTTAGCACCGCACCCATGTAGCTGATCCAGATCGGCAACGCTACGGAGCCGCCGGTTTCGTTGCGGCCCAGCGTTTTAGGCTGGTCGTAACCCACCCACGCCACCGCCACCAGCTCGGCGTTGTAGCCGCCAAACCACGCATCGAGAAAATCATTGGTGGTGCCGGTTTTACCCGCCAGATCGCCGCGGCCGAGTTTCATCGCCGCGGTAGCGGTACCGTAACGCACCACGTCGCGCATCATGTTGGTCATGATGTAAGCATTGCGTTCGTCGATGACTTTCTCGGCGTTTTCGTTGGCGCGCACGGGTTTTTCGGCGAACAGGACGTTGCCTTTGCTGTCTTCGATGCGCTGGATGAAATACGGTTTGACGCGAAAGCCGCCGTTGGCGAACACGGAATAGCCGCCGACCATTTGCATGGGTGTGACATTGCCCGCGCCCAGCGCCATGGTGAGATACGGCGGATGGAGTTTGGCCTCGAAGCCGAAGCGCGTGATGTAATCCTGCGCATAACGCGTGCCGATGGCTTGCAGAATGCGGATGGAGACCAGGTTTTTCGAGCGCACCAAAGCCTGGCGGATGGAGATCCGGCCGTCGTAGGTGCCGTCGTAGTTTTTCGGCTCCCACAATTGGCCGCCGGTTTGCGCGGCTGAAAAGGTCAGCGGCGAGTCGTCAACGATCGAGCCGGGGCCAAAGCCTTTTTCCAGCGCGGCAGAGTAAATAAACGGCTTGAAGCTCGAACCGGGTTGTCGTAGCGCCTGTGTGGCGTGATTGAATTGCGAGCGGGCGAAATCAAAACCGCCCGCCAGCGCGCGGATGGCACCGTCGCGCGGATCGGCCGACAGCAGCATGGATTCGACCGCCGGCAGTTGGGTGATCGCCCAGCGTTTGTTGCCGTTGGCCTGCACGCGAATAATGGCACCGCGGCGAATACGTTGATTGGGGCCGACCTTGTCGGTGAGCGCTTCCGCAGCGAAGCGCAAACCGGCATCGTTAATTTCGATCAACTCGCCATTACGCCGGTAGGCTTTCACACGCTTCGGCGAGGCTTCGGTGACAATGGCGGCATAGATATCTTCGCTGTCAGGGTACTCCTGTAGCGCGTCGTCGAAGGTTTCTTCGGTAGCGTTGGCGGGAATTTCCGCATAGGCCTCGGGACCACGATAGCCGTGGCGCCGGTCATAGGCGAGCAGGCCCGCGCGCAGGGCGGCATTGGCGGCGGTCTGGTGGTTGACGAAGATGGTCGTGTGGACCTTCAAGCCCATCGCGTAGGCGCCTTCTTTGTAGCGCTCATACATGGCCTGGCGCACCATTTCAGCTATGTAGTCGGCCTTGGTGGCGAATTCATTGAGTTCGTTCTTGACGGCCAGAGGCTGCTTGTCGGCATTGGCTTGTTCTTCGGCGCTGATGACATTCAATTCGCGCATGCGCCGCAACACATATTGCTGACGCAGCTTGGCGCGCGCCGGGTTGGCCACGGGATTAAATATCGACGGCCCCTTGGGTAAACCCGCCAGCATCGCGATTTCGGCAAGCGATAACCCTTCCAGGGTTTTGCCATAGTAGATACGCGCGGCCGAGGCAAAGCCATAGGCGCGTTGGCCGAGATAAATCTGGTTGATATACAGTTCGAGGATCTGCGATTTGGTGAGACTGGATTCGATTTTGAATGCCAGCAACATTTCATTGACTTTGCGTGTGAGTGTTTTTTCGCGCGATAGAAAAAAGTTACGCGCCACCTGCATGGTGATGGTGGATGCCCCCTGGCGCGGCCCGATGTGGGTAAAGTTGGCGATCGCGGCGCGCGCAACGCCCAGGTAATCCACGCCCTTGTGCTGAAAGTAGCGTTCGTCTTCGGCGGCCAGGATGGCATCCACCAGCGCCTTGGGCACCTGCTGCATCGATACGACAGAGCGACGTTCTTCGCCAAACTCACCGATTAACTTGCCTTCGGCGCTATAGACCCGCAGCGGAACCTTAGGCCGGTAATCCGTCACGATATCCAGCGGCGGTAAGGTGGGCCAAATCATCGCGGCAGCGAAGCCCAACAATAGGGCTGTTGCAAAAACACCTACAACCACCAGTAATAGCGGATACAGCAACCAGCGAGCAGACATTTAGCGGTGGCCTTGGAGGAGATATCTCTAGAAAATTCCGGGACTTAGGCGCTTTTGTTTACAGGACACTTGAATGTCTACCAACGCCAAAATTTACAAGCTACACTATATCCCAGAATACGGTTACGATTTAAGCACGGTGTGTATCAGCCCTAGTCAGCGACGACAATAGCAGCGTGATTTGTTGGTTAAATAAAACGGGTTACGTTTAACCGAGATTATTCATTAGGCCGTTTTGCACGTCTGTCATCGTGAGTGTGTGATGAATTTCTAATGAATACCATTAGCACAAGCTATTGAAATACAATGAGTATCCTTGTTTTTTGGAACAATTACGCCATGAGCGCCACGGCCACCGAGTCATCTCTCCACTTCAGCGGCAAAGCGGTGACCGCTTGGGGTGGTCTGGCGCTCATGCAGCGCATGCTCAACGCTATCGGCTTTCGCGCTGCAGCACAGCGCTGGTC
>CAMBGJ010000226.1 GCA_945865805.1 Bordetella parapertussis
TCCAGGCACCAGTGCAAACGGTTCTCCACCTCCCAGTGGCTGCGTACCGCATGTGCCAGTTTGCGCGCGTTAGGGGGAATGCTGCCAATATAGAGCCGCTCGTCCATGCTGGTTTTACCTTTGATCGTGCGCTCGGACTGCACCACCCCGAACATCTTGAGTCCGGGCCGCTGGCAACACCACCATCCTCAGCATCTTCGTGATGAACCTGAATGGCGGCGCGGCGGTCGATGCGGCATCGCACGCCTTTTGGGCCGGCGCGGTGGCTATCGGCTATGCCCTATCGAGTGCCATTGCCCTCACCGTGTAGGGTCGTGTACTCGACCGCTACGATCCGTGCAAAGTGCTGTTGTTCTCCACCGCTGCCGCCGGGCTGACCCAAATACCGCTGCTGTTCCTGCAAACCCCGCTGCAACTCACACTGACGCGCATCGCGTTTGGTCTGGCGGCATCCCTCATGCTGCCCGCCATTGTGCGTCTGCTGCGCAGCCACGCGCCGCAGGGCATGGACGCGCGCGCGATATCGTATGCCGCGTCGTTCCAGTTCATCGCCATGGGCATCGCGCCGTTTACCGCCGGGCTGATCGGGCCGCTGTTGGGGCTGCGGGCTTATTTTGCGTTGACGGTGATGCTGACGTTTGTGGCGTTTGGGTTGTGGTTGCGCAGTGAGAGGCGTGGGGTGTGAGCAGGTCAGAGTAAATGGAGAGCCAATACTGATGTATTACATTCGATGGGTAGCCGTCGGCTACCGCAGACTCGCGTTAAGTTGCACGCTCGCCATCGCGGGCAGCGCGCACACAGCGGATAACTGGCCCGCCAAACCGGTGCGCATCGTCAATCCGTACACCGCAGGCGGCGGTGTGGACGTGGTGGGCCGCTCCATCGCCAACCAACTCTCGGCGCTGTGGGGCCAGCCGGTGGTCACCGATAACCGGCCTGGCGCGGGCACCACCATTGGCATGGACATCGTCGCGCATGCGCCACCGGATGGCTACACGCTGCTGGTGAGTAATGGCGCGGTGGCCACCGCGCCAGCGCTGTATCCCAAACTGAATTACAGCGTGGCAAGAGACCTGGCACCGATCACGCTGGCAGTGCAATCGCCGTATGTGCTCACGGTGCATCCTTCCGTCAAGGCCCACTCGGTGCAGGAGTTGTTGGGCCTCGCGCGCGCGCAGCCGGGCAAGCTCACCTACGGCTCGGTCGGCATGGGTTCACCTGCTCACTTGATGACGGAGCTCCTGCGCGGGTTGACCAAAACTGACCTGGTGCACGTACCGTACAAAGGCGGCGCGCCTTCCACCACCGGGCTGCTGTCGGGCGAGATACAAGTGCTGTTCAGTCCGATCTCCACCATGCTGCCGCACGCCAAGGCAGGCCGCGCGCGGGTGCTCGCAGTCTCCAGCGCGAAGCGCGTGGAACTCGCGCCTGATCTGCCTTCAGTGGCAGAATCCGGCGTGCCGGGTTTCGACGGCACCAGTTGGTATCCGTTTTTCGCACCGGCGCGCACACCGGCAGCGTTGATTCAGAAAATCAATGCCGACATCAACCGTATTTTGCAAATGCCTGAAGTGCGTAGCCGATTTCTGGCGTTGGGCATGATTCCGGCGGGCGGCACGCCCGAGGTGCTGCGCGATTATCTCGCGGTGGAGATCAAGCGCTGGAGCAAGGTGATTGCCGATACCGGCGTGCGCGCGGAGTAACGGCCAGCCGTAAATACTACGCCGCTTTCGGCGCGCGCCCCTGCATCACGTACCACAGAATGGCGAGTCCGGTGATGCCGATCGGAATCAGCGAAATGTAGTTGAGCAGCGTCCAGCCGCCCGTCGTCACCAACGCGCCCGAAGAAAACGACGTCACTATCATCACCGCGAACACGCAAAAGTTGATCGCACCCTGCGCCTTGTCTTTTTCTTCCGGTCGGTAGGCATCGAGCGACAGCGCGGTGCCCGCCGTGAACAGAAAATTCCAGCCCACGCCCACCAGGAACATCGAGATCAGAAAATGCATCACGTCCACACCCGATAGTGCGATGGCGATGCACAGCAGATTAAGCACCACACCCATGACCAGAATGGTGACGGCGCCGTAACGCTTGATCAAGTGGCCGGTGAAAAATCCGGGGGCAAACATGCCGATCACGTGCCATTCCAGCACCAGCGCCGCGTCGCTGAACGGGTGGCCGCATAGCTGCATGGCAATGGGCGAAGCCGACATGGTGATGTTCATCACGCCATAACCCAGCGCCGCCGCCGCCGTGCTGACAATAAATACCGGCTGGCGCATGATCACCGACAGCGGGCGTCCGCCGCTGGCGCCAGGTTTTTTGGGAATCACCGGCGGAAAGCTCACCAGCGAGATCACTACCATCGCAATCAGCGCCACCACTGCCAGTGCAATATATGCTGCGGCGAACGGCGCATCGCCCATATGCTGCGTCCACTTCGCCAGGTTGGGGCCGGCCACGCCGCCGATAATGCCACCGGCCAGGACCAGTGACACCGCGCGCTCGCGGTATTCCGGCTTGGCGAGTTCCGCTGCCGCAAACCGATACAACTGCCCGTTCGCGCTGTAATAACCGGAAATCACCGTGGCCGCCACCAGCAGCCAGAAATTTTTACCGACCACCGCATAGGCTGCGAGCAGCGTCGAGAAAAACGCCACCGCCAGCCCGATCTGAAACGACACCTTGCGCCCCCAGCGCGCCTGCGACGCCGCGACTGGCCCAGTGGAAATCGCGCCACCAACCACGTAACCCAGAATCGGCAGCGTTGCCATCCAACTAAACGGCGCGAGCGAAAACCCCACCAGCCCGTTGACGGCGACGAACAACACGTTGTTGGTGAGAAACAGGCCTTGTGCGGCGGCCATCAGCCAGAGGTTGCGATTCATGCGTAGGTTTTTTTGACTGGTGAGCGCTTGTTGAACGGCCAGCGTTATCCGCTGGCGCGCGAGATATTTCAGTGCGGGGTGGGAGCGCGAATACTAACTTTTTCCGCTGGCGGCGTCACGTTTTGATGCGTCAGCAGCAGTGCTAACGGGTTCGTCGCAATACGCTACCTGCCTTACGGCCTACGTTTGCTACGCCGCTTTCTTTTGAAACTGCGGCGCCACCTTGCTCATAAACAATTTAATACTATGCTCGGCAACCTCGATAGGCATGGGCCCCAGACGAAACACCAGTATCAACCCGCCCACGCCGATTTTGTCGATCTCGGCAATGGCCTCGCTCACCGTATCTGGCGAGCCACACAAAATCGAATGCTGTTGCTGATCCCGCGCCGGGGTGACTTTTTCTTCTTTCAACATTAAGCCCTGTTCCGCGTAGACTTTCTTGCGCATGGCGGCGCGGAATTCCTGCTGGGTTTCCCATGCAGGCATGGCGATGCGTTTCGCTTCGGCGTCGGTTTCGCCGACGAAAATATTACGCCAGACCCAGGTGTTATCCACGTTGCGCGCAATGGTGGCCTCGTCAAACCCGCAGTCGCGCTGCGTTTTGCGATACAAATCCATGCGGTGTTTGGTGACTTCGTTGGTCTGGATGTTCATCAGAAACGGGCGGCCCTCGCGTGCCATGCCGAGCATGGCTTCTTCGCCGGAGCAGGCGCGCACAATCGCCGGGTGCGGCTTGGTGTACGGGCGCGGGCGCAATTGCGGCAGCTTCAAATCCCAGTATTTGCCCTTGTGCACGTAGTTTTCTGTCGTCCAGGCTTTGATCATAATGTCTTCGGCTTCGAGCAGGCGCTCGTAAGCTTCTTTCGGATCGATGCCGTAGCCCTGGTAATCGTAGACATTGAAAGCCGTGCCGCGTCCCAAACCGACCAGCAAGCGACCGTTGCTGATGTTGTCGATCAGCGCCATCTGTTCCGCCATGCGTATCGGGTGGTGCAGTGACATTTGTGCGACGGCAAAGCCGATCTGAATCTGCTTGGTGCACGCCGCGAGCGCCGCCGCGAACGACACCGGATCGACATAGGCGCAGATGCCGTCAAAGTGATGCTCGGCGAGCCACAGCATGTCCATGCCGAGATCGTCGCAAAGTTTGGCTTCACGCAGCGTTTCTTCGATGACCTGATGATCCTTGTTGGCGTCCATCGAGGCGGTAAACAGAAAGTTGCTGAATTTCATGATGTTCCCTTGATTACTCGGCCCGAATGCCGATTTCACGCGCTACGCGCGTCCATTTTTCCAATTCCGCCTGCAGCACTTTGGTAAACGCTTCGCTCGACAGCGGCCATGGCTCCGCGCCCTCGGCGGACAGGCGCTGGGCGGATTCCGGCTGATTCAGGATGGCGACGATTTCCGTGTTCAGGCGTTTGAGCACCGGTGCGGGCAGCCCCGCAGGCGCGGTAATGGACCACCAGGTTATCGCTTCATATCCCGGCACAGTTTCTGCGATGGGTGCCACGTTGGGCACCAGCGGCGAGCGCTTGGTCGCAGTGATGCCGTAGGCCTTGACCTTGCCCGCGCGTATTTGTGTGAGTGACAGCGGAAGCGTGGCAAACATCAGATTAACCTCGCCGCCCATCACCGCGAAAAACGCTGGCGCGCCACCTTTGTGCGGCACGTGCAGCATCTTTGCACTGACCGCGTTGGCGAACAGCGCGCCCGCATAATGATTGATGCTGCCATTTCCCGCCGACGAATACGACAGCGCCTCGGGTTTGGATTTCGCCAGCTCGATCAATTCCTTCACCGTTTTGGGCGCGAACGACGGATGCCCCACCAGCATCAAGGGGCCATTGCCGATCGGGCTGATCGCGGTAAACGATTTCACCGGATCGTAAGGCAGCTTTTTGAAGATTGGCACGCTCATGATTTGCGAGCTGGTCATGATGTAGAGCGTGTAGCCATCCGGTGCCGAGCGCGCCGCGATGTCCGCGCCAATGGTGCCGCTGGCACCGGGACGATTGTCAATGACGATTTGCTGCCCCAGTCGATCCGATAGCCGGGTGCATAAAAAGCGGCCGACGACATCAACGCTGCTGCCCGGCGGAAAGCCGGAGATGGCGCGGATCGGGCGCGTGGGGTAGGTCTGTTCCGCAGGCGTGGCTTGCGCCTGCGCCTGTACGGCGCTCAACCATAGCGGCAATACAGCAAGGTGGTAATAGCGTCTGTTCTTCATCGCGATGGCGGCGGTTTGGTGTGGAGGTTCAATGTATCACTTTTGCAAAATGCTGATGCAAGCGCGCCGTCGGCGGCACTGCCCCGCCGAGCGAAGGTGCGATAATGGCAGCGTCGGCATGGGTGGCTAGCAATGGCACTGCTGTGGTGTACAGCCTGCGCTACCGTCGCTTGTCGTGGCCCGCCGCCCTGCGTGAAATCGATGTAACTATTTGTTTTTATTCATATTTTTTAACGCATCGAGACCGCGCATTGTCTGAAGCCAGCCCTTCCACGACCGTCGACCAGCGCGGCTTGATCGCTCTGCTGATTGGCGCGGCGTTCGTTATTGCCGGCGGCATTCATTACCAGACGCCGATGCTGGCGCGCATCGCTGCCGAATTTCAGGCGAGCCCGGCGGCGGTCGGTTGGGTGCCCACGCTGTCGTTCGGCGGCATGTTGGTGGGCGTCGGTTTGTTCGTGCCGTTGGGCGACCGCGTCAACAAGCGCTGGCTGATCATTGCGATGATTTCTATGCTTGCCGCAGCACAAGCGGTGATGGCGGCAGCACCGTCGATTGTGGTGCTGGCGGCGGCAAGCCTGGTGACCGGCGCGTGTTCCTCAGTGGGGCTGATATTTATTTCCATCGTGGTGGAAATCGCGCCACCACAACATCGCGGCCGCGCGGTGGGCACACAACTGATGGCGATGTTTATCGGCATTTTGTTTGCGCGCATCGCGGGTGGCCTGATTGCCACGCATCTGGGCTGGCGCTGGAGTTATGTGTTTTCCACGAGCATGCTGGTGTTGCTGGTGTGCGCGCTGCTGGCGTGGCTGCCGCACACGCGCGCCACCACACAGTTGTCGTACCGCGCGTTGCTGGTGTCGCTCTTCACCATCTTTCGTAAGCACGGCAACGTGCGGCGCGCGGCATCGATACAGTTTTTACTCGGCATCTGCTACGGTGGTTTCTGGGCCGTGGTGGCACCGATGATGGCATTGCTGCATCACTTGGGGCCCGCCGAAGCCGGTCTCATCGGCATACCGGGCGCTGCCGGCATCCTGGTGGCGCGTCCGGCGGGGCGCTGGATGGATCGATCCGGCGCTGTGCCGGTGGTGGCCACGGGCGTGTGCGGGATGATCGCGGCGTGGTTCGCGTTCGGCTTCGCCGCAACGTCGATCGTATGTATAGTGCTGGGCGCGATTCTGCTCGATTGCGGGCTGCGCACCGCGATGGTGGCAAATCAAACACTGATCAACGCCGCCGTGCCCGACTCACGCGCGCGCGCCAACACCATCTTCGGCATGCACGTGTGGTGCGGCAATGCGGTGGGCGCGTTGCTGACAAGTACTGCATTCGCGCTATACGGCTGGCTGGCGGTGTGTGCGATCGCGATGACGGCGTCCGTACTCGCACTGCTGATCCATAGCGGCGTGGTGCCGGTGGGCAGGATGAAAGCGGCGTGAGTGGGAACGGCCGAAGGACAGTCTTTGCTAAAATTCGCGCCAGGCGGCACACGCCGCCGATCCGTGGAGCAATTCTCATGCAGATTGGCACCGTCGCAGGAACCCTCGCTCTGGTTAACGCGCTGTTTACCCACGGCGCCGTTCAGGCACAAGCCTATCCCGTCAAACCCGTGCGCGTGATCGTTCCGTTCGCCCCCGGCGGCGGCACGGATATTCTGGGCCGTATCGTTGCAGCAAAACTCTCCGAGCAAATGGGCCAGCAGTTTCTGGTGGATAACCGACCTGGCGCGGCGGGCAATGTAGGGCTGGAACTCGCGGTCAAGGCGCTGCCCGATGGCTACACGCTGCTGGTCGGGTCCAGTTCGGAGATCGGCATCGGCCCCAGCCTGTATCCGCGCCTCGCGTTTGATGTGCAGCGTGATCTGGCGGTGGCGTCGCCGCTGGCGTCAACGCCGATGGTGCTGGTGGTGCACCCGTCGTTGCCGGTGAAAACCGCGAAGGATCTGGCGGAACTCGCGCGAGCGCGGCCTGGGCAAATCAACTACGCCTCGGCGGGCACCGGCACCGGCAATCACATGTCCGCAGAAATGTTTTTGCATGTCACCCAAACAAAAATGACGCACATTTCGTACAAAGGTGCGGGGCCGGCGTTGACCGATGTGGTCGGCG
Source organism: Bordetella parapertussis (assembly GCA_945865805.1). Classification (GTDB taxonomy): domain Bacteria; phylum Pseudomonadota; class Gammaproteobacteria; order Burkholderiales; family SG8-41; genus UBA5216. The sequence goes on from CAMBGJ010000226.1 coordinate 7,240, forward strand.
GGCAGGTGCATGTGATGTTTTCAACATTGCCTGCCGCTACCGCTTTGATTAAGGCGAGCCGCTTGAAAGCGCTGGCGGTGTCGTCGCCGCAACGCGCGCCCAGCATGCCGGGCATTCCGACCATGCTCGAATCGGGCCTGCCGAATTACGAGGTTGATTACTGGTATGGATTTTTTTCCCCTGCGGCGACGCCCAGGGATGTGCTGACGCGCATCAACAGCGAGTCGCAGCAAGTGCTGCGCGGCACCGACGTTATCGCGCGGCTGGCGGAACAGGGCCTGCAGGTGATCGGCAAAACGCCGGAGCAATTCACCGCTTTTGTCAAAGCGGATATAGCCAAGTGGGCGACGGTGGTGAAGGCTTCGGGGGTGAAGCTGGATTAATCCGGTTTGTAGCCACTGGCGACAAGCGCTTTTTCCACCTTCGGTTTAACGTCGCTCATCATCACTTCCATCGAGCGCATCGCGGCCTTGTGCGGCGTGTTGCCGACCTTGAATGAAAAACACACATGCACGGGCTTGGTCGCCTGAATTTCCTTCACCAGTTTTTCGGCCACCGTGTCAGCATCGCCGATCAGCAGATTGTCGTGGATGGTGTCGAGCGATGGTTCTTCCTGAAACGGCACGTCTACCAATTGCGTGCCCTGCATCACTTCCTGCCGCCGCCGCAGGCTGGCCGCCAGCCGCGACTGATAGCGTGCGTTTTCGGCAAAGCGCAGGCCCTCCTCGCGGCTGCCGGTGATCTGGGCGAAACGATTCAGCGTGATGTGCGCACGCGACAGCGGCACGTTTTCGGCGGCGTACGAAGCAACGATGTCCGCGTACTGTCCTTTCAATAATTCAACGCCGCCGACACGCCCCGACGACAACACGCGGTAACCATGCCGCGCGGCGGCGCGAAACATCGCCTGCGTGTGGCCCGCGACGTAAATCGGCAGCGGCTTTTGCACCGGACGCGCCGCGATGTGCGTATTCGGCATCTTGTAATGCTTGCCGTTGTAGCTGAAAAAATCCTGACTGAAGGCGAGGTCGAGAATGTCACTGAACTCGTTGGTCATCTCGAGATTTTGTTTGAGATCGACGCCGAAGCGCTCGAACTCGTACGGCTGATATCCCGCGCCGATGCCCAGCATCAAACGCCCGTTGGACATCGCATCGGCACTGGCCACTTCGGCGGCAAGCCTCGCCGGATTGTAAAGCGGCACCACCACCACCGCCGTGCCGAGGCGGATTTTCGTGGTGATGGCGGCACAATGCGGCACCATCATCAAGGGCGAAGCGCAAAGGCAGTAATTGGAGAAATGATGCTCGGCGAACCAGGCGATGGCGTAGCCCAGATGGTCGGCCAGCTTGGTCTGTTCCGCCACTTCGCCGAAAACCTGCGCTGCCGTGGTACCGGGGTCGCGCGCGCCCATCAGATTGAAAATGCCGAATTCCATGATCTAGCCCGAATGTTGCACAAACAATCGGATCTCAAGCATTTGACGGAATGTGGAATTGAAATCACAGCATTTCAGAACGACAAGCGCAGTCTCCCCTACCCATTAAGTCGGAAGGCGGCAGCGGGGTTGAGCGGTGATTGGGAAGGA
>CAMBGJ010000227.1 GCA_945865805.1 Bordetella parapertussis
CGCGCTGCGCCGCAAGTAGCGCGTTGGAAATTTATTTATTTTGTGGATGACACCCGGCACTCTTCATTGAGCATGAGCACTGATAAAGTCAAGGTAAATAACGCAGCAGATTGTTTTAGGCGCGCCAGCCGCCCATACAGCAAGCGTCACTATTGAGAATGACCAAACCTTGTGAAACGTTGACGCTCGGAGCTTCCTTCCCTCACCCCCGCCCCCTCTCCCGGAGGGCGAGGGGTGAAAAGCCCTTCTCCCTCGGGATCAAGGAACACTGAAAGCGGAGCAGAAGGGTTGGGATAAGGGAAGCGGGTTTAGGTATCACGCGGATAGGTAATTCTCAATAAGTATTTGTTTTTATTGCTATTTTTCAAAACGACCGCGGCATCCCCAACACATGCGCACCGATATACGACAGAATCAAATTAGTAGAAATCGGCGCCACCTGAAATAGCCGCGTCTCACGGAATTTGCGCTCGACATCGTACTCGCACGCGAATCCATAGCCGCCGTGGGATTGTATACAGGTGTTGGCGGCCTGCCACGACGCCTCGGCGCACAGCAGTAACGCCATGTTGGCGGCCGCGCCACAATCTTTATGCTCGTCAAACAGGTTGGCCGCCTTGAAACGCATGAGGTTGGCGGCTTCCACACCGGCATGGGCCTTGGCGATGGGGAACTGGATGCCCTGGTTGGCACCGATGGGCCTGCCGAAAACCACGCGCTCATTGGCGTAGTTCACGGCCTTGTCGACAAACCAATAGCCGTCGCCGATGCACTCTGCCGCGATCAGGATGCGCTCGGCATTCAACCCGTCGAGGATGTGCTTAAAGCCCTTGCCCTCGGTGCCGAGCAGGTTCTCGGCGGGGATTTCCAGGTTGTCGAAGAACAACTGGTTGGTGTCCTGATTCACCATGTTGCGGATGGGTGTGATGGTGAGGCCCTTGCTTTTCAGCGCCTCGCGCACGTCCACCAGAAAGATCGACATGCCGTCGGATTTGGCCTTGACCTGATCCAGCGGCGTGGTGCGCGCCAGCAAAATCATGAAATCGGTGTGGTTCATGCGCGAGATGTAGACCTTTTGCCCGTTCACCACGTAACGGTCGCCCTTTTTCACCGCCATCGTCTTCAACTTGGTGGTGTCGGTACCCGTGGTGGGCTCGGTCACGCCCATCGATTGCAGGCGCAATTCACCGCTGGCGATTTGCGGCAAGTATTTTTGCTTCTGCGCCTCGGAGCCGTGCCGCAGCAACGTGCCCATGTTGTACATCTGGCCGTGGCAGAAACCCGCGTTGCCGCCGGAGCGGTTGATTTCTTCCATGATGACCGTGGCAGCGGTCAGCGGCAAACCAGAGCCGCCATACTGTTCGGGGATCAACGCCGACAGCCAGCCGGCCTTGGTCAGCGCCGTGACAAATTCGTCGGGATAGGCGTGCGCCTGATCGACTTTCTGAAAATACGCGCTGCCGAATTCTGCGCACAACGCACGCACGCCATCGCGGATATCCGCGTGCGCATCGTAATCGGAAATGCCTTTAAGCATGATATGAACCGGTGAAGGACAGTATGGGAAGGACACAAATTATAACAAGTGCTTCGCCGCCACGTTCAATTGCCGCGCCCGACTATGGCCGTGGCGCGCGCGACGGCGTAAAGTACGGGGCGAGGATTCCATGAATAAACTGTTCGTCCCCCCTGTCACACTTGCCACGCGCCGCGTCACGGTCGCCATAGCCGCTTTCGTCGGTATTGCGGGTCTGGCACTCCATGGATTCGCCAGCGCGCAAGCGCCCTACCCCAGCCGCCCGGTGCGGCTGGTAGTGCCGTTTGTGGCGGGCGGCACCACGGATGTTATTGGGCGCATTGTGGCGGAGAAATTCGCCGAAAAATTCGGCCAGCCATTCGTGGCCGACAATCGCGCGGGGGCCAATACCGTGGTCGGCTCGGAAATCGTTGCACGTGCAACCGCGGATGGGCACACGCTGCTGATCGTCTCTGCCAGCATCGCGGTGAATCCCAGTCTGGTGCGCAAGCTGCCGTACGACACCGAACGCGATTTTTCCCCGGTCGGTCTGGTGGCAGGTGAGCCGTATTTAATGGTGGTGCACCCCGCTGTGCCCGCCAAATCCGCCAGCGAATTCATCACCTGGGCGAAAACGCAGCAAGGCAAGATCAATTTCGCCTCCACCGATACCGGCAGCCCGCCGCATCTTGCGGCCGAGTTGCTGAAAATCACTGCTGGCATCGACATGCAGCACATCCCCTACAAAGGCGGCAGCGCGGTGCTGCCCGATTTGATCGCCGGACGCGTATCGATGTTCTTCGGATCAATCGCCACGCTGAAACCGCACGTGGATAGCGGTCGCCTGCGCGCAGTGGCGATGAGTACCGCGCAACGTGCCACGGCGATGCCCGATGTGCCGACGTTCAAGGAATCCGGCCTCGCGGATTATGAAGTCAACGGTTGGTACGGCCTGTTCACCAGCGGCAAAACACCGCGCTCCATCGTCGAGCGGCTTAATAGCACGCTGCGGCAAATTCTCGGTGACGCTGACACCCGCGCGCAATTACAGAAGAACGGTCTCGAACCCACGCCCGGCACGGCAGATGACTTTGCCAAGCTAATGCGCGTCGAACTCGTCAAATGGGCGCGCGTGGTCAAAAACGCCGGTATCAAGCCCGAGTAGGCTTAAATAAAAATATCAATAAAAACAAATAGTTACATGAATTTATTGCTCGTCTGGCGCGATCGCGCCGCATGTTAAACGTCAGCGATCTGACGCCGCTCATCGGCACGCTCATCAGCGGCCTCGATCTGGCGCACGGCTACACGCCAGCTGATCTGAAAACACTGCGGCGAACACTCGCCACGCGCGGCGTGGTGGTGTTGCGTGGTCAGCAGCTGACAGCGGAACAATTCCTCGCGTTTAGTCGCGCCTTCGCCCAGCCATGGGTAGCAACACCGGCGGACATGGAACTCACCCTGCTTTCGAATATTGTCGAGCAGGGCATTGCGCCCGGCCGCGCAGACAACGAGGTGCAATGGCAAGCTGGCGGCGCTCATCTTAAAACGCCATATCGCGCCACCCTGCAATATGCGGTGGAGATTCCATTGAACGATGGCGCACCTCTGGGCGACACCCTGTTTGCCAGCATGAGTGCTGCGCACGATGCGCTGGATCCCGCGCTGCAGGCGCAACTGCATGGCATGCGCGCGGTACACAAGTCCAGCGCGGGCCGCCGCAAGCGTGCCACCACGTTTTACCTGGATTCCGCGCTCACGCAGGGATATCAGGGCGGCGTGGAACACCCGGTGGTGCGTGCACACCCTGACACCGGGTGCAAGTGCCTGTATGTCAATGCCGCTTGCACGGCATTCATACGCGGCCTGGCTGACCGCTACAGCAGCGAACTGCTTGCGCAACTGATTGCGCACCTGGCGCGCGCCGAGTTTATTTACCGCCACGCCTGGCAGATAGGCGACGTACTGCTGTGGGACAATGCCTCGACCCAGCACCGCACGATGAAAGACTACGACGCACCGCTGCGCCGCCTGCTCTATCGCGTGGTGGTGAAAGACTTACCCACACGCTGAACACGCTACTGCCATGACACTAAAATCCGCCTGCAAAATCACCATCGATCTGGGCAACGGCAAAACCGGCCACTGCTACTCGCTGCGCGCGCTCGAACAACTGGGTGTCGGCAAAATCTCGCGCCTGCCGGTGTCGCTGCGCATTGTGCTCGAATCATTATTGCGCAACAGCGGTGGCGATCTCGTCAGCGAAGAAAACGTGCGCGAGTTGGCCGCATGGCAACCCAACGCACCGCGCACGGCGGAAATTCCGTTCATCGTCGGGCGCGTGGTGTTGAACTGCATGGCGGGCATCCCGCTGCTGGGTGACCTGACCGCCATACGCGGTGAAGTCAAAAAGCGCGGTCTGCCGATGTCACTGGCGGAGCCCAAGGTGCCAGTGGACATGGTGCTCGATCACACGCTGACGGTGGATTTTCACGGCACGGCGGACGCCCTGCAAAAAAACAATGCGCTCGATATGCAACGCAATGCCGAGCGCTTTCGCTTCGTGAAATGGGCGATGCAGGCGTATAAAGGCATCCGCCTGATTCCGCCTGGCGGCGGCATTCTGCATCAGGTGAATCTGGAATACCTGGCGCCCGGCGTGCTGGAGCGCGACGGCGCGTATTTTCCGGATTCGTTGGTCGGCACCGATTCGCATACTGGCATGATCGCGGGTCTGGGCTGCGTGGGCTGGGGCGTGGGCGGCATCGAAGCCGAGGCTGCCACACTGGCGCAGCCGGTCTACATGCTCACCCCCGACGTGGTCGGCGTGCATGTGACTGGCGCGTTAAAGCTCGGCGTCACCGCCACCGATATGGTGCTGCACGTCACCGAAATGCTGCGTCAACACAAGGTGGTGGGTAAGTTCGTGGAATTTTTCGGCGAGGGTGTCGCCAACCTTACCGTGCCCGATCGCGCCACGGTGTCGAACATGTCGCCGGAGTATGGTGCGACCATCGGCTACTTTCCGGTGGACGAGCAAACCCTGCGTTATCTGCGCGCGACTGGCCGACCCGAGGCGCAGGTCGCGGCGACCGAGGCCTACTACCGCATGCAGGGCATTTTCGGCCCCGCCGAGCCGGGCGAAGTGGATTTCTCGCAAGTGCTGACGCTTGATCTTTCAGCCATCGTACCCAACGTGGCGGGCCCCAAACGGCCGATGGATCGCGTGCCGCTGAGTGAACTCAAGCCGCGCTTCGACGCACTGCTCACGGCACCGATTGCCGATGGCGGCTATGCCAAAACGTCTCTGCGTAGAGACCACGGCCCACGCGATGGCGACGTGGTCATCGCGGCCATTGCCTCGTGCACCAACACTTCGAACCCCGGCGTGATGCTCGCCGCCGGCCTGCTAGCCAAAAAAGCCGTGGCACGCGGCCTCAAATCGCAAGCGTGGGTGAAAACCTCACTCACGCCCGGCTCGGTGGCAGTGAGCAAGTACCTCGACGCGGCAGGCCTGCAACCGTATCTCGATCAACTCGGCTTTAACATCGCGGGCTATAGTTGCGCGACGTGCTTCGGCGGCACCGGGCCGATTGATGCCACACTGGAGCAAGCGATCATCGACAACGATGCCGTCACCTGCGCCGTGGTGTCGGGCAATCGCAATTTCGAGGCGCGCATCCACCCGGCGGTGCGTGCGGCGTTTCTGATGAGCCCACCGTTGATCGTGGCCTTCGCCATCGCCGGGCGCATCGATATCGACATGGCGAGCGAAGCGCTGGGCACTGGTAGCGACGGCAAAGCGGTTTTTCTCCGGGACATCTGGCCCACGAGTGACGAAATCGCCGCGCACATGGCCACCGCAATGAACCCGGCGCACTACCGCGCGGTGTATGGCATGAGCGCCGATGAGATGAATCCCTTGTGGCGCGGCATCACCCAGGCCAGCGGAGAGCTCTACGCGTGGAGCGACGATTCAACGTACCTCAAGGAACCGCCGTGGCTGGCCGAGCCGGCGCTCACGCAATCAGGCCTGCAAGAGTATCGCGGCGCGCGCGCGTTGGCGCTGCTCGGCAACAGCATTACTACCGACCACATCAGCCCCATCGGCAGCATCAAGGCCTCATTGCCAGCGGGAATTTACCTTGAAAAACAAGGAGTTACAGTAGCCAATTTCAACAACTACGGTTCGCGCCGCATGAATCACGAAATCATGGTGCGCGGCACATTCGCCAATATCCGCCTGCGTAACATGATGACACCGGGTGTCGAAGGCGGCGTCACTGTGCATCAGCCCAGCGGCGAACAGATGAGCATCTACGACGCGGCCATGCGCTATGCACCAGACAAAACACCGCTGATCGTCATCGGCGGTGAGGAGTACGGCACCGGCAGCGCGCGCGACTGGGCCGCCAAGGGCACGCGACTGCTCGGCGTGCGCGTGGTCATCGCCAACAGTTTTGAGCGCATACACCGCAGCAATCTCGTGGGCCTGGGCGTGGTGCCGTGCCAATTGCCGACAGGCGTCAACGTCACAACCTTGGGCTTAAACGGTAGCGAACAGTTTGATGTGCTCGGATTGAACGACAACGCCAAGCCGCGTCAGCCGGTCACGTTGGTAATACGGCACGCCGATGGGCGCACCGACAGCGTTACGCTCACGCTACGGCTGGATACACAGGCCGAAATCGCGTATGTGAAGCGTGGCGGGATATTGCCTTATGTGCTAGAGGGAATGGCGGCGTAACTTTGACGCCAGTGAGTCAGGATTCGCCGGAAGCCGTAGCCTGCATCCGCGCCACCACATCCGCCGGTGCCAGTGCCGCCACTTTCGGCGTGGCCGTGACCACGTCCCCATTCTGCGCACGATGGCGCAAGGCGTGATCCATCAGCGTCAACGCCATCATCGCTTCGCAAATCGGCGTGGCGCGTATGCCCACGCAGGGGTCGTGGCGGCCATGAGTTTCGATGGTGGTGGCGTTGCCTTGCTGATCAATCGTGCGGCGTGTGAGGCGTATGCTTGAGGTCGGCTTCACCGCGACATTCACCACGATATCCTGTCCGGTGGAAATGCCGCCCAAAATGCCGCCCGCGTTGTTCGACAGAAAACCTTCAGGACACATTTCGTCAGAGTGCTCGGTACCCTTTTGCGACACCGCTGCAAAACCCGCGCCGATTTCCACGCCCTTGACCGCGTTGATATTCATCATGTTGTAGGCCAGATCGGCGTCGAGCTTGTCATACACCGGCTCCCCCCAACCCACCGGCACGCCCGACGCGACAGCCGTGATTTGCGCACCCACCGAATCGCCGGATTTACGCAGCTTGTCCATGAATTCTTCAAGCTGCGGCACGATACTGTCGTCCGCTGAAAAGAATGGATTGTCGTGCACGCAAGTCCATGTTTTAAAAGGGATTTTTATGGGGCCGAGTTGCGACATGTAACCGCGAATCACGATGCCGTATTTTTCGAGCAGCCACTTGCGCGCAATTGCGCCGGCCGCCACCCGCACCGCCGTCTCACGCGCAGACTGCCGCCCGCCACCACGATAATCGCGAATGCCGTACTTTTGCCAGTAAGTGTAATCCGCGTGCCCCGGACGAAATTTATCCGCGATCTTGGAATAATCACGGCTCTTGGCATCGGTGTTGCGAATCAGCAGCCCAATCGGCGTGCCGGTAGTGCGGCCTTCAAACACGCCAGAGAGGATTTCAACTTTATCTTCTTCCTTGCGCTGCGTGACATGACGCGACGTGCCAGGCTTGCGGCGATCCAGATCGATCTGTAAATCAGCTTCACTCAAAACCATGCCAGGCGGGCAACCATCCACCACGCAACCGATGGCCGGCCCATGAGATTCGCCGAAGGACGTGACGCAGAAAAGCGTGCCTAGTGTGCTGCCGGACATGGTGAAAAATCCTGATGAAATCAAAGGCTAGTTTAGCACAGGGCGATTTGGCTATTGTGCGTGTTCCGGCTAGCTGAGCGGCTTGTCCTCTGCGCCACGCATCTTGATCAGTTTTGCCGGCACACCACCGACAATCGCTCCTGCAGGCACATCACGATTGACCACGCTGTTCGCGGCAACTATCGCCCCATCACCGATGGTGACGCCCTGCAGGATCACCACGCCCCGCGCGATCCAGACGTTATGGCCCACGACGATGGGCGCCGAAGTATGTGCTTGTTTACGCATCGGTTGTCCCATGCCAGTACCGTGGTCGGCGTCGCGAATACTCACGTATTCGCCGATCAGGCAATCGTTGCCAATGACTATGGCGCTGTGGGATGCCAGCAATGTACCCGTGTTGATACGCGCATGGTTGCCGACGGTGATATGTCCGCCATCCGTGGTTTCGAAATAGACATCCCTTCCGAGACGGCAATGCTGTCCCAGCACGAGCAGCGCGCGGTCCGAGGCGTGCACCGGGCCATCAAACTGTGTGCTGACCGGAATGTTTCCGCTGCTCTTTGCGCGCAGCGCCGCCAAACGCCATAGCCGCAAAATTAGCCGCGTGATCAAAAACCAGATGCTCGCCACCGGCGTAAACAACGCCGCAAATCCGTTCGCTACCCATTGCACCGGGGATCGGGCACTCATGGCCTACGCGGGCTCATCGCCGGGTTCCGCTCCGTCAATCATTTGCCGCGCGAACAGTTCTATTGCGGTCAGGACGCTAAGCTGGCGGCTCCAATTCCTTCCGGCGAGATGCTCGTCCCACAGACTGCGCACTACAGCAGGATCAAACAACCCCCGCTGCAAGGCGCGATCACTGATAACGATGTTCGCGGCAGACGCCTGCCATGGCCCTCGGAACCAAGCAGCCGGATCTGCAACCTTCAATGATTTAAACAGATCAATGCCCAACGGCGCGCTAACCTTGCCCAAAACACCCTGTACGGCCATCGCCGCAAGATTCGCATAATAGCCGCGGCCGGGCGCGACGTTGGTTCTCTGCCAGGTAACACTCGCGGCACGTGGCGTAGCCTGCTTCATCACGCGTAAATAAAGGCGGTGTTTGAATTTGTGCTCTTGACGCACTTTTAATACAGCGCGAGTTCAAATTCGAAGTGCAACTCTGATTAATAGGTTGGGTGGGCGAGGTGCGATAGCATCCGAGCCCCTCGACCACCAAGTTAAAGTTGCCAAGAATGAACTACACACACCTCACCCAAGACGAACGGTATCAGATTGCGAT
>CAMBGJ010000228.1 GCA_945865805.1 Bordetella parapertussis
AAGGCTTTCACGCTGAGGTATGTCGTGCATGGTTGCAGGGCTTGCGGCGTCGCAGCCAACGACATCGAATGACCTGGGTGCGATTCAGGCGCCTTATTGACCGTTATGTTCCGCGCTGCCGACTACAGCACCCCTATCCACCGTTACGCGATCGCGCCACTACCTGAGGCAAGAGCCGTATGCAGCAATTCTGCCAGTACGGATCTGTGCGGGGGGCGACGGGTAACCGTCGTCCCTACCGCGACAATTCCTATACCCTCAAGAACTTCCAGATCTACATCGACTCACAACGCAAATTCGCCACCAACGCCGCCACTGCAGGCGCAACGGTGCTGATGTCCAACCATTCCGAGTTCGACATCGCCGACAGCAAAAACAAAATGCTCGCCTCGCGCGGCAACGGCCCGCACCCTTATGAGCAGGGTGCGGACGCGGTGCAGCGTTATTTCAGAGTGATGCAGGGCTGCGCGCGAGCGGCACAGTTGAAGCTGGAGCAGCGACAGGCGATGGGGGAGAAGTAGGTGGTGGCCGTAGGTCGGAACGCGTAGCGGTTCCGACGGCCACCATTGAGCGGGGAGTCATTGCGTCGGAACCGCTTTGCGTTCCGACCTACCCCGCTGCTCGCTTAACTAGCTTCCCGTTCGAGCTGAGCCTGTCGAAGCCCTGTGACGTAGCAAGACCCTTCGACAGCCCAGGGCGAACGGGAGGTTAAACGAACTGTATGGGAACCTACCCCGACTTCATCCCGTTCTGCCAAGTCGACGGTTTGATCCCCACGCGATTCGCTGCGCGCTTTTCCAGCCAGTAGCCGAGCGACTGACCAACGTTGGTAAACGGCGCTTCGACGCCCAGCTTTTGTGCGGCGTCTATCGGCCAGTTCGGGTTGTGCAGCAGTTCGCGGCCCAGCGCCACGAGGTCAGCGCTGCCGGAACGCACGACTTCTTCCGCCTGATCGGCGTGGATGATGAGGCCGACCGCCATGGTTTTGATATCCGCGTTGGCGCGAATGTGCTTGGCGTACGGTACCTGATAACCATAGCTTGGCGGATGATCGCCGGTGGCCGCATCCGATTGCCCACCGGAACTGCAATCGATGACATCGACGCCGTGTTTTTTCAGCTCGCGCGCAACGGCGGCGCTGTCTTCCACCGTCCAGCCGGTTTCGTCCACCGCCGACACGCGAAGGAACAACGGCTTGTCATCGGGCCAATATTTACGCACTTCGCGGATGACTTCAATCGGAAAGCGCATGCGGTTTTCAAAGCTGCCGCCGTATTCGTCGGTACGCTGGTTCGACACTGGCGACAAAAACTGATGCAGCAGATAGCCATGCGCCGCGTGCACATCCAGCACGTCGAAGCCCGCCTCGTGCGCACGCCGCGCGGCCTGCCCCCAGTTGGCGATGGCCTCATGAATATCATCGTGCATCATGCCACGCGGTGTTTCGTACTTGCTGTTGAAAGCCACCGCGCTGGGCGCGATGAGTTCCCATTCTTCACCGTGATCGACGCCCGGCACGTTGGTCAGCGGCGCGCGCCCTTCCCACGGCACGCTGCGGCGCGCCTTGCGCCCGGAGTGGCCGAGTTGTATGCCCGGCACCGCGCCGTGACGACGGATGAAATCGGTGATGCGCTTGAACGGTGCCACAAATTCGTCTTTCCACAAACCCAGATCGCGCGGCGTGGAGCAACCGCGCGGATCAACCTTGGTGGATTCCACAAACACCAGTCCGGTGCCGCTGGCGGCGTACTTGCCGTAATGCATCAGATGCCAGTCATTCACGTGGCCGTTATCGGCACAGTACTGCAACATGGGCGACAACACGATACGGTTTTTCAAGGTGACGCCACGAATTTGCAGCGGCGAGAACAACTGAGAATCCATTAAATTTCTTTTAAAAACAAATAGTTATGATAGACAACGAATTTACGCCGCTGTGGCTAAATCCGGTAGAGTTTCGGTATACGCCAGCGCGGGCGCGCCGCAAGTCAACGTGCTGCGGCGCATGTCGCGCGGGTATTTCAGATCGTCGTACGGCTGCGCGCGATGCATGGTGACGCGATTGTCCCACATCACCACATCGCCCACGCGCCAGGTATGCCGGTAGATAAACTCGCGTTGCGTCGCGTGTTCTGTCAGCTCACGCAGCAACATCAGCGCCTCCGGCAACGGCCAGCCGACGATGCGCCCAGCATGCGATGACAGATACAGCGAATGCCGCCCCGTGCGTGGGTGCGTGCGCACCAGCGGCTGGCGCATCGGAGCGAAGTCGTGCAACTCTTTTTCGGTGAACTGAAAACCCAGCGTGCCCTTGGAGAAAATACGGCTGTGCTCGGCGACGAGGCTCTTGATTTTGTCTTTCATCACGTCATCGAGCATGTCCCACGCTGCGCGCATATCGGCGAATTCCGTCTCACCGCCCGCAGGCGGAATCACATGTGCACACAGTGCGGAATACTTGGCGGGAATTTTCTTGTAGCTGCTGTCGCTATGCCACAAGCGGTTACCCATCTGAAATTGCCGTTTACGATCATCCGCCGGCAGCAGTTCGTTGCTGGGCGTGAGATTGGAAATATCGGAGAGCAGCGGCGTATCCAAGCGCACACCAGCTTCGGCTTCTATCTTGGTATACAGCCCTTCGAGCTCGCCCAGGCTGCGGGTAAAGCGCAACTGCTGCTCGGTAGTCAGCGCCTGGCCCTGGCGGAACACCAGCACGCCGTATTGATCCATGCCGTCATGTATGGCCTCGGCAACCTCGGCGGAAATCGGCGCGCTGATATCCACGCCCTTGCACTGCGCCGCAATAACCGGATGCAGCGGACAAAATGTCAAACCTGGCTTGTTTCGCATGTTGGTATCTCCCACACCGTTAGAACGTTAGAGGGTGCGATCACGATACTTTACCCATCGCCAAGTTTCAAGGCTAGGCACCTGTGCCAGCGCACAAACGCGTTACACTTTGCTCACGAACCTTCGTTGACACTATCCGAACTCACAGGAGCCGCTCATGACCACCCTCGCCGCCACGCTCGCCCAATTAATCACCCGCACCACCTACGACGCCTTACCCGCGCTGGCGCTGGATCATGCCGCGATGATGATCTCCAGCACCATCGCCAGCGCAGCGGCGGGGCAGACCATCACCTCGGCTCGCGTTATCCGCGAGCTGGCCAAGGAGCAAGGTGGCGTGGCAGAGGCCGCGATCTGGTTCGACAAGGGCGCCAAGCTGCCCGCCGTGACCGCCTGCCGCGCCAATGCTGTAGCCAGTGATGCAGCCGCCTCCGACGACAGCGATCTGCGCAATATCGTGCACCTGGGCACGCAACTCACCTCGTCGTCACTCGCCCTGGGCGAACGGCTTAACGCCAGCGGCAAAGACGTGCTGCGCGCGATGATTCTGGGTTACGAAACCGCAGGCCGCATCGCCGAATCCATCATGCCCGGCTATCGCGACCTGGGATTTCACGGCTGCGTGCCGGCAAGCTTTGGCGCGGCGGTGGCGGCCGGCTGCATGCTCAAACTCAGTGCACCGCAGATGGCGCAAGCGATAGCACTCACGGCAGTGTCAATGGGCGGCCTCGCCACCGCCGCCGACACCAGCGAGGCTCGCGAATATTTCGCCGGCAACGCCGCCCAAGCCGGTATGAATGCCGCGCTGGCCGCGCAAAAAGGCTACATCGGCGAAGAACGCATTCTCGACTGCAAACGCGGCTTTCTCGACGTGTTCGGCGCCGAAGACATCGACGGCATCACCCGCGGCTGGGGCGACTCATGGGATATCGTCACCGACATGGCGATCAAACTCGTGCCCGGCGGCCACCCCAATCACACCCTCGCCGAAGCCGCCGCCAACGCCGCGCGCGAAGGCAATGTGTCAGATGACGAGGTGGACAGCATCATCATGACGCGCCCGCTAAGCCGCAAAATGCGCATAACCCTGCCCGCAAAGCCCTCGCATCCGAAGACGCTGGTGGATGTTGCGCACACGCCCGCGTATTTTGTCGCGGCGGCGGTGGCGGACAAGGATTTTTCATGGGTGCACGCGTCGGAGCAAAAAATCAATGACCCGGTGATTCACGCGCTGATAGACAAAATCAAAGTTGGCGAGCCAGTGACACAGGATGTAGAAAAATTCCGTCAGGGCGCGGTGGTGACCATCTACACCAAGGCTGGCCGCAGCTACACCAGCACCGTTTACGCGCCGCGAGGATCAGGCCCGCGTGGCATCGAGTGGGCGGATGTGGATGCCAAGTATCGGGCGTTGGTGCCGATGGCTGGGCTGGATAAGGCGAAAATCGAAAATAGCCTTAAGGTGATGCATGAGTTTCGGGGTGTGGGGAATGTTTCGGTGTTGACGGCGTTGTTGCGGTAACTAATCCAATGGATTACACTTCCAAATGCTTATCACGGTAGCGGAACTGGCCGAATACCAGAAGCGTGCTCAGGGTCTGCTATTGGAAAGCGAACGGCTGGACATCGTGAACTACGTCGCCGCGTATCCCAAGGCCGGGGATTTGATTGTAGGCACGGGTGGCGTGCGCAAGCTGCGGTGGCGCCGTGGTGGTTCCGGCAAGAGTGGCGGCGTGCGCGTGATCTACTACTTCCATAGCGAAATCATGCCGCTTTATCTGTTGACCATGTTCGCTAAAAACGAACGCGCGGACTTGAATCAGACACAACGCAACGAATTATCGAAACTGGTCAAACTTCTGGTATCGGCCGCATTGGGGAAATGACATGGAAAATGACAAAATTAAGGCATTTGACAGCATTAAGAAGGGACTCGAAGAAGCGGTGGCGCATCAGAAAGGCGCCACGCGCGGCGGCGTGAAAATCTACAAGCCTGCGGCCATAGACGTGCAAGCCTTGCGCAAACGCATCGGCCTCACACAGGAAGAATTCGCCGCCAAGTTTGCCGTGAGCCTCGGCACGCTCAGGCATTGGGAACGAGGCGATCGCACACCGCATGGACCCGCGTTGGTGCTTCTGCGTGTGATTGAGAAGGAACAGCGAGCGGTGTTGCGGGCTTTGGCGTAATTTCTTGTAGCACCGCCGCAGTGATTTGCGCGGAGAGATGCGTGATTATGGAAGGTAGCAAGCGTAGGTCGGAACGCGTAGCGGTTCCGACAATTCACCCTTGGTGCCATCGATGTCGGAATCGCCACGCGTTCTGACCTACTTTCTGAAGTCTTCTTTGCGCGCAAGTACCGAGATTCGCACAAGCCATCATAAAAAATATTCAATAAAAACAAATACTTACACCACATTCCGTTTCTTCAAATCCGCAATCTGCCCATCCTGATAACCCAGCTCGCGCAGAATGTCATCCGTATGTTCACCGCACTCCGGCGTCACTGAACGGATTTCATTCGGCGTGCGCGACAAGCGCACAGGCTGATTGACGAGGCCAATATCGCCGAGCTTGGGGTGATGGATCGGCGCCGACATCACGTTGTGCTGCACTTGCGGATCAGCAAACACTTCGTTCATTTTGTAGATCGGCCCGCCCGCGACGCCGCCCGCCTCGAACTTCGCCGACCAGTAGGCGCTGGTTTGTTTGATCATCGCGTCCTGCAAATCCTTATTGAGCGCGGCGCGGTTGCTTGAGCGGGCCTTGCTGTCCTTGTATTCCACCTTTTCGATCAGGTGCTCCAGACCCAACGCCTTGCACAACCGACCGTACATTTCGTTGCCGCCAGCCGCGATGTTCATGTAGCCGTCGGCGGTTTGAAACACGCCGGTGGGGATCGAGGTCGGGTGGTCGTTGCCTGCTTGCTCGGGCACTTCTTTTTCTATCGTCCAGCGTGCCGCCTGAAAATCCAATAACGCAATCATTGCATTCAGCAGCGATACCTCCACCCACTGCCCTTCGCCGGAGGCTTCGCGTTCGAGCAGCGCAGTGAGTATCCCCATCGCGCAATACAGGCCCGCCGCCGAATCCGACACCGCGCAGCCCGCGCGCATCGGCCCGCGTCCCGGTTCACCGGTGATCGCCATCAGGCCGCCCATGCCTTGCGTCACTTGATCGAAGCCCGGCCGTTTGACATACGGGCCGTCCTGTCCAAAACCCGAAATGCTGGCGAGGATGATTTTTTTGTTGATCTTTTTCAGCGACGCATAATCGATGCCGAGACGCGTCTTGACATCGGGACGAAAATTTTCCGCCACCACATCCGAGCGCTCGACCAGTTGATTAAAAATTTTCAGCCCATCCGGGTCTTTCATGTTGAGCGTGAAGCCGCGCTTGTTGCGGTGCAGGTTCTGGAAATCCGCGCCCAGCCGCGAACCGCCCCACGCTTCGGGCAGGCCCAGTCCCGGCGGGGATTCGACCTTGATTACATCCGCGCCCCAGTCAGCCAGTTGGCGCACGGCTGTCGGGCCGGAACGCACGCGCGTCAAATCGATCACACGGAAACGCGCCAACGGGCCGCGGCGTTGTGTGGTGGTGTTGGTGGCTGTCATGATTGCTGTCCTCGAATGAAAAATCTTAAGAATTGGTAGACGCCAAGTTTCGCACAAAAACCCCGCTCCACTATAATGATCCGCAACGCTACACAACCGCCAAGGAGCAGTGCCATGCAAATCGTGCTATCGCCGGATGTGATCGGCGCCGAGATACGGGATGTCGATCTTGCGCAGCCGCTTTCGGATGCGGATTTCAGGCAAATCGAAGCGGCATTTAACCGGCACGCGGTGATCTGCTTCCCGGGGCAGCGGTGGAGCGAGCCGCAAATGATCGCGTTCGCCCGGCGCTTTGGTGAAGTGGAAAAGATTTTCCTCACGCATTACGCGCATCCGCAGTACCCCGAAATCATGTACGTGTCGAACATCCAGGAAAATGGCCGCGATATCGGCCATGCCGACGCGGGCCGCGTGTGGCACACCGATATGTCGTACACCGCACGACCACCGCGCGCCACCATGCTCTACGCGCTGGAGATCCCGGTGGACCCAGTGGATAGCGGCAAGGTGCTGGGCGATACGCTGTTTTCCAGTGCCGCCGATGCCTACGATGCCCTGCCGCAAGCCCTGCAAAAACGCATAGCCGGGCTGCGCGCGATACACCAGGTGGCCGGCCGCCGCGCGCGCACCGGCACGGGCCAGCATGATCAGGCGCTGCGCAAAGCGCAACCCGCCGTGGTGCACCCGGTGGTACGCACGCACCCGCACACCGGGCGCAAGTGCCTGTATGTGAACAAGGGCGAGTGCGAGGGCATCGAAGGCATGCCGCAAGATGAAGCGCTTGCGTTGATCGATGCGCTGGCGGAACACACCATTCATGCGCGCTTTCACCACACGCACCGCTGGCGCATGCATGATCTCTTGATGTGGGACAACTGCTCGGTGCAGCACCTAGCGTCGCTGGATTACCAGTGGCCGCAGCACCGGCGGCTGATGCACCGCATTACCGTGGATGGCACGGTACCGGTGTAATTAATCCACCGTCGCCCCCGCCGCGCGGATCACGCGCGCGAGGTTGTCCACTTCAGCACGAAAGTATTTGTCGAATTCCGCCGGTGTGTTGCCTGCGGGTTCCAGCCCTTGCGCGGCGAGCTGCTGCCTGACTTCGGCCGACGACAGCAGCGTTTTCACCGAGCCGTTCAGCCGCGCGATGATTTCCGTCGGCGTGCCCGCAGGCGCGAAAAAACCATACCAGGTATCGAATTCACCGCCCTTGATGCCCGCCTCATTCAGCGTGGGAATTTCCGGCAGGGTCGGCGCGCGTTTCGCACTGGTCAGCGCCAGCGCGCGCAGGCGACGCTCTTTCACGAACGGAATCGCGCCGGGCAGCGCCGCCACCATCGCTTGCGCTTCGCCGGCCAAAATCGCGGTCAGCGCGGGGCTTGTGCCCTTATACGGCACGTGGGTCATGCGCACGCCAGTGGCGAGCTTGAATACTTCCGCCGCCAGATACGCCGCCGAGCCACTGCCCGACGAGGCATAAGCAATCTGATTCGGGCGCGCCTTCGCCAGCGCGACAAACTCCTGCACGCTTTTCGCGGGCAACGACGGATGCGCCACCAGAATATTCGGTGTCGATGCTGCCAGAATCACCGGCGCAAAATCGTGCAACGTGTTGTACGGCAACTTTTTATACAGCGTGTGATTCGCCGCCAGCGCGTTGATCGCCAGCAGCAGCGTATAGCCATCGGGCGCGGATTTCGCCACCAGCTCGGCACCGATCACCGTACCCGCGCCGGGACGGTTTTCCACCACGAACTGCTGTCCATGCACTTCGCTCAGGCGGCGCGCGAGCACGCGGCCGAGTATGTCGGTGCCGCCACCAGGGGGCACGCCCACCACGATGCGTACGGGCTTCACAGGATACGTTTGCGCGCCCGCGATACCGGGTGCAAGCGTCAACGCACACAGGCCCTGCACTAGCGCGCGCGTGGCGCATCATGCGAACGGCCTTGGATATCATGGCCTCTAACTTAAAAATATCAATAAAAACAAATAGTTACGGCGAAACTGCCTCATGATAACACTATCGACGACAGTCACCCTAGCGCGCCGACAATATACGCCGTGTTAGCATCTTCCGGCCTGACGCGCAAGGAACCCAGGGCAATTGCATCAAATAGCCACCATCCCAAGTAATTGCTCACGATAAGAATCGCTGGTTGATGCGACCAAGCGTCGCGTCTTGATTCCGCCCTTGCGGGACTTATCCAGACGCAGAATATTGAGCACCATGCGACGCACGGC
>CAMBGJ010000229.1 GCA_945865805.1 Bordetella parapertussis
GCGCTCATGAATGTCGAAAAAGCTCGGTTGAAGGCGTATGGGCATTTTGCTTTGGCTTCGTCTCGGTGATTTAACCTTACAACGTACATACCCGCCCAACGTTTACAATGTGCCTCGAAATTAAGCTATTTTTAGAGGTGCCCTTAAAAAGTAAATGCCGCCGATGTGCGACGAGCCACCGACGCCGCCGGTGGCAAACTTGAATTTGTCGCTATTGGTTTTCAGCCACGCCATCAGCTCCTTCAGGTCTTTGGCCGGCACGCCCATTTTCGACACGATTAATTGGGGATTGGTGGCGATCATCGCTATCAGCGCCAAGTCCTTGAGCAAATCGTAATTGAGGTTGTAGTACGCGCCGTTCACCACATGCGTGCCCCAGTGCCCGATGGAGAGTGTGTAACCATCGGGTGCGGAACGCACCACGCGTCCGACGCCGATGGTGCCGCCCGCGCCGGTGATGTTATCCACCACGATGGTCTGGCCGAGGAACCGGCGCAGCGGATCACTCATGATGCGCGCCAGCGTGTCGGTGGGACCACCGGCGGAAAACGGCACGACGATCGAAATTTGCTTGGACGGCCACGCCTGCGCGTGTACGGCCGTATTGACGGCCAGGTTGCCCACCAACGCACAAACGATCATACAAACCACGCTTGACGATTTCATATCATACTCCTCGACGGTTAATATTACGGCTGGCTGGTTGATCTGACGCTTATTTCACCTCTATCTTGCGCGCCTTTATCACGCGCCGCCACTTGTCGATTTCCTCGGTCACGTGGCGCGTCATGTCCTCCGGGCTGCCCGGCTTCATGTCGCCGCCCGCGTCGGTGAACTGTTTGATCACGTCGTTGGTGGCCAGAATGGCATGCAACTCGCGATTGAGTTTGCTGATAATCGGTCGGGGTGAGCCGCCAGTGGCGCCCATGCCCGCGAACGAAGTGACATCGTAACCCGGTAACACCTGCGATACGGGCGGCAGATCCGGCATCTGCGGCGAGCGGTCTTTGGAGCAAATCGCGATCGCGCGGATGCGCCCGGCGCGCACATGGGGTGACGCGCCGGTCAGCGTCATGAACATGAAATTCAGCCGCCCGCCGATCATGTCGGTGAGCGCCTCTGAGCTGCCTTTGTACGGTATGTGCACGGTATCCGTGCCGGCCATCGAATCAAACAACTCGGCCGCCAGATGAAACACCGAGCCGATGCCCACCGAGCCGTAATTGAGTTTGCCGGGATTCTTCTTCGCCAGCGCGATCAGTTCAGCGGTGCTTTTCGCCGGCGTGTCGTTGCGCACGGTGAGCACGAACGGATAGGTGACGATGGTGCTGATCCACGAAAAATCCTTCAGCGCGTCGTACGGTGTTTTCACCGACGCCGCGTGTGCGGTGAACGCGCCGCTGATGAAGATCAGCGTGTAGCCGTCAGGCGTGGCGCGGGCCACCAGATTCGCGCCGATGGCACCGCCTGCGCCGGGGCGATTCTCGATGATAAAGGTCTGACCAAGGCGCTCGGTGAGTTTGGGTGCCAGCACGCGCACCAGAAAATCGGAACTGCCGCCCGCCGCAAAACCCAACACGATACGCACCGGGCGCAACGGGTAATCCTTGACCGGATCGGCAGCGTGGGCGGAGGCAGGCGCCAGTGCCGCCACGGCTACTCCGGTGGCAAACTAGCGTTTCAGTGCGTCACGCATTTGACGTCGCCCCGCTTACACCAGTTTCACCAACTGCTTGCCGAAATTCTTGCCGTTGAGCAGGCCGATGAACGCCGCAGGGGCGTTGTCCAAACCCACGGCGATGGTTTCGCGATACTTGAGTTTGCCGTCGTGTACCAGTTCGCCCAGCCCGGCCAGTGCGGGCCGCCACAAATCCATGTGATCCGAGACGATGAAGCCACGAGCCTGTATGCGGTTCACCAGAAAGCTGCGAAAGTTATGCACGCTGAGAGTGGTGGGATCGTTGTAACCGGAAATCTGCCCGCAAATGGCGATGCGCGAAAAAGCGTTCACGCGCCCGAGCACGGCATCCAGCGTGGGGCCGCCGACGTTATCGAAGTACACGTCGATGCCCTTGGGGCAGGTCTGCGCCAGCGCACTGTCGAGATTTTCCGCCTTGTAATCGATGCAGGCATCAAAGCCGAGCGTGTTCACCACGTACTCGCATTTCTCGCGGCCACCGGCGATGCCTACTGCGCGGCAACCTTTCATCTTGACCAACTGCCCGACCGCACTGCCGACCGCACCGCTCGCCGCCGACACCACCACGGTCTCGCCCGCCTTGGGTTTGCCGTGTTCGTTAAGCCCTATCCACGCGGTAACACCGGGCATGCCCACCGCGCCGAGATACGCCGATAGCGGCACATAGGTCGGATCGAGCTTGCGCGTGCCGCTGCCGTTGCTCACGCCGTATTCCTGCCAACCGGTGCGCGCATCGACAAAATCGCCCACAGCGAATTTTTCATGGCGCGATTCGACCACCTCACCGACGGCCCCACCCACCATCACCTGCCCGAGCTCGGCCTTGGCGGCATATGATTTGGCGTCGTCCATGCGTCCGCGCATGTAAGGGTCGAGCGACAGGTAATGTGCGCGGATGACGAATTCGCCTTCACGCGCTTTCGGGATATCGGTTTCGACCATACGAAAGTGGCTGGCATCGACGGCGCCGGTGGGCCGCGCCGCAAGTAGAATTTGTTTGTTTTTCATGGCCTCTCCTTGTGTGGCCGTCATTGTAGCTTACGGTTTTACTTCGAATTCGCCCACCTGCACCACTTCGCTGCGGCCCTTCAGGCGCAGGGTCACGGTTTGCTCCTGCTGCTCGCGCGTGCCGAAGCGCGTGGCGAGTTTCAGTTGCAGCGTGGTGGCGCCCGCGACGATCTGCTGGTTATGGCCATAGAAATTGGCTTCGACTTTGTATTTGCCCGACTTGGCGTGCTTGAGCGAAAACGTCTCCGGGCCGTAGCCGCCGGTGTAATCCATCGACACACGCCCACCCTGCCAGGTAAAGCGGTTGCCGTAGTAGGCCTTTTCGCCGTTCGGATCAGTCACCCACAAATCGATGTCGGTGTTGTCCGCGTCCCACGACAGCGCGACGCGCAAATCCACCGGCAGATTGCGCTGCAGACGCCGGTCGATGCGGCTGACATCCACCGGCGTACCGGCAATGGCCACGATGGCATTGAGTTCGTCCAGCGCGGTGAGTTCGATTTCCGGGAAGCGCCCATGCCACGGGCGGATCACCACTTCATGCAGATGATCCACGGCCTTTTGCCAGTGTTTGTCGGCCGCGTACGCCAGACCCAGATCGCGATACGACTGCGGCTCATTGGGCGCGAGTTCCAGCAAGCGCACGAGGATGGGGATCGCCAGCCGCGCTTGTCCCGCTTGCATCAGCCGATAGCCGAGGATACGCAGGATGTGACGGTTTTCCAGTTCCATTTCCGCGAGGTTGCTCAACACGCGCACGCCCAGCGCGGTGAGGCCTTTGTCGAAAAACGCATCGGCGGCATCGAGAAAAAACGCCGTGCTATTGACGTAGCCCGCACGCTCGCTGAGATACACGCGATACAAATCGTTGGCTGCGGCGTCGCGAAAACGCGTGAAGTAAGACGCGTCGGATGTAGCGCGCTTGAGCTGGATGCCGATGGAGACCGGCGCGGACGCACCCGCGAAGTTGGCAACGCCGTCATCGGATTTCGCCAGACGCCCGGCCAATGCCGCGTCCGCGCCGGCTGGGGCGGGGCGCATCGCGGCAGCAGCGGGCGGCGGTGACGTTGCGGGGGCTTGCTCCGCCAGACGCGCGCGGCTGGACTCGCGCCGCTCGTCGCGCGGCGCGCCAGCGTCGCTCTCTTGTCGGCGCTGTGTGGCCAGTTGCTTCTTGGCTTCCGCTTGTGGCCGCGCGTTCTTGGGAAAATCTTTCTCCCACCAGGTGATTTTCTCCCTGAACATCTGCAATACGCGGTCGAGCTGCCGTGTGCGTTCGTCCCCGGCACGCAGGTGCAGCGTGCGGCGCTGGCGATCATATTCGGCGCGCAGTTCGGGTGGCGGCACGATCTCATGACGCACATAGTCTTCGATACGGTCGAGCACGATCAGCGAGGTTTCGCGCGAGGTGAGGTTAAACGCCATGCCGAGACGGCGGATTTCGGCGCGGTGCAAGCGGTATTCGCCGTCGAGTTCCGTCACGCGTAGCTGCGCCCAGGCGGCAGCCGTGAGAGGGTCGGGGCCCTGTCCCGCGCGTAGCGGGATGCTGATGGTTTCCGTAACGGCGCGTGCGCTAGAGGCGACCGTCACGCGCAGCAGGCCGCTATCGCCAGTGAGTTGCCCCGCCACCAGCCAGCGACCGTTGCTGGCGGTGCGCGAGGCGGCGGTGAGCATCGTCACGCCGTCGCCTTGCAGTTGGACGATGCGTGCGCCGGTGTAGAGTAGCGTGCGTGCAGCATCGGCGGCGCTGTTGGCGTGCAGGTCGGCGAAGGTGCCGCCACTGACGTCGGCGATGTGACGCAGCCGCGCGGGATCGGCTTGCGCTGCGGCGTTCACGGTGTAGAGCGGCACACTCAAGTTTGAAAAGGGTTTTTCACCAAAGTTGTCGAGACCATCGCTGAACAACAGGTATTCCCGCACGGCGCTTTCGGGCTGGAAGGCGCCGAGGTGGGTTGCGCCGTCGTAGGACGTGATTTCCAATGCGCGCCGCAGGGCGCTCCAGTCGCCATTGATGATGCGGATGCGCTCCGCCGGTTCGGCGGCATCGCGCAGGCGGGTGAGACGTACTTCGCCGTTGCCGCTATTGCCCAGCCGCTTCAAATACGCATCAAGCAACGCGAATTCACGCGCGTGGTCGCGGGCTGCGCCGGAGCCGGAGGCATCCCAAATGATGCCCACCAGCGGTGGCACGCTGCGCGGCGCAGCCACCGTGGGACGTGTCGGCACTTCCGCGATAAAGTAGGTTTTACCGTCCACGGATTGCGTGCGCACTTCAGGGCGGTTGGATACCGGCAAGTGAATGTCCAGCAGGCCGCGTGCGGCATAGTCCTTGTGCACGATTTCAGCGTCGTAATCCGCGCCGCGCGCGCGAAACGCGAGACCCTCCGGATGCGCTTTCAACAGCGGGGCGTGTTCCGGCGCACGCACGGTGACACGCAGATTAAAGTCGGCGAGTGGCTTGGCGTAGTCGAGTGGCACACGGTAGCGGCGGGCGGCGCTGGTGGTGGCCAGGGTTTCCGCGTAACGGATCAGCACGCGGCGCGTGCCCTGTGCTGGCAGCGGATACACGCGCAGCTTGTAATTGTTGCCGAGCGTGGTTTGCAGCAACGCCGGATCGATGCGCGCACGGATCACGTCTTCAAACACCTGCTGGCCGCGGGCTTTTTCAACCGGCACGGCTTCGCGTAACACGCCGTCGATATCCAGCGCGAAGCCGGTTACTTGCTGGCCATCGAGCAGCGGAAATTGCAGCTCGCCTTCGAGCACGCGCTGATTCGGATTGAAGAACACCATCTCCACCGTGGTCAGCGCGCGGCTGCCGCTGATCTCGGCCTCGATGCACACGGATTGCAATTGCACCGGCGTTTCCGCGCCGCGCGCGACCGTCAGCGTGGGCGGTTGAAACACCGGGCGCACATCCTGTGCGTTAGCGTATTGGGTATAGCCGAGCGCGCAGCCAGCGGCGGCAACGGTGCGCACGTGGCTTAAAAATTCTCTGCGATTCATCAAGGTCTCCAGGCGATGCGGTTCGGCGAACAAGCGGGTGCTGGCTTAAACGCAAAGCCGCGCGGGATGGGGTTAAGCGCAGCGCGGTATTTCGTAACTATGTGTTTTTATTGATATTTTTACGACCCCCCCTATGACGCTTGCCAGCACTTGATGAGCATACGATCATGTGACGAAAATCATGCCGAACGTTCACAGGGAGAACACATGAAGTCATCGAAATTTCTGACCGGCTTGGCCACACTGGCCGCTGCCGCTGCTGTCATCGTGGGCTGCGCGCAACAACCCATGCAATCGGGCGACGGTGCGTTGCCGCGTTATCAGGTCGATCCGCTGTGGATGAAGGCGATGCCGGACAACTGGATTTTCGGCCAGGTGTCGAGCGTGGCAGTGGACGAGCGTGACCACGTGTTCGTGCTGCACCGGCCCAACACGCTGCACGCCGAC
This sequence comes from Bordetella parapertussis, assembly GCA_945865805.1. Classification (GTDB taxonomy): domain Bacteria; phylum Pseudomonadota; class Gammaproteobacteria; order Burkholderiales; family SG8-41; genus UBA5216. The sequence goes on from CAMBGJ010000229.1 coordinate 6,158, forward strand.
GAGAAAGGGCGCAACCAGAATCCGCCGACGAATCGCTGCTGCGTATCAGCGCCGCCGGTGATCGAATATGACGCCAACGGCAACACCGTGCGCGGCTGGGGCGGCCCCGGCCAGGGTTACGATTGGCCGAAGCAGGAACACGGCATTCACGTGGATGCCCAAGGCAATGTGTGGATCTCCGGCAACGATGCCGCCGATCACCATCTGCTCAAATTCACGCGCGAGGGCAAGTTCATCCTGCAAATCGGCAAGCCTGGCAAATCCGAAGGCAGCAACAGCCGCTCGTAACTGGGCTCCCCGGCGGCGATTGAGTCCGATGCCGCCGCCAACGAAATTTACGTTGGCGATGGTTACGCCAACAAACGCGTGATCGTGTTCGACGCCACCACCGGTGTCTACAAACGCCACTGGGGTGCCTATGGCACGGTGCCGGACGACGCCAAGCAGCCGCCCTACAAACCGGGCATCACACCGTCGAAGCAACTCGGCAATCCGCACTGTGTGCGCCGTTCGCGCGACGGGCTGATCTACGTGTGCGACCGGCCGAACAATCGCATTCAGGTATTTCAGGGCAGCGGTAAATTCCTGCACGAATTTTTTATCGAAGCTCAGACGTTAAGCGGCCCGGTGGCGGACATCGCCATTTCGCGCGATGCGCAACAGCGCTTTCTGATGGTGGCCGATGGATCGAATTCCGAAGTCTACGTGCTATCGCGCGCCGACGGCAAAAAGCTCGGTGCCTTCGGCCGCCCCGGCCGCCAACCCGGCGAGTTCCGCAACCTGAACAACATCGCCATCGATTCCAAAGGCAATCTGTATACAGCGGAAGCGGGGTTTGGGCGGCGGGTGCAGCGGTTTAGCTTGCAGTAAGCGATTGGGGGAGCGCCAATGCCGAAGGCTGGTACACGGAGATAGGCTCGCACATGGCTGGGCTGAACGATTGCGGCCATGGCCACGCTGTCTGCTACTGGCATCGCTACGCGGCGATGGCGCGACTTCTAATCCCTGGACGTTTGTCGCCCCAAGCAAGGAACCCAAGGGCCGCCTTGAGGCGCAGACGGAGCGCCTTTCCAACATGGGTCTGCAAGGGCATGATGTTCCGGGTGGAGCAGGTGACCGAGGTCTACGCCTACTGCGACGCAAAGGATCGCGCGTGCCGGGGAGTTGCTTTGACGTTGCGTGATTGCGAGCTGACGGACGCACTGATCATCGTCGAAGAGCGCGACATCACGGCGCATCTTGATCCCACCTATAACCACGACAATCTGGTGATGGATAGTGCGCGGACCAGCGGGCTGGGCCGCCTGTTGGCCGATTGGCTGCAGGCTTCTTTTCAATCCCATATCTGATCTATCTGACGTGACTTCCCCTGACCACGTGCAGCATCTGAATATGCTCAATTGCACTGCTTGTAGCGCGCCCGTGCCGCTGGGTGACAGCGCGTCAACCGTGTGTCTGCGTTGCGGCGCGGTGGCGCCCTTGCCGCAGGCGTACCGCGACCTGCGCGACGCCGAGCGCGCCAAACACGCAACTGATGCCGCCGCGCGGCATCTTTATCAACAGCTTGGCAAGCCGCCAGGATCGCTCGCCCGATGGTGGAGCACCGTGCCGCTGGGATGGATTTATTTTTTTGGCTGGCCGATCGTTTTTGTCGCAGCCGGACTTGCCATACCGTCATGGCTGGATCGAATGGCGCCCACGTTGGGCTTCAGCGCTGTGGATGTGCTGAGTCAGACCGGGTTTTTCGCCACGATTGCCGCCGTGATGTTTCTGCTTTTTGGCGTACCGCTGGCGTTGGCGATATACGGATACCGCCGCACCAAGGCGCGAGGCCGATTGCACATGGCGTTAGCCGCCGCGCCGCCGCCGCGCGAAGGCGGGCCGATGCAATGCCGCTCGTGTGGCGGCGCCCTTACCGTGCAGCCCAACGCTCTCGGCGCGAACTGTGATTACTGCGGCGCCGATAATCTGGTCAATCTACCGGCATCGTGGTTGGCCAAGTTACAGGGCGGGGTGAAGTATCTGGCAGACACCGTTCACGAAGCTGCTGCGGAAGACCAAAAAGTACGCGCCGATACGCGCCGCCAATTGTTGCGCCAGTTGGGTTTACTCGCGGCAATTATTTTCCTGCCGCTACTGGGATTCGGCAAACTCTTGGATAACGACACGGCAAACCTCTGGCCGCCGCCCCTTACCACGGAGATCATCGAAAAAAAATCACGTAGCGGCTTGCTCGGCACGCGCGATTACAAGCCGACGAGCACAGCCTTGTATGCGCAGCAAGACATTCCGCTCGGGCCTGAAATCGTGGGCGGCGCGACCTGGCCGTTGACCTACCAAAATAGCGAATGCCACCCCATAGAGGGGAAACTTCTGTGCCGCAGGCGCTATCCCGAATGTTGCATAAACAATCCGCTCTCAAGCGTTTGACATCATGTG
>CAMBGJ010000230.1 GCA_945865805.1 Bordetella parapertussis
TTCAGGATACGTGGATCTCACTTTCGCCTCGATATTTAAAATTCAAATTCTGAGGCGACAACTAGTCTGACACCAGGGGGCTGCAATCGGTGCGGGAAAAATATGTGTCGAGGGCCAACCCGCCGGCGAGCACGTTGGTGGGTGTGCAGTCGCTGGCGACGAGTGCGTTTTTGGTGGAAGTTGAAGCGGTGGCGGTGGTGGGGTAGGGACGGCGCCCACCCGCACGCAGACGTGAAAACGCCCGCGCGGCTCAGTGGCCTGAGCGGCGCAGGCGAATCGGGTTAAATATTTTAACTATTTGATTTTATTAAATTTTTATGCAGCAGCCGCGCCTAACACGTTATCTGAAACAAACTTTTTCAGCCAGCGGTTGTTGGTGATCATGCCCTCTTGCCACACCGCTTCGATGTTGGCGACGGTGGAGTTTTTCACAGCGGGTGCGGCGAGCAGCGCATCACGCCACGCTTTTAGCAGGGGGAATTTTTCGATCATGCCCAGAGGGTACAGCCGATCCATAAAGGTATAGCGCTGCAAAAACGGCGCGTAGGCGGCATCGACCAGCGACAGCTTGTCGCCGTTAAAGTAGGGGCCGTTGTTGCCGCGTTTTTTGAGCGCGTCGTCGAGCTTGCCGAACACTTCGCTGATCTTGGCGGCGCGTTTGGCGAATTCCTCTTCGCCGTCCGCATAGGCGGTTTGCGAGATGGCGCTGGCAAAGGTGGACACGTAATCAGTCCACGCGCGGTTGCGCGCGCGCGCAAGCGGGTCGGCCGGATGTAACTGCGGCTTGACCGTTTCGTCAAGGTATTCGGCGATGGCATTGGATTCAAAGAGGGCATCGTTATCACCGATGCGCAGCACCGGCACCTTGGCGTGAGGGGAGATTTTCAGAAACCAGTCGGGGCGATTATTGCGGTCGATATAGGTGATGTCGTAATCGATGTTCTTTGCGCGAAGGGCGATGGCGGCGCGCTGCACCCACGGGCATGTTTTGAAGCTGCACAGCATTGGTTTGGCGGACATGGTTTTCTCCTGGTGAGATGGGGGATGCGGAAATTTGTTAGGAATAGTCTCTAACCTTGACATTCCCGCGACAGCGGGAATCCATGGGTGGTGCCATAGGGCACTGGATTATGGATTCCCGCTTTCGCGGGAATGACGGTAAGGGTGTTTTTTCTGTAACGGGTTACGTGTAAGCGTTTGCGTAATTCTAAAATTCTAATATTACTACGCTAATTCGCCGGCATCCCATTACGCAGCAAATCCCGCGCGATAAACCAGCGATGCACTTCGCTCGGGCCTTCGTAAATGCGCCATACGCGGCAGGCGCGGCACATATACTCCAGCGGCATGTCCTTGGTCATGCCCATGCCGCCGAACATTTGCATCGCGCGATCGACCACGCGTGTGATCATTTCGGTGCCTTGCAGTTTGACCATGGCCGCGTCGCGCCGCCAGTTGTCTTCACCGGCATCGATCTTGCAGGCGAGCCGCCAGGTGATCAGGCGCACCATTTCCATTTCTTGAAAGCTGTCGGCGATCCACCATTGCACCGCCTGCCGGTCGGCCAGCGGCTTGCCGAAGGTGACGCGCTCCTGCGCATAGGGCAGCATCAAATCCATGCAGCGGCGCGCGTAGCCCAGTGCGCGCGCGCCGATTTCCATGCGGCGCACGCCCAGGCGGTTTTGCATCGGACCGAAGCCTTTGCCGATTTCACCCAGCACCTGGCCGTCGGATAACTCAACGTTATCGAAGAACACGCCGTACGGCGTGTGCTCGCCGATGGTGTTGAGCACCGTCGGTATCGACACGCCCTTGGTACCCTTATCAACCAGAAACGCGGTGATGCCGCCGCGCGAGCCTTTGGCGGAGTCGGTCACTGCCATCACGATCATGAAATCGGCGTTGCGCGCGTTGCTGATGAATATTTTTTGCCCATTGATCACCCACTTGCCGTTTTTGTATTCGGCGCGGGTCTTCATGCCCGCCGGGTCGGAACCGGCACCCGGCTCGGTGATGGCGATGGCGCTTTTTTTCTCGCCGTTGGCGTAGGGGATGAAATACTTCTCGATCTGCTCGCCCTTGCAGGTTTCTTTGAGCATGAACAGATTGGGACTGTCGGGTGGTTGCACCCACGGCGTGATGCTGGTTTTGAGTTCTTCCTGCACTACCGCCTTGGCCAGCATGCCCAGATTTTGCCCGCCGTATTCTTCCGGCACGTCGATGCCGTAAAGGCCAATTTCCCTGGCTTTATCGTTGAGATGCTTTTCCTCTTCGGGTGAGATCAGCGGCGCGTCGGTGAGGCCGCGCTCGGCTTCACGGCGAATAACGGCTTTTTCCAGCGGCACCAGCTCCTCGCGGGTAAAGCGCGCGACGGTGTCGCGTAGCATACGTAGTTCTTCGGGCAGGGTGAAATCCATAACTCGTCCTTTTCTTGTGCCGGGGCGCCATCGGTTGAATTCATGACTGACATGGCTGACCTGAGCGGGGAATGAAGCTAGAATCTACACCATTCGCAACCCTCGGCAAAATTTTCAGGAATCCCTATGAAAGCCTCTCCCCGTTTAACCATCATGGGCACCCGCCACGTGGCGGCGGCCGGTCATTATCTGGCGGCGCATGCGGCGTTTGAAATTCTCGAAGCTGGCGGCAATGCCATTGATGCCGGCGTGGCGGCGGGCATCACTATTGGCGTGGTGCAGACCGACAAGGTGAATTTCGGCGGTGTGGCGCCGATGATTATTCACACGGCCAAAGATAAAAAGGTGCATTGCATCGACGGTCTCGGCGTGTGGCCGAAACTGATCACGCCGGATTATTTTCAGCAGCGGCACGGCGGCAAAATTCCGCCCGGCGTCGAGCGTTGCGTAGTACCAGCCGCGCCGGACGCGTGGATTACTGCCTTGTCGAACTACGGCACCATGAGCTTCGGCGAGGTGGCTTCTGCGGCGATCCGTTTCGCCAGCAAAGGCTTTCCGGTGTATGGCCTGCTGTCGCAATTCATCGAAACGCATCGCAAGGATTATCAGCGCTGGCCGTCGAGCGCCAGGGTGTTCTTGCCCAAAGGCCGCGTGCCGCAGGTGGGCGAGGTGTTTGTGCAATCCGAGTTGGGGCGCACGCTGCAATTTCTGGCGGATGAAGAACGTAAAGTAGCGCGCAAGCAGGGCCGCAAGGCGGGCCTGAAAGCTGCGCGCGATGCCTTTTACAAGGGCGATATCGCGCGTGAGGTGTGCAAATTCATTGAAAAAGAAGGCGGCCTGATGCGCTTCAATGATTTCGCCGATTTCAGTGTGAAGCTCGAACCGACGGTGCGCACGCGTTTCGAGGGCATTGATCTGCACGCCTGCGGTCCGTGGTCGCAAGGCCCGGCGTTGCCGATGACGCTGAACATTCTCAAGGGTTACGATCTGCGCGCGATGGGCCACAACTCGGCGGATTACATCCACCTGCTGACCGAAGCGACCAAACTCGCCATGTCAGACCGCCACAATTATTTCGGCGACCCGAATTTTGTCAAAGTGCCGATGGCGGGCCTGATGTCGGAAAAATACGCCGCCTGGCAGCGCACGCGCATCCGTATGAAGGCCGCCTGCCCGGACATGCCGCGCGGCGGCGATCCGAAAACGCTGACCACCATCGACAATCGCTCGATGTCGCCAGCGAAAGGCAAGGGCGAGCCGGGGCCGGGCGATACCTCGTACCTGTGCGTGATCGACAAACACGGCAACGCCATGTCGTGTACGCCGAGCGATGGCTCGGATCAGACGCCAATCATTCCCGGCGTGGGCATCCTGTGCTCGGGGCGCGGCACGCAGTCGTGGAGCGATCCGTCGCATCCGTCGAGTGTGGCGCCGGGTAAGCGTCCGCGGCTTACGCCCAACCCCGCGTTGGCGTTCAAAAACGGCAAGGCGTATATGCCTTTCGGCACACCCGGCGGCGACGTGCAAACGCAGGCAATGCTGCAGGTGTTTCTCAACGTCAACGTGTTCGGCATGTCGGCGCAGGACGCGATCGAAGCGCCGCGCTTTTCGACTTACAGCTATCCTGGCTCGTTCGAACCGCATGCCTATTTTCCGGGGCGGCTGTATCTGGAATCGCGCATTGAAAAATCGGTCACCGATAAGCTGGCTGCACGCGGCCATGATGTGCGTGAATGGCCGGCCTTCACCTGGCTCGCCGGCGCAGTGTGCACCATCGTCAACGATCACAAGAATGGCGTGATGCACGGTGGCGCAGATTTGCGGCGACCGGCGTATGTGCTGGGCTGGTAAGCGCGGTAAACGTAGCGCGGAAGGCGCGCAGCGAATTCCGCGGAATGCTTCTCCCGCAAGGTGTTCCCGGAATACGCTGCGCGCCTTCCGGGCTACGGGTAATACTTTCGTAACTATCTGTTTTAATTGATATTTTAATGGATTTTTGGATGACAAGATTTAACGATATACGGGCTAAACTTTCTGTTATTGCGGTGACCTTCGTGGCGGCCTTTAGTGGCAGTGAGGCTGCAGCACAAAGTGCCGCGAACTACCCCAACCGCGCCATGCGCTGGATGGTGGGCTACACCCCCGGCGGCACGGCAGACATGCTGGCACGTGCCGTCGGTGCGAAATTTAACGAGAGTTGGGGGCAGGCGGTGATCGTCGAGAATCGTCCCGGCGGTGCCACCAATATCGCCACCGAAATGGTGGCGAAAAGCGCGCCGGACGGCTATACCTTGTTTCTGGGTACGGTGGCGAACGTGATCAATCCGTCGTTGTATCCGAAGATGAATTTCGATTTCCAGAAAGACTTCGTGCACGTCACCAACATGGCGAGCACACCCGGCATGCTGGTGGTGCATCCGTCGGTGCCCGCGAAAAACGCCAAGGATCTGGTGGCGCTGGCCAAGGCGCGACCCGGCCAGTTGCGGCACGGCTCCACCGGCATCGGCAGTCCGCACCATCTGGCGGGCGAAATGTTTAAATCGATGGCGGATGTGAAAATGATTCACGTGCCGTACAAAGGTGCGACACCGGCGATCACCGACGTGGTGGCGGGGCACATTGAAATATATTTCGGCGCGATGGTCTCCACCGTTCCGCACGTCAAGAGTGGTCGGCTGCGCGCGCTGGCGATGACCAGCGCCAAGCGTTCGCCTGCGGCACCTGAGATATCCACCTTGCAGGAACAAGGCTTCAAGGGCTTTGAAACCGGCTCGTGGTTTGGCCTGCATGTGCCCGCTGCCACGCCGCGCGACATCGTCGCCAAGCTGCATGCGGAGACGCTGCGCGCGATCAACCAGCCGGATATCCGCAATCGCATGCAACCCGAAGGCGCGGAATTCATCGGTGACACACCGGAGCAGTTCGCGGCGTATATCCGCGGCGAAATCGAAAAGTGGGGCAGGGCGGTGAAGGTGTCGGGCGCGAAGGCGGAAGGGTGAGGCGCGATTGGCGTTACGCGGCGCTGTTGTGTGGTGGCGCCATGCTACTGCCGCTACAGCACGCGGGGGCGGCGAGCTATCCCACGCGTCCGGTGCGTCTCATTGTCGGTTTTCCGCCCGGCGGCGCGGCGGATATTCTCGGGCGGATAGCCGCGCAGCAACTCACCGAGCGCCTGCATCAGCAAGTGGTGGTCGACAATCGCGGTGGCGCGGGCGGCCTGGTGGCCACCGAGATCGCCGCGCGTGCCGCGCCGGATGGCTACACGCTGTTGTTGACCTCGATACCACACGTGATCAATCCGCATCTTTACAAGAAGGTGCAGTACGACGCGATTCGCGATTTTGCGCCGGTGGTGCTGTTTGTCACCGGCCCATTGATGATGGCGGCGAACGTCGCCATGCCGGCGAAATCGGTGAAGGAGCTGATCAGCTACGCCAAATCACGGCCAGGGCAAATCAACTATGCCTCCAGCGGCAGCGGTGCGTCCAGTCATCTCGCGATGGAGCTGTTCAAGACCATGGCGGGCATTGATTTGAATCACATCCCCTATAAAGGCACGGGGCCGTTGATTACGGATTTGATCGCGGGGCAGATTGTCCTCACCATCGCCAGCGCCGTGCCGCTGACGCCACAGGTCAAGGCGGGCAAGCTGCGCGGCATGGCGGTTACCGGGCCGAAGCGTTCGCCGTCGTTCCCGGATATCCCCGCGATAGCCGAAACCGTACCCGGCTACGAGGTCGTCAATTGGTTCGGCATTCTTGCGCCCTCAGGCACCCCAGCGGCCATCGTGACGCGGCTTAACACCGAGATGAACGCAGCGCTGAATGTGCAGTCCATCAAAGATATGCTGCGCCTGCAAAGCGCCGATGCGGCGGGCGGTAGTGCGGAAGATTTTGCACGTATTATCCGCGCCGATCATGTCAAGTGGGCAAAGGTGGTGCGCGAGTCTGGCGCGCGGGTGGATTAGCCCGCCGTCTGATGACTACTGATGCCCCATCACCGAAGCACGCGTAATACCCCTTGTCATTCTCGCGCAGACGGGAATTAATAACACAGTACCCAATGGCAGCACACGCTGAGAACCGCTGGCATCGGAATGCCTGCGGGCGTCATCCGTGTGTAATATACCCTTCCAGGATTGCGTAACTTGACATCACTCCCCGATCCCCGTGTCTGGCCGGCACCGCAAGCCGATGCCCTTCTACTGAAGCTTGCCGCGGATAGCCTCGCCGGCAGTGCCTCCGCACGCGCCACCTTGCGTCTCGAACTCGATGCCTTGCTCGACAGCGGCGCGGACGAGGCCGTGCAAACGCTGTTACGCGAAGCCCCCTCGGCGGAGAGCTACCGCCATCTGCAACAGATGCTGGCAAAACTCGTCAACAAACCCGAGCGCGGCGAAGGTGTGATCGCGCGCTTGTTCGCGCTGCCGCTGGTGATCGTGGCAGGCACCAAGAAGCAAATCGCGCTACCCGACGCGCTGCCGGATATTGCTGCCGTCAGTGCCTTGTTGGAACAACACGGCGTGCTGGGCACGGGCCGCAATTTTGGCCTGGGCAACGCGCTGTGTTCGATGGAAACGCTGGATTGCCTGTCGCCTCGCTTGCTGCGCCAGTGGGCAGCGCAGTTGCGCACCGGCGGCGCGCCGCTGGAGCTCGCCGGTACATCGTTTGAGGTCAAGCCTGGACACGAGCAGGTGGTGCTGCGATTTCTGGTGGGGGCGACAGTGTCGCCTGCGCACGTGCCGTCGGCGATGGAAGCCGGTTCGAGCGTGGGCGCTTGGGGCATACCGCTGACCAAAATGCTCGCGCAACAACTGGCGCAACCGGGGCTGGATGTGCTGCCCATTCCGCGTGCGCCGGTGGCGATTTATCTGGCCGCCGACGCGGGACGCGCAGCGCAAATCGAGCTGGCCTTCAGCCTGTTTCTCAGCAACGCCGTGCGGCAATTTCGCCTGGCGGTGGGTGATCCAGCGGTGGTGTTATCTGCACACCGGCTCGAGGAAGGCGGTGCCGAATGCCGGGTCAGTCTGAGTTCGGTATTTGATGAATCGATGCTGGAGGGGTTTCGCTGGCCGCTGTATCCCGGCGACGACCATGAAGAAATAATGAATAAAATCAATAACTTACTAGATGAAATCAAACTCAACTACAGGCGTGTGCTGGCGCAAGTAGCCAGTGATTTGAACGCGCGCGGCGGGCGTTTTTTATCGGGGCGAGATTTCGATCAGCTCGAAGCGGCACCCCGTACGCATTGAGGCGGGGCCTGGTAAAACCCAATTACTTCAAGGCCGCTTGATACTCGTCCGCATTAAAACCGACCAACAGCGTCTTGCCAGATTCAAGCACCGGGCGTTTGATGGCACTGGGAAATTCAACCATGATGGCGGCGGCCTTGGCGTCGTTCAAACCTTGCTGACGCGCAGTCGGCAAATCACGAAACGTCTTGCCCTTGGTGTTGAGCACTTTCTCCCAGCCGGCGTGTTTGATCCAAGCCGTGAGTTTGTCCTCAGGCGCGCCCAGCTTTTTGTAATCGTGAAGCGTGTAAGCGACGCCATTGCCTTCGAGCCACGCGAAGGCTTTTTTCATGGTGCTTCAGTTCTTGATGCCGTAAATCGTGATCATGAGCGTTCCTGAATGTGGTGCCAGTGTGTGCCGCAAGAAATGGCACCAAGCACTGTGATTGCTGGATTCCTGAACACTAAGTCACTGAATCAGCATAGAATTTTTGGCTCCCCTTCCTGCGCACGTATCGAACTATGTGCATAGCGCCGGAACCAGATTTCAGGCGAATTTTACAGGAAATCCGAGAAATGCGGATAGTTGCGTGAGCATTACGGACTAGGCTGCCTTGATTTCTTCCAACAGATCCGGATGCCTGTCCAATACTTTGAGCAGTTTCACGAGCGCCAATGGCGGCTTCGTTTTGCCATTTTCATATCGAGAGAACGCGTTGACGCCCCCGCCGAATATTTCTGCCGCCTCGCGCTGATCTAGGTGGAGTTTTTTCCGCACGCTGACAATGAATGACGGATCAACGATCGCGGCATTCACTTGCTTGTTGAATTCGAGCATCAACGTACTGGTGCGCACAGACTCGCCCATGTCATGAACAGCCTCCCCACACGCTGGGCAGTAGTCGCCGGTTACCGCCGGAATTGTGGT
>CAMBGJ010000231.1 GCA_945865805.1 Bordetella parapertussis
GGCGTACTTGGAGTTCCGATAGAACTTCTCTGGTAAATTCAGCCGCTTCCATTCCGCGATTTATACCGGGAAAAGTCGGCGGTGTCCAGCATTAAGTAATAACTCTTTGGTTACGCTTGGTATTATTCGGAGAACGATTTAGCCGTGGCTATAGGGCTACGCGGAACTTTTTAGTATTTGATTTCGGGTAGCATATAGGTCTATATGGTAGCTTCAAAATGGTAGCCCCCAAAAAAAGCCTGAAACCGGCACGCGGCAAGTCCTCGTCTAAACCGCGCGCACCCGGCATACGGCGTAGCTTAAAGCCACCGAAGCTCACCGCGCAGCGCTACCACGAGCTGCTGTTTGCCCTGTCCGAGGGCGTGGTCATGATTTCCCGCACCGGCGGCGTTATCGCGGCCAATCCCAGTGCCGAAGCCATTCTGGGGATGTCCATCCCCGAAATGGAGCAGGCACTACAAGACGATAAATCCTGGGCGGCCATTCAAGAGGACGGCACGCCGTTTCCACCCGGTGATTTCCCGGTAAGACGGGCGCTGCGCAGCGGAAAAGCGCAAAAAAACGTGCTCATCGGCATGCGCCCCGGCGGCAAGCCGTTGCGCTGGGTGTCGGTGAATACACAGCCGGTTTTTTCCGCCACGGAACACAAGCCCGTGGCCATCGTGGCGTCTTTCGAGGACGTCACCCAGCAACGGCGCGTCGAAGCCGAAAATACGCGGCTGGCGGCCGCCATTCAGGCGTCTCCCGATGCGATCACCAGCGCTGATCTCGATCTGCGGTTCATAAGCTGGAACGCCGGCGCGGAACGGCTCTTCGGCTACACCGCAAAGGAAGCCCTGACGCGCAAGGTTGGCTGGATGCTGCCAGACCACAAGCAACAAGAAGTTCACGAATACCGGCAGCGTGTGATGGCCGGCGAAACCATCGTCGGCTGGCAAACCGAGCGCAAGCGCAAGGACGGCCAGGACATTCTTGTCGAAACCAGCTATGCGCCGATACGCGATACGCGTGGCAAGATCACCGGCATCGTCGGCGTGCACCGCGATATTTCGCCGATCAAGGCCATGCTCGATCAGATCAAATCGAGCGAGGCGCTGCTGCGACTGGCGTTGAACGGCGTGCCGGATGCCTTCCTGATTTACGACAAAGACCTGCGGCTGCATTTTGTCAATCAGCGCGGCGCGGAGTTTTTCGCCCGCGATAGCGCGAATATCCTCGGCAAGCGCGACGAAGACCTGCTGCCACCGAACGTGGTCAGCGAGCTGCATCCCGTACTGCGCCTCGCGCATTCGAGCAAGACCACGCAATCCGCCGAGCTGTCGATTTCACTGCGTGGCCGCCAGATGTCGATCACCGCGACCTACGTGCCGATGTGCGGCGACGACGGCGAGATCCGGCAGATACTCGGCCTGCTGCACGATTTCACCAAACGGCACCAGACTGAAGAACGCCTCGCCTTCATGGCGCAGTACGATGCGCTCACCGGGTTGCCCAATCGCTACCTGTTGCTCGACCGCCTGGAAGCCGCCATGCAGCGCGCCCGCCGCAACGAAACGCTGCTCGGCGTGATGATTCTCGACATCGACCGCTTTAAGCAAATCAACGATACCCGCGGCCACACCACCGGCGACATCCTGCTGCAGCAAGTGGCCGAACGCCTCGCCACCACCCTGCGCGCCACCGACACCATCGCGCGTCTGGGCGGTGACGAATTCACCGTGCTGGTTGAAAACGCCACCACGCTGGATGAGATCACCACCATCGCGGACAAGATCAAAAACGCCTTTGCCACGCCGTTTGATACTGAGTCGGGTGAGGTGTTTACCACCACCAGTATCGGCGTGACGATATATCCGTTCGACGACAACAACCGTGATGAGTTGCTGAAAAACGCCGACGTGGCGATGTACCACGCCAAGCAGGAACGCAACACCTGGCAACTTTACCGCGCCGACATGAACGTGAATTCCGCCGGGCGGCTGGGCATGGAAGTCGAGTTGCGGCATGCCCTGGACCGCAATGAATTCCAGTTGTATTTCCAGCCGCAGATCGAGGTCAAGAGCGGCGAGTTCATCGGCATGGAAGCGTTGATTCGTTGGGACAGCAAGACGCTGGGGCGCGTGTCGCCGACGGAATTCATCCCGATTGCCGAAGACTCCGGCCTCATCGTGCCGATCGGCGAATGGATTCTGCGCGCGGCCGCCGAACAGTGCAAGGTGTGGGAACGCGCCGGCCTCAAGCCGTTCACGGTTTCGGTGAACATCTCCGCGCCGCAGTTTCGCCGCAGCAATCTGTTGCAGTTGGTGAGCACCGTACTCACGCAGTGCCAGCTCGACGCGCGCTGGCTGGGGCTGGAAATCACCGAAAGCAGCATCATGAAGCACGCCGAGCAGACCATCCAGACGCTGATCGATTTGCGAGAACTCGGTGTCGCTATTGCGATTGACGACTTCGGCACCGGCTACTCGAGCCTGAGTTACCTGAAGCGTTTTCCGGTGAACAAAATCAAGGTCGATCAGTCGTTTGTGCGCGACATCAGCTCCGACCCCAACGACGCCGCCATCGTGTCAGCAGTGGTGGCGATGAGCAAGCAGCTCGGCATCAAGACCATCGCGGAAGGCGTGGAAACCGCTGAGCAACTGGCGTTCTTATCGCGGCTGGAGTGCGACGAATACCAAGGGTATTACTTCAGCAAGCCCATCCCGGCGGATGAGGTCGCGCCGCTGATCCTGTCGCACCAGTTGAAAATGGCGCAAAGCGCGTAACCACGTGGCCGGTATTACGGCTTGGCCGCCGCCGTACTGTTAGCCCTCTTACGCGCCGCCACCTCGGCCAACCGCGCACGGATCTGTTCGATCACCTCGTTCGCGGCGACTTCACCCGCCGCGATATTCGCCTGCCGGTGCTGAAAATCATTGATGCGCGAACGTGTGGTTTGCGGACGGATCACCACATCAGCATCAATACCGTCCTGCGCCTGACGGCGTGAAATATCCACCGCCACCACCACGTCGGCGCCCATCTCGCGCGCGAGCGGCGCGGGCACCCGGCTCACCACGCCGCCATCGATATACGACTGGCCGTTGATCACCACCGGCCAGAACATTTTCGGCACGCTGGCCGAGGCGCGCACCGCGATGCCGGTATTGCCACGATTGAACACCGCCATGCGCCCGCTGCCTTGCTCGGTGGCCACTGCGGCGAATGGCTTCGCCAGCGCCTCGATCAAACGTCCGTTCAAATGGCGATTGACGAATTCCTGCAAGCGCATGCCCTGCACCACGCCAGGACCGAACGGCGTGAAGTCGAAAATATCGTTGTCTTCCAGTTGCAGCGCCATCGCCTCCAGCGCCTGCGCACTCATCCCGCTGGCGTAAAACGATGCCACCAGCGCGCCAGAACTCGCGCCCACCACCACATCAGCTTCCAGCCCCGCTGCCGCCAATGCCTTGATCACGCCCACATGCGCGAAGCCGCGCGCGCCGCCCGCGCCGAGCACCAGACCCAGCACCGGCTTTTGCACTTGCAGCGGCACTATCGCGACCGTGTGCGGCGCGTCATTGCCTTGATGGTTGGCCGGCGTAAGCGCGCAACCGGTCAATGTCAGCGGGAGTAAAATCAGCAGCAGTGATTTTCGCGTCAGTTTCATCTCGATTTCTTCAATTCCGTTTCGCCACGTTCGTCGTATCCAGACAGTAACGCACACACGCGAGTTCCGTTGCACTACGATTACTTATCTCGACGCAGTGTAGCGTACCAGCTATCGATAAATTATCTGTATAAAACAAATACTTACAAAGTATCTTTTCACCCCCCCTCAACAAGGAATCTCTCATGGCCAGCGAACTGTTTAATAAAGGCATCTCCCTGCGGCGCGAAGTACTGGGCGCGGAATACGTCGACAAGTCAATGGAAAACATCGACGAGTTCGGCATGGCGATGCAGGAATACGCCACCGAAACCGCGTGGGGCATGATCTGGAGCCGCCCCGGCCTGCCGCGCAAAACGCGCAGCCTGCTGAACATCGGCCTCTTGGCCGCGTTCAACCGCCAGCATGAATTCAAGCTGCACGTGAAGCGTTCATTCGGCAACGGCGTGACCAAAGACGAAATCAAGGAGGTGCTATTGCAGATCGCCTGTTACGCGGGCGTGCCGGCGGGCATCGAGGCGTTTCGCTGGGCGCGCGACGCGATGGCCGAGCTGGAACAAGAGCAAAAGAACTCGAAGTAATTCATGAACGCACCGCTGTCACTGTTTGATCGCGTATGGGCGCGGCATGTGATCGTGCCGAACCCGCAGGGCGAAGAACTGCTGTTCGTCGACAAAAATCTTGTCCACGAAGGCGGCACCTTTCTGGCCTTCGACCAGATGCGCGCTGAAGGCCACAAGGTGCGCAAGCCGAAGCAAACGCTGGCGGTCACCGATCACTATCTGCCGTCAACGAATCGCGCGACCGCCCCGGCGAGCATCGCCAACGCGGAAATCCGTCGCGTGGTGGAAGCGCTCGATACCAATGCACGCGAATTTGGCATCGAGCACTATGGCGTGCATCACGCGCGGCAAGGCATCATTCACGTCATCGGCCCGGAACTTGGCTGGACGCAGCCGGGCTTGCTGATCTCCTGCTGCGATTCGCACACCGCCACCCACGGCGCGTTGGGCGCGCTGCCGATCCCCATCGGGCAATCCAACCAGTTGCGCCACGTGCTGGCCACGCAAACGCTGTGGCAGAAAAAGCCAAAGACGTTTCGCATCAACATCAACGGCGTGTTGGGCGCGCATGTCAGCGCCAAGGACGTCATCCTCGCGGTGATCGCGCGCATTGGCATCGGCGGCGCGGTCGGACACGCGGTCGAGTACGCGGGTTCAACCATCCGCGCGATGTCCATCGAAGGCCGCATGACGATCTGCAATATGTCGATCGAAGCCGGTGCGCGCATCGGCATGATCGCGCCCGACGACACCACGTTTAACTATTTGCATGGCCGCCCGCTGGCACCCAGCGGCAGCGATTGGGAACAGGCGCTGGCCTACTGGCGCACTCTGCCCTCACACCCCGACGCGCGCTTTGACCGCGAGCTTGCCATCGACGCCAGCGAACTCGCGCCGATGGTGAGCTGGGGCACCAGCCCGGAAGATTCGTCACCAATCAACAGCTGCGTGCCCGATCCCGCGTCAATTTCAGATGGCGATAAACGCAGCCGTGTCGCACGCGCGCTCGACTACATGCAACTCACGCCGGGCACGCCTCTCACTAACATCAAGATCGACCGCGTGTTTATCGGCTCCTGCACCAACGCGCGCATCGAAGATTTGCGTGTGGCAGCCGCGGTGGTTAAAGGCCGCAAAGCCGCCATCCCCGCGATGGTGGTACCCGGCTCCACCACGGTAAAACGCGAGGCCGAAGCCGAGGGTCTGGACAAAATTTTTCTTGCCGCCGGTTTCGAGTGGCGCGACGCCAGTTGCTCGATGTGCGGCGGCTCCAATGGCGATGGCCTCGCGCCGGGGCAACGCAGCGCCTCCACCACCAACCGCAATTTTGAAGGCCGTCAGGGGCCGGGCGCGCTAACGCACATCATGAGTCCGGCGATGGCGGCGGCGGCGGCGGTGACGGGTCGGCTGACCGATGTCAGAACATTGTTGAGTTCTTAAACCCTTTTAGCCACCGAGGTCACAGAGAACTTCAAGCCCGCGTTGTCTCTGTGTCCTCTGTGCCCTCTGTGGCAAGCGAATTTTCAATGCAACCCTTCACCACACTTACCGCCGTAGCCGCCCCGCTCGACATCGCCAAGCTCGATACCGGCATGATCGTGCCCGGTCGCTTTCAACGCCTGCCGCGTCGCCCCGCACACAACGACTACGCACACGTGTTTTTGCACGATCTGCGCTTTGACGCCAATGAAGCGCCGCGCAGCCAGTTCGTACTCAATCAACCGGCGTATCAAGGCGCGGGCATACTCGTGACTGGCCCTGATTTCGGCTGCGGCTCGTCGCGTGAAAGCGCGGCTTACGCCACGCTGGATTTCGGCGTGCGCGCGCTGATCGGCGTGAGCTTCGGCGACGTGTATCGCGGCAACTGCATGCAAAACGGCGTGCTCACCATTGTGTTGCCGCAAGCTGTAGTCAGCGGCCTGATGGCGCAGTTGCAAAAAGCGCCGGGCGCCACGATGACAGTCGATCTTGAACAGCAAACCGTCATCGCCCCCGATGGCACAGCGCACGCCTTCGACGTCGACGCCACGCGCAAGGAACGTCTGCTCAAGGGATTGGATGATGTCGGCGTAACCTTGCAGCATCTGCCGCAAATCGAGGCTTTCGAGGCACAGTACCGCGCCGACATGCCCTGGATTAATAGATAATAAGTAATTGATTTAAAAGGATATTTTATCAAGCACTGGATCGCGCTGCTAGTTTGCCTGCCGTTGTTTGCACAAGCACAAGGCTGGCGCCCCGATAGGCCGGTGGAAATCGTCATCGGCGCTGCGCCCGGCGGTGCCAACGACCGCATCGGCCGCACGCTGCAACGGCTGCTGCAGGATGGGCGCGTCAGCACGCCCATCAACTTGGTGAACAAACCCGGCGGCGGCCAGTCAGTGGCTTTCGCCTACCTGAATACGCATCCGAACAATCCGCACTACCTGGGCCTCGCCTCGTCGAGCTGGCTCACCACGGTGGCCGCCGGACGCGGCACGATCACTCCGCGCGAGTTGTCGCCGATCATCAAGCTGCTCGACGAATACCAGATGTATTTCGTGCGCGCCGATTCGCCGATCAAAACTGCGCGCGATATCGTCGAGCGGCTACGTAAAGACCCCGCGTCGGTCACCTTCGGCATCTCCACCGCCGCCGGCAACCCGATACACATTTCCGTCGGCGAAATCGGGCGGCTGGCCGGTGCCGATCCCACCAGGCTCAAGGTGGTGGTGTTCAACAGTGGCACCGACACCGCGATACAAGTCGCGGGCGGGCATCTCGATGTCGGTGTGCAAAGCCCCGGCAGCGCGATGCAACTCACACAATCAGGCAAGCTGCGCTTCCTCGGCGTCGCCGGCCCGCGCCGTCACGGCGGCGTGCTCGCCAACGTGCCCACCATGCACGAGCAGGGCGTGGATGTCACCGCCAACGTGTTCTACACCATCTTCGGCCCGCGCGGCATGGACGCCGCACAACTCGCGTTCTGGGACGACGCCTTAAGCAGCGCAATGAAAAGCGATGCGGTGAAAAAAGACCTCGACTTTAATTTCTGGACAGTAGACACCATCGGCCACCGCGACCTGCCTGCGTTTCTGGAAAAGGAACTCGACGCTTATCGGCGCACGCTGGTGGCGTTGGGGATGGCGAAGTAGATTGCGGGGTCGGTTGTCGGGCTTGGCGGGTCAGGTGATCAACCGCAGGATGTTCTGTTTGGCATCGCTCAAGGCATCTGGCAATCGGGCAGCCCCTTCCTTGAGCCGTTTGCGCCATCCCGGTCTACGTGCATTGATGTTTTCCGCCGCAAGCTCAATATCGCTGGGCCTGTCCTGCATCAGCACTTCGATCAGTTCCCCGGCTTGCTGACGATCCTTGGCGGATTTGGTTTGCTGCGTTACCGGCCGATTCATGCTGACAATCAGTTTGTGTAACGCGAAGCGCGCCGGGTCAGGCACCTTCACCATCGTGGCGCCGCCGTTAATGATGGGCACATCCACCGGCGCTTCCAGCAGATAATCCAGAAACTCCAGCGGCTGCGCCAAAGCCTTCAGCCGCGGAATGCGCACCGGCGCGCCCGTGCGTTTGCCGCGCGCGGGCGTCAGCAAGTCCACGCGCAGCGTCTTGCCGCGCACGTGAAACGACGTATCGGCGCGGCGCGGATCAAGCCCCGGCACCGGCAGAAACCCCCTGTTGAGGCTTTCCAGCGTCGCGGGTAGATCGGCCTCCACCGCACCAATCGCCACTTCCAGTACGGGGTTGGCAAGAATATCGATGTCCTGCGGGGACAGGCTGGACTGCCAGCGCACGCCCAACACATTGCCCAGCGCAACAAAGGCGTGCGTGCCCACCAGCACACCGCCCAGGCGGAATACGCCCGCGCTGGCCAAGCCGTAAATCACCTTGGCCGATACTGTATCACTAACCATCGCGCCGCCCTGGCGCAGCAGGGCACACAGGCGCACGATGTTCGATTGGACTTCCGCTACGGCGGCACGGTCTTTTTGATAGGCTTCGATCACCGCGCGCGTCGCGGGCGTATCCGCGCCGCCCGAGTATTCACGCTGCCCGGCGGGTGCCGCACTGGTTTTGAAATACCAGTAATCCGCGCCGGAAATGCGTTTCATCACAAAGCCACCCTTCAGGCTCGAAAACGAGCGAGCCGCCTCATACGCTGCGAGACGTTCCGACAGTTCGGCGTACAGCGTCTGGATTTCCGGAGGTTGCCTCGGCATGCAAAAAATTATGCCTAATATAAAAATAAATTAGGTATA
>CAMBGJ010000232.1 GCA_945865805.1 Bordetella parapertussis
GTAACCAACCCGCGTATATCAGACTGATCAACCGTCGCAATGCTGTCCGTTCTGCTACCCGCACATTGCATTGAAATGAAAAACGAAAAACAATTTTCTTTGGGTAATTGACAGGTCAATACATATCAGGTTGGGGTGACGAAGGAACCACCAACGATGGTGGTGCATCGCCGCGAACGTTGGGGTTCGCGTAGCCTGTCCTGAGCTTGTCGAAGGGCTCACCGCCAACCTACGGGCTGCGGTTTATACGGACTGATCAGCACTCCCGTAAGGAGCGTAGCGTATGTAGGCGCATTGGGCATAGCACTAAAACCCATAAAGCCGCGCCGGATTGTCCGCCAGTATCCGTTTCCGCATCCCCTCATCCGCAACCCATGCGCCAAACTGATTGGCCAAATCTCCATCATCCGGCATGTCAGCGCGTGCGGCGGGATGCGGCCAGTCGCTGCCGCACACCATGCGGTCGGGTGCGGCGGCGATCATGGCTTGTGCCAGCGGAGTGACGTCGGGGTAGTGGGGTTTGTGCTTCGATAGAAAATACGAGCCCATCAGTTTCGCGTGGACGTTGTCGCGCTTCACCAGCCGCAGCAGCGCCTGAAACGCTTTGCCATCGACGCCGTTGGCGGCCTGGCATTTGGCGAAGTGGTCGATGACGATGTTGATGTTCAGACTGGCGAGTTGCGCTTCGGCTGCGGGCATTTTTTCCAGATCGAGGAAGAATTGCAGATGCCAGCCCATGGCCTTTAAACGTGGCGCTAGGCGTTCGCCGTCGGAGAATTTGAGTCCCTCGGTTTCGGAAGCGAGATTAATGCGGATGCCGCGCACGCCGGCGTCGTGCAGGGTTTGCAGTTCCTTGTCCGAGACGTTGGGTTCCACCACCGCCACGCCGCGAAAGTTGAACACGCCGGATTGCATCGCCGCGACCATGCACGAGTTGTCCGGGCCATATACGCTGGGTTGCACCAGCACCGCGCGCTGGCAGCCGATGGCGGTGAGCATGCCCGCGTAGTCGCTGGGCGTGGCATCGGGCGCGATGTAGGCTGCGCCGGGCAAATACGGATAGCGGCTTTGCGGGCCGAACACGTGGGCATGGCAATCGGTGGTGCCAGCGGGAAATTTCACCTGCGGCGGGGTGACTTTGGGATTGAAACCGGGGATGTTAAAGGGTAGCACGGCCATGGCAGATTCCTTGGTGATTTCTCATGGTGAAGGTGGCATTTTACTTGCCACTCTGTAAGCAGTGGTGAGCCGGGCCGACATCCGCGATAATAGACCATCGTAAATCACTAGAACCCTAGCCGAAAAACATCATGTTAGATCTACAGTTACTACGCAGCGATCTGGCGGGCGTGACACAACGCCTTGCCGGGCGCGGCTTTGCGTTGCCTGCCACCGAATTCGAGGCGCTGGAAGCCGAGCGCAAGAAAGTGCAGACCGACACGCAGGAATTGCAGGCACGCCGTAACGCGTTGTCCAAGCAAATCGGCCAGATGAAAGCGAAGAAAGAAGACGCCTCGGCCCTGATGGCTGAAGTCAATGCGCAAGCCGAGCAGTTGAAAGCGCTGGAGCAGCAACTGGCCGACGTGCAGCAGCGGCTGAATGATTTTTTGATGGTGATACCCAATCTGCCGCAAGCCTCGGTGCCCGCTGGCAAATCGGAAGCCGACAATGTTGAAGTGCGACGCGTCGGGGAGCCGCGCGTGTTTGATTTTACGGCGAAGGATCACGTCGATGTGGGCGAGGGCTTGCGCCAGCTCGATTTCGACACTGCGGGCAAAATCGCCGGCGCGCGTTTTTCGGTATTGAAGGGCGGCGTTGCGCGTATGCATCGCGCGCTGGCGCAGCTCATGCTGGATGTGCACACGCAGGAGCACGGCTACACCGAAGTGTATGCGCCGTACATGGTCAGTGGCGAATGTGCCAACGGCGTGTCGAGCCTCGCCAAGTTCAAGGATGATCTTTTCAAGATCGAGGGGCGCGATCTATATTTGATCCCTACCGCCGAATACCCGGTAACAAATTTCGTTAAAAATCAAATACTTACATTAAACGAGCTACCGCTGAAATTCGTCTGCCACACGCCGTGTTTTCGCAGTGAAGCGGGTTCCTACGGCAAGGACACGCGCGGCATGATCCGCCAGCATCAGTTCGATAAAGTCGAGCTGGTGCAGATCGTCACGCCAGAAAACTCCACCGCCGCGCACGAAGCACTCACCGCGCACGCCGAAACGATTTTGAAAAAACTTGCACTGCCGTTTCGCACCATCACGCTGTGCACCGGCGACATGGGTTTTTCCTCCGCCAAAACTTACGACATCGAAGTGTGGTTGCCGGGGCAAAATGCCTACCGCGAGATTTCATCGTGCAGCAATTTCGAGGCGTTTCAGGCGCGGCGTATGCAGGCGCGCTACCGCTCTGCTCAAGGCAAAACCGAACTGCTGCATACCATCAACGGTTCCGGCTTGGCGGTCGGACGCACACTGGTGGCGATACTCGAAAATTATCAAAATGCTGACGGCAGCGTGACCGTGCCAGCGGTGTTGCAGCCGTATATGGACGGGATGCAAAAGCTGGAAAAATTGTAGAGGGTGTAATGCATGCTTTCCCCAGCCGACAACGACCTGCTAACCCGCACCAACGCGGGCACGCCCATGGGCGAGTATTTCCGCTGCTTCTGGCAGCCGGTGGCGTTGTCGGAGGAACTGGCTGAACCCGATAGCCCGCCGATCCGCGTCAAAATCATGGGCGAGGAATTGGTGGCGTTTCGTGATAGCAATGGCAAAGTGGGTTTGGTGGCACCCAAATGCGCGCATCGCGGCGCCGATTTATTTTTCGGTCGCAACGAGCAGTGCGGATTGCGCTGCGTTTATCACGGCTGGAAATACGACGTCGAGGGCCAGTGCGTGGACATGCCCAATGTGCCGCCCGCAGCGGGTTATCACGGCAATGTGTCGATCAAGGCCTATCCCACCTGCGATTTCGGCGGCATGGTATGGGCGTACCTGGGCCCGCGCGAGCTTAGGCCCGCGTTGCCGCCGCAACTCGAGTTGGGGCTGGTGCCGGCGCCGCACCGCTACGTGACCAAGCGATACGTCGAGTGCAACTGGGCGCAATCGATGGAGGGTGCGCTGGATACCGCGCATTTTTCGTTTCTGCACATGCCGTCGCCTAATCGAAAAACGAATTCCAACCCCGATGCCGCTGCCGACGAAAACCGGCTGCGCTGGCTGCGCAGCGACCCGTTGCCAAAATTCGACGTGCGCGAACACGAGGCCGGTTTTGTCATTGGCGGCGCGCGCCACGCCGACAACGATCAATACTATTGGCGTATCACGCAATTCATGTTGCCCGCGCATTCGATTACGCCGTCGCCGATGCCCGGTGAAACCTACTACGGCTACACCTGGGCGCCCATCGATGACGTGTCGTGCTGGATTTACGTGTATGCCTGGCACCCGGATCAGCCGCTGACCGCCGATGAACGGGCAAAATATGTGAAGGGCGGCTATGGCCAGTTCGCCGAACTTGGCCCCAACTACATCCCCGTGCGCAATAAGGGTAACGACTACCTGATCGAGCGCGCGGATCAAAAAGCACATTCGTTCACCGGCGTGCGCGGCATCGCCGAGCAAGATCAGCTGGCGTGGGAGAGTCAGGGGTTGTTGCTGGATCGCACGCAGGAAAAACTCTCGCCCACCGATGTCGGCATCGTGCGGTTTCGCCAGGCCATGTTCGATGGCGTGCGCGCATTACAGGCGGGCACGCCGCCTGCGGCAGCAGCGCAGCCCGAGGCCTATCGTTTGCGTTCGGGCGGCGCGGTGGAACCAGCGCAATTGTCTTTTGAACAGGTGATGTTAAAACGCTTTGGCAGTGAGAGCGGGAGAGTGAAATGATGAAGCTGTTGTTACTGGCTGGCACTGCGTTTGTCAGCGGCGTTGCCTGCGCGCAGGACGCGCGCCCCATCCGCATGATCGTGCCGTTTTCAGGCGGTAGCGCGAGTGATGTGATTACGCGCATTGTGATCGAGCGCATCAGCGCCACCACCGGCCAGCGTTATGTGCTGGACAACCGGCCTGCGTCGGGCGGCAACCTCGGCACACAACTGTTGGCGAAGGCCACGCCCGATGGCTACACCTTTGGCATGAGCGCGTCCGGCCCGCTGGCGGCGAATAAAACGCTCTACAAGGATTTGGGTTACGACCCGGAGCGCGATATCCAGGCGGTGACGCTGTATGCCAGCCTGCCCAACGTGGTGGTGGTGAGCGCCAAGTTGCCGGTTAGTAACATCAACGAACTCATCGATTACGTTAAAAAGACGCCCAATGTGCCGTACGGCTCGGTGGGCAACGGCAGTGCGCAACATCTGGCGGGCGCGTATTTCGAGCAGTTGGTCGGGGCGCGCATGACGCACGTGCCGTATCGTGTGACGGCCAATCTGGTGGTTGATCTGGTGTCGGGCCAGGCGCCGGTGAGCTTTCAATTGGTGCCCAATGTGCGTGGGCCAATCAAGGCCGGGCAAGTGCGCCCGCTGATCGTGGCGGCCACGCGCCGCCTGGCTGCGTTGCCCGATGTGCAAACCGCCGCCGAAGCCGGCATCAAAGGGTGTGTGTCTGCCGCGTGGTTCGCGTTTATCGCACCGGCGGGCACGCCGCGCGCCGCCGTGGACAAACTTTACAAGGACACTGCGGCGGCGATTGCCGATCCGGCGGTGCGTACGCGCTTTGTCGATTTCGGTGCGGAGCCTTCGGCCACCTCGCCGGATGAATTTGCCGAATACATTGCAGCAGAAATCGTCAAGTGGCGCGGCATCATCACCAAGGGCGGGATCACGATCGATCAGTAGGCTCGTTGGCCAGGCGATTTACGCCACTCGCACCACCAGTTTGCCGGTGTTCTCACCGCGGAACAGCATGCCCAGGCCGACGGGCGCTTGAGCCAGCCCATTGAGCACATGCAACCGTTGCTTCAGGCTGCCGTCACGCAAACGCGCGGCTAGCCACGCGCGCGCTTCGTCGTAGCGGTCGTGATAGTTGAACACCAGAAACCCTTGCATGCGTCCGCGCGCGGCGGATAAACGACCGAGATTGCGCACGCCATAGGGTTCGGCGGCATGCGTTTGCGAAATGCGCCCGCACAGTACCACGCGCGCGCCGTGCCGCAGGTGCGCCAGCGCGGCATCAAGCGTGGGGCCGCCGACGTTGTCGAAGTAAAGGTCGATGCCATCCGGGCAGGCGCGGCCTATCGCGGCGGATAAATCCGCTGCGGTTTTGTAATCGATGGCGGCGTGAGCGCCCAGTTCGCCGGTAACAAACGCGCATTTCTCCGCGCCACCCGCAATGCCCGCGACGTGGCAGCCTTCAATGCGCGCTATCTGCACCGCCATCTGACCGACACCGCCCGCTGCCGCGGAGACCAGCACGCGATCATTCGGGCGCAGGGCACCGATGTCGCGCAAGCCGAAGAAAGCCGTGACCGCGCTAAGCCCCAGCGGGCCGATCCAGTCTTCGACGGTACCGAGGGCGAGATCGAGTTTTTGCAGATAACGCCCGGCTATGGTGGGGTGCGTTTGCCAGCCCAGTCGCGCTTGCACCAGATCGCCGGGCGCGAAATTTGCATCGCGGCTTTCCAGCACGCGTGCGACGCCACCGCCCATCATCGGCTCGCCCAGCGGGATACCCTGCTTGTAAGACGTGCCCTCGCTCATCCACGAACGCATGGCAGGATCCAGCGAGAGATATGTGGTTTCGAGCAGCACTTCGCCAGCGGCGGGCGCACGAGCGGGAACGGTATCAGCGGTGAAGTTTTCCGCGCCGGGAATGCCGGTGGGCCGGGCGCTCAGCAGCAGGCGATGATTGTTTGGCACGGCGCGTATCCGCAAGGAGTTCCAGCGAAAAAATGCCCGGCAAAATCTGGCGGAGAGGGAGGGATTCGAACCCTCGAGGGCCTTGCGACCCTTCCGGTTTTCGAGACCGGTACATTCAACCACTCTGCCACCTCTCCGGGAGGCGCGGATTCTATCAGAAAGCCGGTGGAGCGGCATACGTTACAAATTGCCGGTTCGCTGACTTGGAATTAAAGCGCCCGTGTCGCCATCCGCACCGTAGCCGCATGGCGCAACAGTGTCCGGTAGCGTCATGGCATTCTGCTACAGTCAAACACTCATTCAACGTCAATCTCGCAGGAGAAAACCATGTTGCCCGCAACCATGAATGCCATCGAAATCACCCAGGCCGGCGGCCCCGAAGTACTCAAACTCACCACGCGCCCGGTGCCGCAACCGGCGGCAGGGCAAGTGTTGATCAAGGTCGCTTACGCGGGTATCAACCGCCACGATTGCGGCCAGCGCAATCGCGGCTTTGGCCCCAAGGGCGCGACCGATATCCCTGGATTGGAAGTTTCCGGCGACGTTGTCGCGGTCGGCGCGGGTGTGACGCGCTGGAAAGTCGGCGACAAAGTTTGCGCGCTGACCAACGGCGGCGGCTATGCGCAATATTGCCTCGCGTTGCAGGAGGTAACGTTCCCGATTCCCGACGGCTTCGACCTGAAAATGGCCGCCGGGCTGCTCGAGGCACTGATGACGGCGTGGCTTAATGTTTTTATGCTCGGGCGACTGAAGGCGGGCGAGTGGCTGCTGGTGCACGGTGGATCAAGCGGCGTGGGCAGTGCCGCGATCAAGCTCGGTTTATTAACAGGCGCGAAGGTCATCGCCACCGTAGGCAACGAAGCCAAGCGCGAATTTTGTCTGAAGGTCGGCGCACACGCCGCGATCAACTACCGCACGCAGGATTTCGTCGCCGAAGTCGAAAAAATAACGTCTGGGCACGGCGCCGACGTGATTCTCGACATGGCAGGCGCGGCCTACGCCAAGCGCAACCTGCAGGCGGTGGCGATGGATGGGCGCGTGATACACATCAGCTCCGGCGACACCAATGAGTACAGCGTGCCGCTCGGCATGATCATGGGTAAGCGCGCGATCGTGAGCGGCTCGGGCCTACGCGTATCGGCGCTGCCGGTGAAAGTGGAAATCGTACGGCAGCTCAATGAAAAAGTGTGGGCACATCTGGGCGCGAAAGTCACGCCGGTGATTGATTCGATATTGCCGCTGGCGCGGGCTTGTGATGCGCATGCGCGGATGGAGACCAGTGAGCATATTGGGAAAATATTGCTTGATGTAGGTAATTGATTTTATTGAATTTTTTCGGACCGAATGGAATTTCTAATTCCGTGAATTTGTCACACCTTGTCATCGCGGATAGGGGCTAGGATTCCTTTGTAATAGGAGGGCTGTTTACGCATCAGTAATGCTTATCGGTGCGCTGCCCCGCGTGACTGGTGCTGCGTTTCTTCTACGTTATTAAGGAGAAACCCAAATATGTTCTGTGTGAAAGGCGACTTCTTTCCCTGATTCTTCGCGTTATCAGGACACATTTGCATTACTTAGTAATATAGTGTTCGGCGACAAGTGCCGGGCAGGAAAGGATTCATATGGCAACACCTGTATCCAATTCAGTAGCCCTGCCCGCGATAGATGGCGGCAATGGCACGCTGACGGACGAATTTATCAATGGGCTGGTTCAGGGTAGCTCTTGGCAGTTTGGGGGTGGGCCGCGAACGCTGACTTATTCGTTCAACCTGAATGATGGCCCCGGTGGGCCGTTTACCGGCGCGTTTGTCGATGCTGTAAATCGCGCATTGGCGGAATGGTCGAATGTTGCGAACATCAGTTTTCAGAATATCGCATCCGGTTCATTCTATTATCAAAGCCAAGCCGATATCGCCTTTACACTGACTGGCTTCGAATTGCAACGTGATTAGGGCGCGGTGGGGTTAGGGGTTTTCCCCGATCCCGTGTTCGCCAATACGTTACGCGATGGGATTGGATATACGGCAGCGGAATATCCAAATCCAACTGGCGACGTGTTCTTGGATAGTTTTTATTCTGGATATTCAGTTTTGTACGCGGGAGGTTTTGGTTTTAACGCCATCCTGCATGAGATTGGTCACGCGCTGGGATTGAAGCACCCAAATGACGATGGCGGCAATGGCCGTCCAACGTTCGCGCAACTTGGCATAAGTACGTCTGACAGTGAAAGCTGGACGGTTATGACCAACAATCATACGGAAGTCAATTTTTTTGGTGGATACGCGGCGTCACCAATGCCTGCAGATATTCTGGCCATACAGCAGATATACGGCGCAAATATGTCGTATCACGTCGGCAATGACACATACCTGCTTCCCAATCCCCTAATTTCAGTTCATCAAATGCGTTGGACGGTCTGGGATGCTGGCGGGGTGGCAGGGCAATTGCATCAAAACCCTATAAGAATGAAATAGTTATGAGAAAGGTCAAAGGCTTGTACTTTTTCGCAAAGCTGTGTAGTTTTCTGTCT
The DNA here is from genome assembly GCA_945865805.1 of Bordetella parapertussis. Classification (GTDB taxonomy): domain Bacteria; phylum Pseudomonadota; class Gammaproteobacteria; order Burkholderiales; family SG8-41; genus UBA5216. Next base: position 8,394 of record CAMBGJ010000232.1, read on the forward strand.
TTTTGGAGTGGCGATGGAGACAGAAAAGCCTGTGAGTCTTGCCGAAGCGTTCT
>CAMBGJ010000233.1 GCA_945865805.1 Bordetella parapertussis
TCGGCGGCCAGCAGGTTGTTGGTGCCGGTGGTGGCAGAGGTCAACTGGCCCGGCCGGGTCTTGGCAGGCGCGATGAATTCCGTCAACGATTTGGCGGGCACGCCGGGATGTATCGCCAGCACATACGCGCCCGACGTCACCTGCGTCACCGGCAGATAGTCGCGCTCCGGGTCGTAGGGCAGTTTGAGATACACCACGGGATTGATGGTCAGCCCGGCCGAGGTGGCGAGCAGCAGGGTGTAGCCGTCCGGCGGCGCCTTGGCGCCGATTTCAAAACCGACAACACCACCCGCGCTGCCGCGATTGTCGACGATCACCGGCTGCCCCCAGGCTTCACTCAGGCGTTGCCCCAGCAGACGCGCCATCAAATCGCTGGGGCCGCCAGCGACGAAGGGCGCGATGAAACGGATGGGGCGATTGGGGTAATTGCCTGCACCATCGGCCGCGCGCGCGGCACTTGTCATGCACGTCATGGTGAGCGGGAGCAGTAAACAGATGAGTTTTAAAGGTAGCGCTAGCTTCATGGTGTTTTACCGGAGTGAATCAAAGTCAAAGTGTAAGGTCAGCAAGGTAAGCGCGCTCACGTCAGCGGCGGCAATGTACCACGCGGCACGGCCAGCAGCGCCTCGTAAATCTTGCAGTCGATCTCGATGCCCTCGCGCGAAATGCGCGCGCGTTCACGCAGCCCACGTTCGCCGGGCAATCGGATCTCATCCACGCCGGGCTGGCGCGGCGTGGCTTTCACCTTGGCCAGCATGTCGCTCATGTGCTGGCGGAAATCCCCCGCTGGCAGCATGCGTCCGGGGTCGATGGCCATGATGAAATAGCCGTAAATTTTGTCGTCGCCGAAACCCGAACCCGCCAGCACGCCCAGCGCCTGCATCGCCATCGACAACGCAAAACCCTTGTAGCTGCTATCGCCACCAAAGGGCAATATCGTCGCCACTTTCAACGGGTCGCGCGTGAGATGGCCCTCGGCGTCCATCGCCACACCTTCCGGCAACGGGGTGCCCATGCGCTCACGCAATTGCAAATCGGTGCCCATGAAAGCCGAGGTACCGAGATCGATCACAAACGGGTCGGTGAGCGTGGGAAAACCAAACGCCACCGGGTTGGTGCCGGTGGCTGGCGCCTTCGAGCCGGGTGCGGCCACGTGCGCGCGGCTCGACACGCTGTGCAAGGCCACCAGCCCCGCGCGCGCCACCTGTTCGACGTAATGCGCGCTGCGTCCGCTCATCCACGAGTTATTCACGCCGACCATCGCCATGCCCTGCTCGCGCGCTTTGGCGATCACGGTTTGCGTAGCGTGAAACAGGGTGACCATGCCGCTGTTGTTGCCACCGTCGTAGAGCACCGAGTTCGGCGTCTCGCGGATGACGCGCATCTTGCTGCGCGGCTGGCGCAGCGCCGGGTATTCGATTACGTTGAGAATTTTCGGCAAGCCCGAATATTCGTAGCCGCACAGCGCGGCATCCATCACGTGATTGGCGATGATGTGCGCTTCTTCGGCGTCGTAACCGGCGCGGCGCAGCACGTCTTCGGACAGTGCCTGAGCCTCGCTGACGGTAAAGCGGACCCTATCGGGTGAGATGTGTTCCATGCGTATTTGGGGTGGAATATTGTGCCAGAAAAATCGGCAGATAATATGTAACTATTTGTTTTTATTGATATTTTTACGACCTCTCCCCAACCCTCTCCCGCAAGCGCGGGAGAGGGTGTGAAGCGTGGCAGTTACGACAATCCAGACTTACGCCGTCTTTTCTTTCTTCGCCGCAGTAGAACTCACCGCATCTTTCATTTTTACCACCGGGGTTACCGGCACCACGCCGCTCATCAAGGCATTGGGCACGGATTCAATCAACTCATCGATGGTGAACATGCCTTCGTTGTCCCACTTGTGCAGGAAGCGGAAGTCGTCGCCGAAGATTTCCGTGTTGATACGCCCGCGCTCGACGTGGATCACCTGGCCATTGATGTAATCGGCGTTGTCGGTGGCGAGAAACGCCACCATCGGCGCGATGTATTCCGGCCCGCGATTTTGCAACGTGAGATCGTATTGCTCCTGGGTCATCAGGCCCGCTTCGAATTTGCGGCGGCGATTTTCTTTGACTTCGGGGGTGAGCGTCATGCGCGTATCAGCCGACGGGCAAATGGCGTTGGCGGTGATGCCGTTTTTGTACGCCTCTTTGGCGATCGAGCGCGTCAAACCGATGATGCCGGCCTTGGCGGCGCTGTAATTGCACTGACCAACCGAGCCCTTGAACGCGTCGGACGAAAAATTGATGATGCGGCCATGGCCCGCCGCGCGCATGTATTTCACCGCGTGGTGGCAGGTGTTCCAGTTGCCTTTCAGGTGCACCGAGATCACCGAATCAAAATCGTCTTCCGACATGTTCCAGATCATGCGTTCGCGCAGATTACCAGCGACGTTCACCATGATGTCGATCTTGCCGTAGGTATCGACGCATTGCTTGATCATCAAACCCGCTTTCAGATAATCGGACACCGAATCACGATTCGCCTCGGCCTTGCCGCCCATCTTGCGAATTTCTGCAACCACATCGCCCGCCGGATCTTCTTCAGTTGCCTGGCCGCCGCGCCCAACACCTGGATCGACCACGATCACGCTGGCGCCTTCTTCGGCGAGTTTTAACGCGATGGCGCGACCGATACCGCGGCCCGCGCCGGTTACCACTGCTGATTTGCCTTGCAGATGCATTTGAATCTCCCTGGGTGAGTGAACGAGTGAACACGGAGGACAACGTGATCGCGCCAACTGACACGTCCATCCGAACCGCCAGTATACCGGGACACTGGACAAGCCATACGGTACAGGTAGATTAGCCGTTCCATAATCTGTAACAGGGAATCACCATGGCGAATTCACCCACCCGGCGGTATGCGTTGCCGGGCTTGCTGGCAGGCGCGACTTTGGCACTGCTGGCACTGCTGGCACTACTGGCAACACTGGCACCGCGGGCTCAGGCGCAAACCTACCCGTTCAAGCCGATCCGCCTGATCATCCCCTACCCGCCAGCGGGCTCCACCGATTACGTCGGACGCGAAGTCGGCGCCAAGGTCGGCGAAGCGTTCGGCCAGCAAGTGGTGATCGACAACCGCCCTGGCGCGGGCACGATGATCGGCCTGACCCATGGCGCGCGCGCCGCGCCCGACGGCTACACCATCACCTTCGGCACCTCGGCGGGGCTGGCCATCAGCCCGGCGCTGGGCACAAAGATGCCGTTCGATCCGCACCGCGATTTCGCGCCCATCGGGCTGATGGTGTTTGTGCCGTATCTGCTGGTGGTGAATCCCACGCTGCCGGTGCGCAACCTCAAGGAACTTATCGATCTGGCCAGAGCGCAGCCGGGCAAGCTCAATTTCGCCTCGCCCGGCGTGGGCACGCCCAATCATCTGGGTATCGAAATGCTCAACATCATGGCCGGGGTGAAATTCACCCATGTGCCTTACAAGGGCGGCGGCGCCGCCGTGATCGATCTGGTGGCCGGACAAATGCAGGTGTTTTTCACCGGGCTGCCGCAGGTGTCCGCCTTCACCAAGAATGGCCGCCTGCGCATCATCGCCAGCGCCACGCCCAAACCCACGCGCATCGCGCCAGATGTTCCCACCATCGCCTCGACCTACCCCGGCTTTGAATGCAACACTTGGTTCGGCTTGCTCGCGCCCACGGGCACGCCGCCCGCCATCATCACGCGCTGGAACACCGAGCTTAACCGTGCGCTCGCCGATCCGGGCCTGAATCAACGCCTGATCGAGCAAGGCGTCGAAGCCATGCCCGGCACGCCGGAGGCCTTCCGTAAACTGATCGTCGAGGAAACCGCACGCTGGCGCGGCGTGATCAAGACCGCTGGCATCACCGCCGAAAACACGCGCTGACGGACACGGAGGCACGCGGCCCGCCTGCGCACGACTCGCGTTTCTCGGTTATTCTTCGCGCTTTCTTGTAACCCTTCATCGCCAATTCCTCAACTCACCCAGAGACACTCGCCATGCCTGCTTATCAAGACACCCAATTATTCATCAACGGCGTATGGGGCCCCGCTGCGTCGGGCCGCACCCTGCCGGTGGTCAACCCCGCCACGCATGCGCACATCGGCACCGTGGCCTACGCCGAAAAAGCTGATCTGGATCGCGCGCTTGACGCCGCCGATCAGGGCTTCAAAGTCTGGCGCAAAGTGTCGGCCTACGAGCGCTCGAAAATCATGCGCAAAGCTGCGGCTATTTTTCGTGAGCGCGCTGATCGCATCGCTGAACTGATGACGCTGGAGCAAGGCAAGCCAGTGGGCGAAGCCAAACTCGAAGTCATGGCCGGTGCTGACATCATTGAATGGTTCGCCGAGGAAGGCCGCCGCGCCTACGGGCGTGTAATCCCGGCGCGCGCTGAGGGCGTGTATCAACTGGTGGTGAAAGAACCCGTCGGCCCAGTGGCCGCCTTCACGCCGTGGAATTTCCCCATCAATCAAGCGGTGCGAAAATTGTCGGCGGCACTCTCAACCGGCTGCTCGATCATCCTCAAAGCGCCGGAAGAAACGCCCGCGTCACCCGCCGAATTGGTGCGCGCCTTCATCGACGCCGGTGTGCCCGCAAACGTGATCAGCATCGTCTACGGCAGCCCGTCAGAAATTTCGAGCTACCTCATACCCCATCCGGTGATCCGCAAAATTACCTTCACCGGTTCCACCCCCGTCGGCAAGCTGCTCGCGGGCATGGCCGGCCAGCACATGAAGCGCGCCACCATGGAACTCGGCGGTCACGCACCAGTAATTATTTTCGACGACGCCGACATCGAGCTCGCCGCCAAAACCATGAGCTTCATGAAATACCGCAATGCGGGCCAAGTGTGCGTCTCACCCACGCGCTTTCTGGTGCAAGAGGGCGTCTACAAACAATTCGTCGAAAAATTTGTCGATGGTGCCAAAGGCATGACCGTCGGCGACGGCTTCGACAAAAATACCAAGATGGCCACCATGGCCAACCCGCGCCGTCAAACCGCGATGATTGCCAACGTCGAAGACGCCGCCAAGCACGGCGGCAAACTGCAAACCGGTGGCCATCCCATCGGCGAAAAAGGCAACTTCTTCGAGCCGACCGTTTTCACCGAACTCGAAACCAGCGCAGCCGCGATGAACACCGAACCCTTCGGCCCGCTGGCGATCATCAATCCGTTCAAAACCTTCGACGACGCAGTAACCGAAGCCAACCGTTTGCCGTATGGCCTGGCTGCCTACGCGTGGACCCGCTCAGCCAAAACCGCTAACAACATCGCCGCGCAAGTCGAAACCGGCATGGTCACCATCAACCACCTCGGTCTGGCGCTGCCCGAAGTACCGTTCGGCGGCGTGAAGGATTCGGGGTATGGCTCAGAGGGTGGCACCGAGGCACTGGAACCCTACTTGGTAGGCAAGTTTATTACCCAGGCGGGGCTGTAAAAACTTCAATAAAAACAAATAATTACAGGAACCCTCTACTGACCGATGGGAACCACGAGGATTTGTGCATGGATTCGTCGACGCGGCAGGCGTTTTCCGCCGATGCTGGCGTCGACTTTAATATACGCACATTTATGCGTATACTCCGATCATGCGCTACACCTGCGACCCCAGAAAGAAAGCCGCCAATCTCAAGAAGCATGGTTTTGACTTTGACGATGCGCCGCTGGTGATTGAAAGCGCGAGGGCGCTGACGTTTGAGGATCGGCGGTTTCAGTACGGCGAGCAACGCTTCGTCACCTTGGGGTTGTTGCGCGGGGTTGTGGTGGCCATAGCCACCGTCGAGAGCGAGGACAATATCCGCGTGATATCCATGCGAAAGGCACAACGCAATGAAGAAGAAATCTACTACCGCAACGTTTGATCCCGATACGCCCATCACGCAAGCGGACATCGATGTCGGCGCGCTGATTCCGACCAAACGCATTGCCGGACGCGCGGTGACGCCCAAAAAGCGCGTCACGCTCTACCTGGATGCGGCCCTGGTGGACGAGTTCAAGCGCAGGGCGGGCGCACGCGGTTATCAAACCATCATTAACGAGACTTTGAAAACGTCGCTAAGTCAGGCCAGTCTGGAAGGTGTGCTGCGGCGCGTGATACGCGAAGAACTGAAGCACACGTAGGACGTGTGCCGCGAAAGCGTTACCGCCTCACCCCGGCGGCCAGCCAAACCCGCGCCCCGCCAGTATGTGCAGATGCAAATGAAACACGCTCTGCCCGGCATCTGCGCCGTTGTTCACCACCAGACGAAATGCGTCGCCCGCGCCGAGTTGTTGTGCAATTTTGCCGGCGGTGAGCATAAGGTGGCCCAATAACGCGGCGTCTTCGGGCTGGCCATCCACCAGGCGCGGAATTTCTTTTTTGGGGATCAGTTGCACGTGCGTGGGCGCTTGCGGGTTGATGTCGCGAAAGGCGATGCACAACTCGTCTTCGTAGACGATAGTGGCAGGGATTTCGCGGCTGATGATTTTTGTGAAGATGGTTGGCATGATTGACTCCTGATCTATTCCACAACCCGTGTGCCGAAAAACTATAAGCCTGTCTCACGTGGCACGGTTTTATGGGTTCCCGGCTGCGCACGAACGACGGTGTTTGTTTGTTGCGTTCCCGAATTCAATCCATTTACTGCTTGATGTTTTGCACGGCCCACGCCACCAGTTCTTCAATAACCGCATCGCTCGCCGCAGCCAATGCTTGCGCTGCGCCAGCAGCATTCGGCGCTGCTGGTCGTTCGGCACTGAAGGTACGCTGGGCGTGCAGGGCGCGGGTATTTTGATCGATGAGTGAAGCACGCAAACGCGCGGCGCCTTTACTCGCTTGCGCGGATTCAAACTGCTGGCTGAAATCTTCGAGTTCGATGCGCAGCGCGTAGTCGGCCTTGGCACCGTCCTGCGCGGTGACCACGCCACGCGAGGCACCGGCAAAGCGCGCGCGCACGCGTTCGGTCAACATCAACGCGGGCGACATGGCCCAGCGGTTTTGCGCGTAGGCGTCGGGGCGGCTGGCGTCCTGATATATCAGCCGGTATTGAATGTTGGCGTTGTCGAGCCACGGGCTTGCAGCCACCGGCGGGATCTGCAGCGTGGCGTTGATGACGGGCTTGGTGGCGGCCTGCGCACTCTGCGCGCGCTGCGGGCCGAGGTCGAATACGGCGGGCGCGTCACGCTTTTCCGGGCCAAGTGCGCAGGCACCCAGCATTGAAAAAATAGTCAATAAAAACAGATACTTAGATTTTTTCATGCGATGCACCTTGGGTTATCTTTTTTGCGGCTCGGCATAGCCCGCCTCGCCCGGCCCCGGCCTGCCGCTCGGGCGGCCAAACACCAGGCCCGCGGGCTGCTCGTTCAATTCCGACAACAGCCGATCCAGATTGCGCGAGTTGCGCGCGAGTTCTTCGAGCAGGGTATTCACGCGGGGCGTGATCTCGCCCGAAATACTGGCGGCGGCGCCCTGCGACGCCACGCCGACTTCCTCGACACCCTTGGCCGCGCGATCGAGCGTGTCGGCGCGTTGGGCATATTCGCGCGCGAGCTTGTCGATGCTCGTCAGCGTGGCCTTGGCTTCTTTCAACGCCGGTGCCAGATCGCGCATGGCGACATCGGCGCTGGCGATCATTTTGCGTGTATCGGCGGTCAGGGCCGGCACGTTTTTCATGCCCGGCTCCAGCGACTTCGCCAGCGAACCAATCTGTTTGGAGGCGCCCTCCAGCTCGGCGATGGTTTTGATCAGCTGCGTTTGATTTTTATCTTCGAGCAACTTGTTGACACGCTGCGCGACCTCGCCGAACTGCGAGATCAAATCCTTGCCCGAGCCGGTGAGTTCGTCGAAGAACGATTTTTGCACGAGGATGCGTTTATCCTTGTCGTCGGACGGCGGCAGGAAGGTGGGGTTTTTACCGTCGTCGTCGTCGAGCACGATGTAGGCCAGCCCGGTGATGCCCTGCGTGCCCAGTTGTGCAGTGGTGCCGCGCGTGATGCGCGTGCCGCCCTTGACGTTGATCTTGATGAGAATATTGCGCGGGTCGTCGCCATCGAATTCGATGACATCAACCTTGCCGACTTCCACGCCGCGCAGGCGCACCGACGCCTGCACGTTAAGCCCCGACACCGAGTGATTCGACACCAGCGTGTATTGCACTTTTTCGTAGTTGTCGCGGCTGAACCATTGCGCGGCAATCAGCACGCCAATGCCGAGCAACAGCGTGAACAATCCGGCCGCCAGCGCGTGTGCGCGGTTTTCCATATCTTAGTGTCCTTGCGCAGTGGTCGTATTGGTAACGGGAGCATCCATGCCCATGCCCTTGATCGCTTCGAGCGCGCGTTTGCCGCGCTCGCCCTGAAAAAAGTTTGCTAT
>CAMBGJ010000234.1 GCA_945865805.1 Bordetella parapertussis
GTCGTAGCCTTTCCATACGCTAATGTCGCGGCGGGTGTTGTTCACCACCACGCACGAGATGCCGCGATCGGCGGGTTCGCCGTGCGCAATAAAGGTGCGCAGTTCGACGGAGATTTCATTGCCGTGGGCGGGGCGCATCAGGCAGATTAGGGCGAGAGCAAGGAAGATGGAAAAAAATCGGCTGCCGTGGCGGAAAAACCCGGCGGCACTGCGCCACACCGTGCTTGCCTTGTAGGGCTCATCGGCGGCTTTCATTTTTCTGGCGTAAATTCGTAAGTATTTGTTTTTATTGAATTATTTTAAATCCTGACGTACGGCCTTCACGCGGTTTCCACGGGCGCCACCAACGCCATGAACGCCGCTTCCATCGAGGTGGCGTTCTGCGCCTGCATCAGCTCCGTCGGGGTGCCGGCAAAGCACAGCTTGCCACCGTCGATGACCGCCACGCGTCCGCACATTTCTTCCACGTCCGCCAGCGCGTGCGAGGTGAAAAAAATGGTTTTGCCTTCGCCGTTCAGCGCTTTGAGTTTGCGCTTGAGCAAAATGCGCGCGCGCGGGTCGAGGCCACTGGTGGGTTCGTCGAGGATGTAGAGGTCTTTGCCGGAGAGCATGCACGCGGCGAGGCCGAGTTTCTGGTTCATGCCCTTGGAGTAGGCGCGCACGGGTTTATCCAGCGCTGCAGTGGCGAGATCGAGTTCCTGCAGCACTAGCGTCGCGGCGGTTTCGTCATAGGGCGCGCGATGCATTTTCGCCATGTATTGCAGAAAATCGCGGCCGGTCAAATAAAACGGTGGGTTGAAGCGCTCGGGCAGATACGCCAGTCGCGCGCGCGATTCGGTCTTGCGGTGCGAGACGCCGAAGATTTCAATCGTGCCGCCGTTGCTGCGATCCGGCTCGCAGAAATCCAGCAGGCATTTGATCAGCGTGGTTTTGCCCGCGCCGTTGGCGCCCACTAGGCCGAAGCATTCGCCGGGATTGATTTCCAGCGTAAAGGCGCTGAGTGCCTGCGCGCCGCCGTAAGATTTGGTCACGCCGTGAAAGCGTAATGCGGGTGTGCTCATGCGGGTGTTCCATGCCGGAGGCGGTGAGTGGGCGATTTTGGCATACCAAGGCTGGTGCCGGATTGTGTTTGCACATTGTGGTTCGGGTATCGAGCCGCTAAAATCCCCTTTCCTTTTCATTTCGTCTACTTTTCCACCCAGCCGCGCCGGATTCCGCAGTGTCAGATAAAAATATCATTGAAATCAAGGACGTAAGTTATGCCTACGGGCCGCGTCCGATTTTGACCGGCATCAATATGTCGATTCCACGCGGATCGACGGTGGCGATCATGGGCATCAGCGGCTCGGGCAAGACCACCTTGCTACGGCTCATCGCCGGGGTGATGAAGGCGAAGCAGGGCGAGGTGTGGGTGGACGGCGAGCGGGTGAATGATCTTGATACTGCGGGACTGTACAAACTGCGGCGGCGGCTGGGCATGATGTTTCAGTTCGGTGCGCTGTTTACTGATTTGTCGGTGTTCGATAACGTGGCGTTTCAGATGCGCGAGCACACCGATTTGTCCGAGGCAATGATCCGCGATCTGGTGTTGATGAAGCTGCACGCGGTAGGCCTGCGCGGCGCACACAAGCTGATGCCGTCGGAGCTCTCCGGCGGCATGTCGCGGCGCGTGGCGCTGGCGCGCGCGATCGCGCTCGATCCGACGCTGATGCTGTATGACGAGCCGTTCACTGGCCTCGACCCGATTGCGATGGGCACCATCACCAAACTGATCAAGGAACTGAACGCGGCGCTGGGCGCGACCTCCATCGTGGTGACGCATGACGTGCAGGAAGCCCTTGGCGTGGTCGACTACGTGTACTATCTGTCCGATGGAAAAATGGTGGCGCACGGCACGCCTGATGACATTCGTAACTCAACCGATCCGCTGCTGCGCCAATTCGTCTATGGCGAATTCGACGGGCCGGTGGCGTATCAGTATCCGAGCCGCACGCTGGTGGACGACATGAGATTGCAAGCCGGAGCAGGCCGCTAATATGGCTACGCACAAAGGCTTTTCTCTACGCGGCGTAGGCTCGCGCACCATCGACAGTGTGCTGCGACTGGGTTACGCCTCGCGCTTTATCGCGCGTACCATCATGAGTTCCGGCACGAGTCTGCGGCGCCCGCGGCTGGTGATCCGCGAGTTGTATTTCACCGGTGTGTTGTCGCTGATCATCATTCTGGTGTCGGGCCTGTTTGTCGGCATGGTGCTGGGGTTTCAGGGCTATCACACGCTGCAAACTTATGGCTCCGAATCTGCGCTCGGCGTGCTGGTGGCGCTGTCGCTTGTACGCGAATTGGGGCCGGTGGTGGCGGCGTTGTTATTCGCCAGCCGCGCGGGTTCGGCGATGACCGCCGAGATTGGTTTGATGAAGGCCACCGAGCAATTGTCGGCGATGGAAATGATGGCGGTCGATCCGATTTCGCGCGTAGTCGCGCCGCGCTTCTGGGCGGGCTTTATTTCGATGCCGCTGCTGGCGGCGATGTTCAGCGCGATGGGTGTCTTCGGCGGTTACCTGGTGGGCGTGGTGTTGATCGGCGTGGATGAAGGCTCGTTCTGGTCGCAGATGCAAAGTGCGGTGGATTTCGAAGGCGACATCATGAACGGCGTGATCAAAAGCATCGTCTTCGGCTTTGCCGTGACGTGGATTTCGCTGTTCGAGGGCTATGACGCGCCGCCCACCGCTGAGGGCGTGTCGGGTGCGACCACGCGCACCGTGGTCACCTCGTCGCTAGCGATACTGGCGCTCGATTTTTTGTTAACCGCATTTATGTTCCGGGGGGTGTGATGCAACGCTCGACGCTCGATTTATGGGTAGGACTGTTCGTGATGGCCGGTATCGGCGCATTGCTGGTGTTGGCGATGAAGGTGGGTAATGTGAGCGGCGTGGGCGGCGGCGAAACCTACGCGCTCTCGGCAAACTTTGACAACATCGGCGGCCTGAAACCGCGCGCGCCGGTGAAAAGCGCCGGCGTAGTGGTGGGCCGCGTCACAGGCATCAGCTTTGACAATGAAAAATTCAATGCGCGCGTCACGCTCAACATCGAAAAGACCTACAAGTTTCCCAAAGACACCAGCGCGTCGATTCTCACCTCCGGCCTGCTCGGCGAGCAATACATCGGCCTTGAAGGTGGCGGCGATTCGGTAAACTTGAACGCTGGCGATAAGATCAAGCAAACGCAATCAGCGGTGGTGCTCGAAAAGCTCATCGGCCAGTTTCTTTACAGCAAAGCCGCAGAAGGCGGCGATAAAAAATAAGCAGTGATTGAGCGTGGTTCTTTGTTTGGAGTGATTATGAATAAATTACGTAACTACTTGTTTTTATTGAATATTTTGTTTTTCGCTGCGAGTGGTGTGCAGGCGCAGACCACGGCACCCGACGCGCTGGCGCGCTCGGTGACCGATGAGGTGCTGGCGCTGATTCGCGCCGACAAGGACATTCAGGCCGGGAATCAAAAGAAAGTGCTGGAACTGGTGGAAGCAAAAATTCTGCCGCACTTTAATTTCACCACCATGGCGCAACTGGCGATGGGCCGCAACTGGAAGCAGGCCAATCCCGAGCAGCAAAAGCGCCTGATCGCGGAATTTCGCACGCTGCTGGTGCGCACCTATACGCTGGCGTTCGTGCAATACCGCAATCAAAGCGTGGATTACAAACCGTTGCGCATGGCGGCGAACGACACCGACGTGGTGGTGCAATCACTGATCAAACAACCCAGCGGCGCGCCGGTGGCCGTCGATTACAACATGGAGAAAACCGGCGACGGCTGGAAGGTTTACAACATGAAAATCGAGGGCATCAGCCTGGTTGAAAACTATCGCAACACTTTCAACACCGAGATTCAGAAAAACGGCGTCGACGGCCTGATCAAATCGCTGGCAGACAAAAACCGCAGTAACGCGCAGGTCGCGGATAAAAAATGATTTCGCTCGACCCGACGGGCAACCGCGCCACGCTCGCCGGGCCGGTGACGCTGACGAATATCAACGCCGTGCTCGACGAAGGCGTGCGGGTATTCAAGGCGCCGTCGCTCACGGTGGATCTCGCGGGCGTCACCGAAGTGGATTCTACGGCGGTGAGTCTGCTGCTCGAATGGCGGCGCGGCGCGCTGCGCGAAAAGCGCACCATCGCCTATGTCAACTACCCGGCCAATCTGAAGAGTCTGATTCAGTTATATGGCGTGACAGATTTGCTGCAGTAACTGATTGCCGACGTTGTTCTTGGGCAGTTCATCGCGCGCACCGGGGTTGATTGAAACCACTTACCTATCGAGGCATTGAAAGTCATGACCACACCCGAACAACTTCAAGGTTATATCCAGAACGGCATGCAATGCGACCATGTCGCAGTAACCGGCGACGGCGCGCATTTCGAGGCTGTCATCGTCAGCGCGCTGTTCCGCGAAAAATCGCGCGTGCAGCGGCACCAAATTGTTTACAAGGCGCTCGGCGACCGCATGCGCGAGGAAATCCACGCGCTGTCGATGCAGACGCTGACGCCCGAGGATTGGGCGACACGAAATTAAAACGCGAACGACCTTTAGCCACAGAGGACACAGAGAACACAGAGGATTGGGCTGAGAGCATTTCTCTGTGTTCTCCGTGTCCTCTGTGGCAAAAAAAGAATTGGACCTATGGAAAAACTGGCGATAGAAGGCGGCGTGCCGCTGCAGGGCGAAGTGGCGATTTCCGGCGCGAAAAACGCTGCGCTGCCGATTTTGTGCGCGGCGCTGCTGACCGCCGAGCCGCTGCGTATCAGCAACGTGCCGCACCTGCGCGATGTCAGTACCATGCTGTCGCTGCTGGGACAAATGGGCATGACAGTGTCGATGGACGACAAGCTCGGCATTGAGCTTTGCGCGGCCAACATCCACACGCCCGAAGCGCCTTACGAAATGGTGAAAACCATGCGCGCCTCGGTGCTGGTGCTGGGGCCGCTGACGGCGCGCTTTGGCGAAGCGCGGGTGTCACTGCCGGGTGGATGCGCCATCGGCTTGCGGCCGGTGGATCAACATCTGAAAGGCCTGCAGGCGATGGGTGCCACCATCAGCATGGATCACGGCTACATGATCGTGCGCGCGCCGCGGCTGAAGGGAGTGCGCATTTGCATGGACCTGGTCACCGTGACGGGCACCGAAAATCTGATGATGGCGGCGGCACTGGCGCAGGGTACGACCATCATCGAAAACGCCGCACGCGAACCGGAGATCCCCGATCTCGCCGCATGTTTAACGGCGATGGGCGCGAACATCAAAGGCGCGGGCACCGATACCATTACCATCGAGGGCGTCGATAAACTGCATGGCGCAAGCCACGCCGTCATGCCGGATCGCATCGAGACCGGCACTTTTCTGGTGGCGGCGGCGGCCACCGGCGGCAGCATTAAAGTCACCGGTGCGCGTCCGCACACACTGGATGCGGTGCTCGACAAATTGCGCGAGGCTGGCGTCAAAATCGAAACCGGCGATGACTGGATCGTGGTCAAACCCAATGGGTCGTTGCACGCGGTGAATCTGCGCACCGCGCCGTATCCGGCGTTCCCAACGGACATGCAGGCGCAGTTCGTCGCACTGAACAGCATTGCCACCGGCACCGGCGTGGTCAACGAAACCATTTTTGAAAATCGCTTCATGCACGTGCAGGAATTGCAACGCCTGGGCGCTGATATCGAAGTCGAAGGCAACACCGCCATCGTCAAAGGCGTTGATCATCTGGATGGTGCCACGGTGATGGCGACCGATTTGCGCGCCTCGGCGAGCCTGGTGATCGCGGGGCTGGTGGCACGCGGCACCACCATCGTCGATCGTATTTATCACCTGGATCGCGGCTACGAGGCGATTGAAGAAAAGCTCTCGAAGATGGGTGCGCGTATACGGCGGGTGAGTTGAATTAATTGCGTTAAGGTCAAGGGCTTTTAACCACAGATGAACACAGATAAGGGCGGATAAGGTCAAAATAAAAGAGTAAAATAAGTCAAATAAAAAAAATGCTTGCCGAATATATCGGCTCTTGTGGTTGACCTTATCCGCTTTTATCTGTGTTCATCTGTGGCTATAAAGCTTTTGTTGTTGAATTGATTCCCCCAATTTTTACAAGGTGCCCGCATGCAGGTCTATGACCCCACGGCCCCCGGCCCCGACGCCACGCAAAATATGCGGCGCGCAGTCGGCGATCTACGCGGCAAAGTAATCGGCTTTATCGACAACTCCAAGCCCAATTTTAATCTGCTGGTGGATGACCTGGCCACGTTGTTGACCGAGCGTTACGGCGTGAAATCCGTCATCAAGCATGGCAAGCGCAGCGTAGCGACACCAGCCGCCACACAGGTGCTGGATGATCTCGCTGCGCAATGCGATCTGGTGATCACTGGCTCCGGCGACTGAGGCTCCTGCACGTCGTGGAGTATCCACGACAGTGTAGAAATCGCCAAACGCGGTGGTGCAGCGATGACCGTGGTGTCGAATGCCTTCATCGGTTTGGGTAAGGCGCAGGCGCGCGCGCTGGGGCATCCGGGTTTGCCGCTGGCGGTGATTCCGCATCCCTTCGGCAGCCGTTCGCGCGAGGAAGTGCGCGCGCTCGCCGAGCAATGCGTGGATGAAATTGCGCGGCTGGCGGCGGAAAAATGAATGCTTCCGCCACAGTTTCGCTGAGCCGCGCCGCGCTGGTCGAGGTGCCCGACGATCTTGATGAACTGATCGAATTTTTTCACGCGCGCCGCTGGAGCGACGGTCTGCCCATCGTGCCGCCCACGCGTGAACGCGTCGGGCGCATGCTGTCGGGTAGCACGCGCAAACCCGAAGAAGTCGTGGCCAAAATAGCGCCCGGTTTCGGCGTAGCCACGGTAGAGCGCATCGCCATCAACGCCGTGATGGCGGGCTGCCGCGTGGATTACCTGCCGCTCTTGCTCGCGGCGACACAGGCGATGAGCGAGCCGCAATTCAATCTGCAAGGCATCCAGGCCACCACCAACCCGGTGGCGGTATGGCTGCTGGTGAACGGCCCGATAGCCGCGCAACTGGGTGTCAACGGCGGCATGAATTGCCTCGGGCAGGGCACCGTGGCGAACGCCACGCTGGGGCGCGCACTGCGGCTGATCATGCAAAACATCGGCGGCGCGCTGCCCGGCGACATGGATCGCGCCACCCACGGCCAGCCCGGCAAGTTTTCATTCTGCTGCGCCGAAAACGAAGCGCAAAGCCCGTGGGACGCGCTGCACGTCGAACGCGGTTACATGCGCGAACAAAGCACGGTGACAGTGATCGCCGCTGCGGGCACGCACAACCTCAACACCCACGCCGACAACGCCGATGAGCTGATCGAGGTGATTGCCGACACCATGGCGTTCCCAGCCAGCAACGATTACTGGATCGGCGGCGAACCGTGGCTGGTGCTGGGGCCACAGCACGCGGCGATACTGGCTGCGGGCGGGCTTTCCAAGGCTGACGTGAAACGCCGCCTGTGGGAGGCATCGAAAATGAGCGCGGGCCGTCTGTGTGCCAGGGAAGTGCAGCGCACGCAATCCGCGCGCGGCGCGGTGATGGGGACGATTACTGCGGAGACGCTGTTGACCGTGTCGCAGAAGGCGGAGGATATCGGTATCGTCGTGGCGGGTGGGCCGGGGACACATACGGTTTATGTGGCTAGTTTTGGGGATGCGCGGGCGGTGACGCGGGAAGTCCTGAGAGGCTAACAATAGGTGCGTACACCAAAGACGTTTTTAGTTAATCACGGCTTGACGATTTCCCTGTGTCTTTGGGTTGTTAGTTTATATTTGCCGGCCGCAGTACCTAGGCATAGCACTGGTTTGGCAATATTTGAAATCGGATGGCCCAACATTCTAGTCGGCTTTTTGTTCTTTATTGCGAGCCATTCACGATACTGTTTCTTGTTTTGGCTTGGCTGTCTAACTTTGTGCTTCTTATATGCATTTTTGCACTTTTGGCGAAAAAATTCGTAGTCGAAATTCAGCCAGTCAGAATAATTTTAGCTGCATTTTTAGCTATTAATCTCGCTTTGGGCTTTTTCTCTCGTTCGCTCGCGGTGGGCAGTGATTTGGTGCTATTTGGTCTCTTGTCTTCCCCTGCTTACTGGTGTTGGATAGCCGCGTTCGTTGTGGCATTTGTCGCCACTATGCTGCTGCGGTCCCACGAATCGAAATCAAAGTCATAAGCTAAAGGGCACCTCTAAAAATAGCTTAATTTCGAGGCACATTGTAAACGTTGGGCGGGTATGTACGTTGTAAGGTTAAATCACCGAGACGAAGCCAAAGCAAAATGCCCATACGCCTTCAACCGAGCTTTTTCGACATTCATGAGCGCA
>CAMBGJ010000235.1 GCA_945865805.1 Bordetella parapertussis
TTATGGCCAAGCGCTCATAGTCTCGTGCAAGACGCCGAAAGCGCGCTGCCCATCCATAGCTTCTTTCCACCACCCAGCGGCGCGGCAACAGCACGAATCTGCGCTTGGCTGCGGTGTGTTCGATCACCTGCAAGGTTATGCCATGCGCCTGTGCGTCTTGTTTGGGTTTGTCCCCCGTGTATCCCTGATCCGCTAAGATCAGTTTCACGTTCTTGCTGGTCACCTTTTGCGTCGCTTGTGCCAATTGGCGCACCTGCGCCCGGTCTTGCTCGTTGGCTGCGGTGACATGCAACGTGAGCAGATTACCCAAGGTATCGACCATCGCATGCACCTTGGAACCTTCCCTCTTCTTGGCCCCATCGTAGCCCGCGCGCCCGATTCGGGGGTGGATTGAATCGTGCAGCTGTCGATAATGCCTGCACTCGGTTCGGGCCCGCGTTTCGAATAAACCCGCAGCAGTGTGTAAAGTATTCTATTCTCTGGCTGCGCAACCTACTGGTTTGCAGCGTAGTTTTTCTCCGTTCGCCCTGGCGCAGCGAAGTCGAAGGATGAACGCGCTTTTCAACGACGCGTCATGCCGCGAAAAGCCACCGCCATCAGTAGGGTAACCCCCATAAAAATCGCGCCAATCACATAAAAGCTCGCCTCGATACCGTAACGCTCGGCCACCACGCCCATCACTGCGGGGGTGATGATGGAACCCAGGCGTACCACGGCATTGCGCAGGCCGACGCTGGCACCGTGACGATTACCGGAGATTTCGCTGCCGAGGATTGCATACATCAGCGGTTGGCTCATGCCCTGCATCACGCCGCGTAGCGCGCAGGCGGCGATCAGCACGTACAGCTTGTGCGCGATCAACGGTGTGGCGGCGATGCACGTCAGTGTCACCAAGATGCACACGATGACCAGCGTGTATGCTCCCATGCGCCGTTCCATGCGGGCGGCGAGCAGCGAACCGGCGACGCCGGAAACTTCCGCGATGGCGACCAACAGGCCGATCAGCGTGCCGCTCATGCCGATGCCGTTCAGGTAGACCACGAACAGCGAACTTTGTATTGCGCCCGACGAATTGCGCAGCAGGCTCGCGACGAGGATGAACGCCACCGCTGGAATCAGCGCCAGCATCAAGGCTTCCTTGTGCGGCTTCCAGCGTGGCAGCAGCACCGACATCACGGGCCGCGAAGTGGTGCTGGTTTTGCCGTGCACGCCGTATGCCGTGGACAAAACCGCGCCCGCACCACACACGGCGACACAGGCGAAGGCTGCCCATGCGCCGGAGTAATCCCATAACACGCCTGCGACGATGGGGCCGATGAAGGTGCCGATGCGCGTGGCTACGCTGTAACGCGCGAGCATGGCGGTGTCACCGAGGCTGGTTTGCACGCACCAGGTTTGCGAGGCCGCCATGCCGAGGCCGGACGCCAGTCCCAGCAGTAGTTGCAGCAACGCCAGCACGGTAAACCAGCCGGTGAGCGGATACAGCAGCGGCAGCGCGGTGCTCGCCGCAGCCACCCACATCAGCACGCGCCGCGTGCCGAGTTCGTCCATCAAAATACCGCCGTGGATCGACAGCGCTGCCGGCAGCACCGAACGCGCGGCAACGATCAGACCGATCTCGGCGGCGTTCAACCCCACCGCCACGCCATACAGCGGCACGATCACCGACAGCATGTCCCACACGCCGTTGGTGAACAGCCCGGCGCCTAGCGTGGCGAGCAGATCACGGTCAGCGCGGCCTTTCACGCCTCAACCCAATGTTTAGCCACAGATGAACACAGATGAACCCAGATAAAAACGCGACCGCGAGGGGTTAATCTGTGTTTATCTGTGTTCATCTGTGGCTAAAAGGTTTTGAAGTTAAGTATTTGATTTTATTGAATATTTTATTCCGCCCGCAAACCAGCCGCCTTGATCACCTTACTCATGCGTTCGGTTTCGGCTTTAATCACTTGTTCGAAATGCGCTGGCGTGCCGCCGATCAACTCCATCCCCACGCCGAGAAACTTGTCACGGACATCAGGCCGCGCGAGCACGTTATTGGTTTCGCGATTGAGTTTGTCGATAACGGCTTGTGGCGTGCCACTGCGCGTAAACAACCCGTTGGTGGACACGCTTTCAAAGCCCGCCAAACCCGCCGCCGCCACCGAGGGTATGCCCGGTAGCAACGGCGATGGCTTCGCGGTGGTGACCGCCAGCGCGCGCAGGCGTCCGGCCTTGATTTGTGGGATCGCGCCACCCACCGAGGTAAACATGATCTGCACGCGGCCCGCGATGACATCATTCACCGCAAGGCCCACGCCTTTGAAGGGGATGTGCACAATGTTGGCGCCCGCCATGTACTTGAACAATTCACCCGCCAAATGCGGCGACGCGCCCAGCGGCCCTGACGCGTAATTGAGTTCGCCGGGTTTGGCCTTGGCCAGTGCGATCAATTCCTCGGTGGATTTCGCCTGCACCGACGGATGCACCACCAGAATCAGCGGCGAGGCAGAGATATAAACCACCGGCGCGAATTGATCCATGCGGTACGGCACGTGGGTGCGCATGTAGGGCATCAGCCACAAGCTGCTGCTGTAGAGCAACAGCGTGTAACCATCGGGCTGCGCCTTGGAGGCGATGTCACCGAGAATCACGCCGCCGGTACGGTTGTCGATGACGATCTGCTGGCCCAGGCTTTCGGTTAGCCGCTGCGACAGCAGACGCGCGGTGAAGTCGCTGCCGCCGCCGACTTCGGCGGTTAGCAGGCGGATGGGTTTGGTGGGGTAGGGTTGGGCGGCGGCGAAGGTGCTGAGTCCTAGCCCGATAAGGACGGACAGAAACAGCACTTCAAGTTCGCCGGGGGCAGCCCGGCAGCTGGTCACTTTCTTTGCTCCGCCAAAGAAAGTAACCAAAGAAAGGCGGCCCCAGGTTCGCCGGCGCTTCGCGCTTCTGCTGCGCTTCAAGTGTGCCCTTGCCTGCGCTGCTCGCCACGCCGGGCGGCTGCGGAACTCGCCCTCGCGATAAAGCCGCGAGGACTCAAACAGTCCTCGCCGACTGCCCCCGGCATGGCTGCGCTGCTCGGCGGCTCTCAGGGGGGAGTTCGCCCCATCTGCGGCGCGTAAGCTGTCTTTATCGTTCATCCTTGCCGTACCCCAAAAGATTTCACAACTTTACTCCGGTGTAATCCCCGCATCCTTAACCGCCTTCGCAAAACGCGCGCGATCCTTGAGCACGAACGCCTCGAAATCTGTACGAGTGTAACCATGCACGTCAAGGCTGGCGGCGGTGAGTCGTTCGTGTACTTCCGGCGTCTGCAGTGCGGCACGCATGTCGGTGTTGAGCCTGGTGATGATTTCAGCGGGGGTTTTCAGCGGCACGTGTATGCCGTTCCAGCCGTTGATTTCATAGCCGGGCACACCAGACTCATCCATCGTCGGCAGTTCCGGCGCGAACCGTGAGCGCTTGATGCTGGTGACCGCCACCCCGCGCAGGCGGCCCGCACGCAGCACCGGCATGCTCGACGGGCCGTACTGGAACGACACCTGAATCTGCCCGGCGATGTGATCGGTGACGGCGGCGGCGACGGTTTTGTAGGCCACATGCACCACGTTCAGTCCCGCCATGCCTTTGTACATCTCGGCCGCCATGTGCGGCGGCGTGCCCATGCCGGACGAGCCGTAGTTCAGTTGCCCCGGCCGCGCCTTCGCCAGCGCGGTGAGTTCCTTCACGGTTTTAACCGGCAGCGAAGGATGCACCATCAGATAAAACGGCGCGCTGGCGAGCAGTGTCACGGCCTGAAAATCGCGTACCAGATCGAACGGCGGATTGGCAAGCAGGCTCGCACTGACGGTGAATGTGGCGGTGGAAAGCAGCCAGGTGTGGCCGTCGGGCGGCGCCTTGGCCACGGTGTCGGCTGCCACGGTGCCGCCGCCGCCGGGACGCGGATCGACCAGCACCTGATGGCCCCACATCGTTGACAGCCGCTGCGCGAGTATGCGCGGCAGCACTTCCGAACTGGGGCCGAGGATAAAGCGTACCGGTTTGACGGGAAACGGTTGCGCGATGGCGGACGCGCTGAGAAACAGCAACATCAATACGCCCATCGCGGTGCAAGCGCGCAGGTTGAATTTCACGGTTGAATCCGACATCATGGTGGCGCGCTCCTGTTCACTGTTCAGCACTGTCCAGCAGATTTTCAGTAGAGGATTTTGCTGCGTTGATTTTAAAGGATTATCGTGACCCTACGTCCTGACATCAAAAACATCGTCGGCGGGCCCTGCCTGTTGCTCGCCCTGCTGGCGTTTTCAGTGATGCCTGCTGCCGCGCAAAACCCGTATCCCAATCGCCCGATACGCGTGGTGATTCAATTCGCGCCGGGCGGCTCCGACGTGGTGGCGCGCATACTGTGTCAGAAAATGGGCGAAAGCCTCGCCCAGCCGTTTGTCATCGACAACCGGCCCGGCGCCGCCGGTGTGATCGGCGCTAATATTGTCGCCAAGGCCGCGCCTGATGGTTACACCACGCTGTTCGCCACGGCGTCGTTTGCGGTGACGGCTGCGTTTGCCAGGCCGCTGCCGTACGACACGATGCGGGATTTTGATGCTATTGGCTTCATCGGCTCGCAGCCGTTTCTGCTGGTGCTGCATCCTTCGGTGCAGGCGCAATCGGTCAAGGACTACATCGCGCTGTCGAAAGTCAAACCGCTGAATTTCGCCTCGGCAGGCAGCGGCGGTATCGGGCATCTGTCGCAGGAATTGTTTCACCATCTCGTCGGCGTCAAGGCCACGCACGTGCCGTACAAGGGCACCGGGCCGATGGCCACCGCGCTGCTCGCGGGTGAGGTGCCATCGGCGTTTATCAACATCAGCGGCTCGTGGCCGCATGTGCGCGCCGGTCGGCTGAAGGCGCTCGGCGTGACCAGCGCGAAACGTACCGCGTTCGCGCCGGATTTACCCACGCTCGCCGAAAGTGGCGTGGCTGGTTTTGAATCCGGCACCTGGTACGGTTTGACTTCACCGCGCGGCACGCCCGCCACGGTGATTAATCTGCTGAACCGCGAAATCGTCGCCGCGCTGAAAACCGACACGCGTGACAAAATTGCCGGGCTGGGCGTGGAGCTCGCGCCATCGTCGCCGAAGGAATTCACCGACTACATGCGCGCGGAAATCGCCAAGTGGAGCAAGATCATTAAGGTGGCGGGTATCAGCGAATAAGGTGTGCGGCGCGGTGGGGGTGGTTTGAGTGCTGTATAAAAAGTTGTTAAAAAACAAATACTTATAAAATAATGACTAACGAAGATCACGTGTTGTTAAGTGTCGATGATGCGCGCTCGCTGGGCGAGCGTGCGCTGCAGCGCATCGGGTTTTCCCATGACGAAGCGCAAATCATGACGGCCGGTCAGATCGATGCGGAGCTGTGCGGTTATCCTGCGCTGGGCCTCGCACGCATCCTGACGATTTCCGAGCATGTGAATTTCAGAAAGCCGCGCAGCGCGATCCGCATCGAGCATGAAACGCCGGTCTCGGCACGCATGGATGGCGGCAACTATCCCGGCTTTTACGCCGTGTATCGCGCGGCGGAAATGGCGATTGAAAAAGCCCAAACCAGCCGCTTCGCGGTGGTGGGCATGCGCAATTGCTGGATGAGCGGGCGCAGTGCCTATTACGTGGAGAAAATCGCGCGCGCCGGTTTTGCCTGTGCGCATTTCGCCTGCAGCGATGGCGTGGTTGCGCCGCTTGGCGGCAGGAAACCCGCACTGGGCACCAACCCGATGGCATTCAGCCTGCCGGGCGAGCCGGATCCTTTCGTCGTGGACATCGCCACCTCCGCCACCAACAACGGTGATGTGATCCTCGCCGGACGCCTGAACCAGTTGTTGGCCGACGGCGTGGCCATCGATGCCGAGGGCAATCCGACGCGTGATCCGACCGCTGCCATCGCGGGTAGCATCCTCACCTTTGGCGGGCACAAAGGATTCGCCTTGTCGTTGATGACTCAAGCGATGGGCCTGATGGCGGGCGCAGCGCTCACCAACGGCAAACCGGCGGATTTCGGTTTTTTGTTCGTGGTGTTTGATCCCGAACTGCTGATGCCGTTGCCGCAGTTCAAGCAGCATCTTGCCGCGCTGATCGCGCAAATCAAGGCCACGCCCTTGCAGCCGGGCGTTGGCGAAATACGTATTCCGTCCGAGCGCGCGTTTGCGCAACGCCGCCGCAGCCGTGCCAAAGGCTTTATGATGACGCAGCGCATTTACCAACGCATCGCCGCACTTTAAATACCCGCACCCAATACACCTACCACTTGAAAAGGAAAGCACCATGGCCATCGATCACGCCGCCTACGAACGTCTGCTGAAATACAAAATACCCGAGGTTGAACAAACACTGACGCAACGCGACACCATGCTGTATGCGCTGGGCGTCGGGCTCGGCGCGGACCCGATGGACGAAAAGCAGTTGTGCTTTGTCTACGAAAAAAATCTTACGGCCCTGCCGACGATGGCGGTGGTGCTGGCTGCGCCGAGCGCGTGGCTGAAAAAAACCGATACCGGCTTCGGCACCAAGAGCGTGCACGGCGAGCAGATGCTCACCCTGCACAAGCCGCTACCGGTGGACGGCGTGCTGGTGGGCGTGCCCAAGCTCGCCAGCGTGGTCGACAAGGGTATCGAGGGCGGCAAGAATCGTGGCGCGGTGATCATCACCGAACGCAAAGTCTACGAAAAGAAAACTGGCGACCTGATATGCACGCAGGTGTCGAGCAGCTTTTGCCGTGGCGACGGTGGCTTTGATGGGCCGACCGGTCCTTCGCGCGATCCGCATAAGCTGCCGGATTCTGCACCGCAGTTCAATTGCGATCTGCCGACGTTGCCACAAGCGGCGTTGATTTACCGGCTGTCGGGCGACTACAACATTTTGCATTCCGATCCGTCGTATGCGCAGAAAGTCGGCTTCCCGCGTCCCATCCTGCACGGCCTGTGCACCTTCGGCGTGGCCGGGCACGCGATGCTGAAAACCCTGTGCGACTACGACACCGCGCGCTTTAAAAGCATGGAGGCACGGTTCTCGTCGCCGGTGTATCCCGGCGAAACGCTGCGCACGGAAATGTGGAAAAGCGGCAACGTGGTGTCGTTCCGCTGCACGGTGCTGGCGCGCGACAACATCGTGGTGCTCAACAATGGTCGCGCGGAGATCGTCTGACATTGCGCCACGCGCCGATACAAGGAATCGCCGTGAATGTGCAGATTCGATAGAAAACCTTTTTTGCCACAGAGGACACAGAGGTCACAGAGACCTCCGTCTTTGAATTTCTCTGTGACCTCTGTGTCCTCTGTGGCAGATGACTTTGAATTTGTTGTTTGGACATACCATTACTTTTTTGTTGGAACCTGAATAGAGATGAATCGTCAATGAACGCCGCAAACCAGGCCGTGCTGGAAAAGCCCGCCGATCCGTCCGCAATGAGCGAAAAGGTGCTGGTCGAACAATGGCTCGACCGATTCAACGCGGCCTTGCAAAGCGGCAGTCCGGTGGCAGTGGCGGAATTGTTTATGCCGGACGGTCATTGGCGCGATATGTATGCCTTCACCTGGACGCTCACGCCGTGCCAGGGCGCCAGCAACATCGGGGCGCTGTTGGTGGCGAAACAGGCCACCACCAAGGCACGCGATTTTGCCATCGCCGCAGGGCGCACGCCGCCACGGCGCGTGCAGCGCACCGGGCTGGATCTCATCGAAAGTATTTTTCAGTACGAAACGGAAATCGGTCGCGGCTATGGCGTGGTCAGGCTGCTGGCGGACGAGCCGGGCAAGGCGTTTCAGTTGATGACCAATCTGCATGAACTCAAGGGCTACGAGGAAAAAACCGGCAAGCGGCGGCCCACCGGCGAGGCGTATTCACGCAACTTCGGCGGCACTAACTGGAAAGATCAACGTACCGCACGACAAGCGTACCGCGATCGCGAGCCCACGGTGCTGGTAGTCGGCGGCGGTCAGGCCGGCCTGACGTTGGCCGCCACGCTGGGCCATCTCGGCGTGGACACACTGGTGATCGACCTGCACGAGCGTGTGGGCGACAACCAGGGCAATTGCATCAAATAGCCAC
Source organism: Bordetella parapertussis (assembly GCA_945865805.1). Lineage (GTDB taxonomy): Bacteria > Pseudomonadota > Gammaproteobacteria > Burkholderiales > SG8-41 > UBA5216. Next base: position 8,082 of record CAMBGJ010000235.1, read on the forward strand.
CATCCCAAGTAATTGCTCACGATAAGAATCGCTGGTTGATGCAACCAAGCGTCGCGTCTTGATTCCGCCCTTGCGGGACTTATCCAGACGCAGAATATTGAGCACCATGCGACGCACGGCGGCAAGGTTTTGGGCGCTGTTCTTGACTCGCGCCCGCGCCTGATCGTCGTTCAGACACACATCCAGACACCA